>NZ_JAEDXV010000021.1:0-80737 GCF_036877645.1 Terriglobus sp. ADX1
TGCTGAGAAAGTCAGCGATTCCGGCGATACCTGCATGGTTGGCGGCGCCTGATTGGTGAAGGTATAAGTGCCGCCGTTGCTAAATCCGGGAACGGAGAGAAGCTGGCCTTCATCGTCTCCGTAGAAGACGTAGGTCTTCGTCGGGATGAGGTTTCCATCTGCATCCGTGGCCGAACCGGTGAAGGTTAGGCTGATGGTGGAGGGTGTTACGCTGCCGCTCGCAAGCAGAGAATGGTTGCGTGCGCGCAGATAGTCACCCATGCCGTCCATGAATACGTGGGTGCCTTTGTTGGTCTTGAACCAGGCGGAGAGCTGCGTGATGAAGCTCTGACGATCGGCGACCGTTGATTGATCAAGGTTGTTGCCGTCATGTGTGTAGATCTGAACAGGCTCCATGCCCGACCAGAAATGCCACATGTAGTACTCCCATTGATTCAAGCTCTGAGCAATGGTGTAGTTGTTGGTCGAGCTCGGCCACAGTGCGTCTGGGCGCGTGAAGCGTCCTCCCATTTGTCCAACCTGCGTGGCAAAACCGAAAAAGGTTTGTGCAGGTTTTCCAGCAACGCTATGAACTACGACGTCATCGGCGTAGAAGAAAGGAAATGTTTCGTCGTAATCGACCGGATATACCGGAGGCTGCTCGTAGATGCGGAATGGCCCGAGTGGGGTTCTTCCCGCTACCGTCTTCGGATAGTCAAAGTAATATGTCCCTGCGGCTTGCGGAGAGGTGATGTAACGGATGTTCAGGCTGTTGTACATTTCATAGCCTGTGTTATCCGAGATATCCCAGTAGTGCGCAACCATGGAGCGGCTCAACTTGGGAAAGGTATCTGTTCCACCCGAACCGGCCTTCCAGCTGAGAGCGGATGCTACGTTCGCCTGCCACTGCGCGTCCGTGGTCGGGACGGTCAGGTTCCAGTACATGTCGCCACCGGAGCCATAGTCCAAGCCGTGAACCGATGCATGAAGGTTGTTTGCGTTGATTGCGCTGATCATTGGCGCACGGTCGGTGTCTCCAGTTCCAACGGAGCTAACCTGCAGATTGAGCTGCGGCATCCAGGGCCCGCCCGTGCCATCCGAAGCTACCGTGCCTGTCAGGCTCGTGTTCCACATATCGGGAACGCGAGACATAACGCCGACCTCGTTGTCATCCATCTGGATTGCCGCGATACGCGGATAGCCGCGCATAACGAACGGCTTACGTGCTGCCCAGACGACACTGCGCCAGAACAGATCATCTACGCCTTCCACAAATCCAAAGCGATCTGCGTGCAGATAGTCATACGTCGTGAAGTCGACGATTCTTCCTCTGCCGTAGGTCGACGCCAGGATTAGAGGATCGGTTCCAAGTTCCGCGACAACAGTGCCCGTCGCGCCCGTCAAAATCGTTGCGTTGGATGCGATCGTTGTCGTTCCATTGCCGTGATAGTTGTAGGTGATGTCGCCAGCGGGATCGTTCAGCCAATGCCGTTGCAGAGCAGCAATGTAGTGGGGTGTCGAGCCTCCTACCTGCACCGCTGCCGGAATGGTGATACTTGTCTGCGCAGCGCCCAGCGTAGCGCCCGTTGCATGAAACATCGTTTGAATATGCGTCTGCGTGCCGATGCCCGTGTCGCTATCGAGGTTTACGAAACCGGTTCCGTTCGCAACGGCGGAAACGATCGCGTTTTGCCATGCAACGCTTGGATTCAATCCGTTATGCCCAGCAATGATGAGCTGCGACGCGGATAAGTCGATCGCGGCAGTCTGGCTGACATCGATGACCTTATAAGGCACCTGCAGATGAACGAGGTACCTTTCGGGACCCATCTGATATGTTCCTGGCGTTGTGCTGTTGGTGTTGTATCCGGTGGTGTTCGCGGAATTCACAAGCACAACGACAGTGAGGCTCTGGCTCTGGGCCATCGCAAACGGTGTTAGCAGCAGGAAGCTCGTCAGCAGCAGACTGCAGAAGAGTACAAAGCGGGAGTAGCGAAGATTTCTAGGAAGGCACATGTCGGTTTCCTTGCAAGAAAGAATTGATCCAGTCATTACTTTTGTCCGTATGAATCTGAAAGCAGTGCGTCGTTGTAGATCACAAAGTTCAAGCGTTCGCCCAGGCGTTCTGCGGCGCGTTCCAGCATCGCTCGTGGAGTTCCGCGTTCACGCACAACCATGAGCGCGAGGTCTACCCTGGGCAAAATCTCTTCCACATCCGATACCGCGAGCACCGGAGGACCATCGATAATTACCCAGGAGAAAGTCTGATTCGCCCATCGAATTAATTCGGTGAGCTTCTTCGAACGCAGTAAGCGGATGGGACGCGGTGCGGGCTTATCCACTCCCAGATAAAAGAGCGGAAGTTCGTGTAAGCGCCGCACAGCAGAAGCACAGGATATTTCGCCCAATAAGACATCATTCAAATCGTGTGGGGGAATTTCCGGAATGTAACGATGCAATCCTGGTCTACGAAAATCGAGCTCCAGCAACAATGTGCTGTGTCCGGCTTCCGCAAGAGCCCATGCAAGGTTGTTCGCGTTCGTGGTCTTGCCGTCGCCGATGCCAGGACTGGTCAGCAACACAGAGCCGCCCGCCGGACGCAGATTGCTGAGACGCCGCTGCATCAGACGAAACTGCTCCGCGGCAGATCCGTATGGATCGATGTGAAAGACAGAATGCTGCTGTGCTTTGTCGGATCCGTCGGCCTCAAGAATGGGGATGCTGTCGAGGTATTCCTCATCATCGACGTGGAGAAACTCCTGCGCGATTTGAGTGATCTCCGCGTCGTCGATTAACTTCAGCTCACGGCGAGTGTGAGTAACGGATTCGTGTTTCAGAGACAGCGAAATCATCATTGACCTCCCAGCAGAAAGCGCGATTGTGGAAGGCCCCTGCGAATGATTGGAACGGTTTGCATTCCGGGTGTTGTTCCCAGCAACGGAATGTCAGGCAGACAATCGCGCAGTTCGGCTTCAGACTTCACGGTGTTGTCCAGTGTTTCAGCAAGGAGCGCCACTCCAATTCCCGCGGCGATGGCGAAGAAAAACGCGCCAAGCAGCAAGGGGATTCGCTTCGGTCCGATGGGTGCTTCAGGAACACGCGCCTTGTCCAGCATGGTGAAGTTTCCGCCCTGCTGTTCCTGCTCAAGTTGCGCTGCCATCTGTGCTGAGTAAGTCTTCTCGAGTAGAGCTCGATAGTGATCTCGTGCAGTGCCGTAGTCTCGAAGCAGTTGTGAGATCTCTTGTTCGCGTACAGGAGCAGAGTCGATCCTGGACTGATAGAGGCCTATGGATCCCTGAATCTTGCGCTGTTCTTCCTGCAAGCGTGCGCGATCGCGACGGATAAGTTGCAGCCGTGGATTCGCTGTTACGGTTTCGGTGGCAGCAGAAGAAATAGGATCAGACGGAAGCGCAGCAATTTGCGCATCAAGAGAACGAATCTCTGCCTCTTTCCTTCCAACATCCGGAAAGCTATCTGTGTAGTGTTTATGTAATTCGACTAAATCCGCTTGTGCCGCATTTTTATCTGCAGTAAGTTTCTGCCGGATCGACGAAGGGGTGGCAGGGGCATGCGTTGTTGAGGTGTCCGGCAGAGAAGAGGTGAGGAGTGCCTCACGATCCAGACGACTCTGTGCCTCTGTATTTGCCTGGAGTTCAACCTGCAGCCGCGATAACGTCTGCATGTTTGCGTCCAACTGATCCGGTAGTTGACCAAGATGTTTCATCTTGTAACTGCGCAGCTGCTCTTCCAGGTCATCTAGCTGGGATTTGGTAGTTGCCAATTCATTTGCGAGAAATGTTGTTGTGCCCTTTGCTTCCTGCTCGCGGTCCTGCAAATTCCATGAGATGAAGGATGCCGCAAGGCGATTGGCCACATCTGCTACTTCCTGCGCGGAATCGCCGGTATAGCTAAGCGTGAATGCGCTCAGGCCTTCCGAGTTATGCTTCAACTCAATGCCAATGTTCTTGCGCATCCGCGCGATGAGTTCATCACGGCTTACCTTTTCTCGCAGATTGGAGAAGAGGTGAAGTTCGTCCATGATTGTTTCCAGGCGCGACGAACTAAGAATCTGCTGGCTTAGAGTGTTCAGGCGCTCGCTGGCATCCATGGTTGCGATGCTATTCACGTATTTGTCTGAGACGCGTTGCGGGTTTACGAGAATCTGTGTTGAAGATTGATAGACATCGGGCATGCTCATCACGTAAGTCACTCCCGCTGCCAATAGAGCAACGGCGACAAAGATGATGAGTCGGTAGCGATATCGAATCGCACTCAACAAGGTGTGGATACCACTGAGCGGAGACCTGTGCTCATCGGCCATAGCGCCCTCCATTGTTTTTTTGCCAGGTAAAGGCGACGAAGAAGACCGTACGTGCAAGATCCGCTACGGGCGTCGTATTTGTAGGGATGGTGCCCGTGACAGAGCGTTGAAAGTGGCGAGCAGTGAATGTCCATTCCGCATTGTTTGAAATGGGACGGTGGAGTTCGAAAGACACGAAGTAACCACTCAGGTCAGTACTCTGTGCCGATGGAAATCCTCCGTGATAGCTGGTGTATCCACCATTGACAGCAGCAGTGAATTGTCGCGGATTGCCTACCTGCATGCCACCGAATCCAGAAGTCTCCCACAGAGAGCCTGCGACGTCACCGTTGCCGCGTTTGCGGCTGGTTCCTATGTACGCGCGCTGGCCGCGGACGTTCTGCCCGGAGAGCATCGCTTGATATTGGTAGCTTCCAGTGCATTGTGAAGAACCGAATGCCGGGCCTATCCCGCCGTCGAAGCGGATATCGTGGCTGAACTGCATCGTGGTGAATCCCAGAAGCGACGAAGTCGTGCAGCTTCCGGAACCGTAATACTGCTGCACACCATCTGCGCGTACACCGATGAGTAAAGCTTCGTTCAAATACTTTCGGACTGAGCCTGTAACGTCATACTGGCGGGTTGATGGCGCAGCACCAAGGAAGTTCTGAAAACTTACATTGGCACCAAGTGAGAAAGCCTGACTTTCCGATACTTGATGGTCGACTACCGTCGAAACATACTGACGCAGCGTATTGCCCGTGATAACACCAGCTAGCACACTGTTGTTATCGATCGAGGTTGTGTTTACGGCAGCCAGACTAAGAGAGCTACTGGCGCGTGCAGAGTCTGCACCGTAGGCATTCGCTGCGTTGACTCCCCAGGTTGTTCTGCGCGAAGGCGAATGTGTGAGATTCAGCGTCGTCCATTGATACTGCTGCATATCAAGGCCGCTTCCGGGGAACAGCTGGAATGTGGCATCGTGACGCAATGAGAAGTAGCTTGTGCGGCTCCTCATCGCCATTCCAAGCGTCCCCTGGAGATTACTGTACTGTGACGAAACGTCCGGAATATTGTTCACTGCTGAATCGTGGCCATAGCTGCCTGAAACACCAAGATTCAAGTCCGAGCGTTCACCCATGGAGACGTTCGAGCTAATCCAGGATGGCTTCAGCTCCTGCGATTCGACCTGTTGCTGCGTGTTATTTGTTGCGGCAACCTGGTTGCGATCCTGCGCCAGCAAAGAGACGGGAGTGCAGAGTAGGGCACTGATCGCAATGAACATGTGCTTCGAAGCAATCATGGAATCACCACCGTGTCGCCAGGGTTCAGGGTGAGGTTGCTACCACCCTTGGATTGCGTCATCGCTTTGTAGCTCAGCAGTTGTTCATCGCGCTTATTGTTTGCACGAATCACCTGAATTTTCTTGCGCGATGCGAATTCTGTCAGACCGCCGGCCTGTGCGATGAGCTGCAGTACGGTGATGGGAGTATTGAGCGGATATGCACCGGGGCGGGCAACTTCGCCAGTGATGTAAACCATGCGGCTGTGAATCTCTGTGACGGTGACCGTGACGCGCGGTTCAACCACCATGGACTGCAGACGTGTCTGGACGATTTCTTCAACCTGCGATGGTTCTTTGCCAATCACTTGAAGATCGCCGAGGAGTGGAAGGGAAATCTTCCCGTCAGGACGCACGACGACGGTCTGGCTTAGGTCCTTTTCTTTCCAGACCTGCACGTTCAACACATCACCGCTGCCGATGGTGTACGGCGTGGCCGTTGTTGCTGAACGTGTCTCTGTTAATGCTGTGGTCGATACTGCCGACTTTGTCACATTTGCTGTGGCCTGTTGGCCGCTGCACCACGCTGTGCAGAGCAGGAGGGGCGGTATATATAGTGCGCTCCACCTTGTTTTCCGCTTCGAGTCCATAGCCGTCTTCCTTCCGATACCTAGGAAGAAGCAACCGGAGAGCCAAAGTCCGATAGCGTGAATATGGTGAATTCAGGGCTTTCAAGCAGTGTGGAGGGAGTTAACAAGTGAAAGGTGTGCAAGTGTCTGCACACTTCATTTCACTTGTTTGGCACTAGTTCCCGATAGACGGAAAGTGTCTGTTTCGCGATCACATCCCAACCGGTATAGAGCTCGCGATTCCTTGCAGATCCGGTAGCCAAAGTTCGATACAGCGGCTGCGTTGTTTCATCGCCGGAGAGTGCAGACAGAAGTGTGTAAAGTGCTTCCGTTAAGGCGTCTGCATCGCCTGGAGGGAGGAGAAGAGCATTCTCTTTGTGGCGAAGAAACTGCCGGAACGGTGGAAGGTCTGAGGCAATGATGGGTTTGCGATAACTCAAGCCGGTAAGCAGTGCACCGCTCGTCGTGATCGCTCGATAGGGATAAACCAGAACATCGGACGCTTGGAAAAAGAGTGGCAATTCTGCAGTCGTGATGTAACGAATCTCTGAACGAATGCTGTCAGACAACTGTTTTGCCGCTGCATTCACCAGAGCCACTTCAGTTGCTGGGCCTGTTCCGGCAATGAGCAGTAGTGGTTTGGGCGCAGTGTGTTGCCAGCGCAACATGCATCGTTCCCATGCCTGCAAAAGTAGATCCAGCCCCTTGTATGGGGCCATCACACCTTGCCAGAGGACTACTGGGCGGTCGTGTTGGATGTTCAGGCGGGTTCTCGCGAAACCCCGCTCGTTCTCTGTTTCCATTTGAGCTTCAAACAGAGGCCCATGTGGAATGACAGAGATGTTGCGTGCATTGACGCTAAATTGCTTCGTTAGCTGTTCTGCTACATCAGGCGAATGGCAGATAAGCCGATCCACAGTCGCATAGAGTGTCTGATAAGTAGCACGCAGCGTATTGCCACTGTCGTGTGGCAACAAATTATGCACTGTATGGACTACTGGAATGCCTCTACGTTGGGCGCATGCGATCGTACGAAAATCGTCATGAATCCCATGATTTAGCGCGGGTAACTGTTGCAAATGCAGTATGTCTGGGCGCCCTGAGGAATGTTTTAGCTGCCACCGCAGCGCCGCAGAATTTGCCATTGCGGCACCAAGTCGCGTTGCTTTTCTGGCTGGAGAGGGAAGCCTGCTTGCATGACGAAAGCAGAATGGGCCGGGAGCTGGTTCGATTCCCTGGCTTTTGAAATATGCCGGTTCTCCTGCAACGTCGGAAGCGATAAAGCGTACGGATGCCCCTGTATTAAGCAGCGCTTTCACAAGCGCAGCACTATACCAGGGCGTGAAACAAAATGCATCGGAAAGCCATATGTCCCATTCGCGGCCACTCGGTGCCACATCCGATCCAGATGGAGACGACGTGAGTGTCGGCGCGATCATACCTGCATGTCCATGCGATCGGCGCGTGTCAGATGCCGTACATGCTGATGGCCGGAGGTGACAGTGCGGTAGACCTTTTGGTATTCCGCAGTCATTGTCGCCACATCGAATTGCGATGCGGCTTTTTGTGCAGCTCTGCGCTCCAGACTTTGACGCAGAGCTTCATCCTGCAACAGGGTAAGAATTGCCTCGGCTAGCTTTTCCGGACTGTCGGGCGGTACAAGCAGTCCGGCATGTCCGTCTTCGAGTAGGCGGGGGATCTCCCCCACCGCGGAAGCGACAATTGCCTTGCCTGCAGCCATCGCCTCCAGAATGGCCAAAGGCATGGCTTCCATGCGCGATGGCTGGGCGACGACGGTGCATAGCTTCAAAAAATCTGCTGTGTCATCACAGAAGCCGGGCATATGAAATGAGTCGGCAACACCGAGTTTCGTAGCCAAAACTTCCAGGCGTTCTCTCTCCGGTCCTTCTCCTGCGACACAGCAGTGTAGGTTCGGGTATCGGTCCAGAATCCTTGGTAATGCCCAAAGCAAAACGTCCACGCCTTTTTCTTTGGATAAGCGCGAGAGGCATCCGATGACGACAGGCTGATTGGGTTTGGAATGATTGCCTGACCCCTGGAACTTCGCCACATCGATGCCATTTGCAATGACGCGAATACGTTTCACACGATTATGGCGAAGCTCCGTGACGATGCCTTGAGAAACTGCAATGACAGTGTCAAACCATCGCAAGAAGATCTGGTCCAGCGCAGCATACTTTTGCAGAGCGGCGGTGCGTTTGGTCCAGTTGTGGCATGTCGCAACAATGGCACAGCCCGCAAGCCTTGCACCAAGAAAGCCGTAGATATTGGCTTTGTATCCGTGTGTATGCAGAACATCAATATGGTTGATCTTCAGGAAATTCGCCAGATCATGAACTGCACGCCAATCCCAGCGTCCGCGGCAACGCAAATTCCAAACAGGAATCTGGTGTTGATCAGCCTCGCGAACCACCTGCGCACATGATGCGCCGTCCGCATTGAACAAACCGAGATAGACCTGTTCACCGGCCTGATTTAACGAGCTGGCCAAGAGGTTGACCATTCGCTCCGCACCGTAGAAGCCCGAACTGGAAACCAGCTGTAGTACTCGCACTTTGCCCTCTAATTCGGTGTGGCCCGGAACAAATGGGACCACAATCTCTGATATGCCTGATCGCCCAGCAAACGCTTCACGCTGTTCCGCGCCTGGTACATCGAATGGATCCTTCTTACGGTCATGCGATCACCACTTGAATAGCCGCTGATGGCTCGCAAACTTGTTCGACGCTGTATGGCAAATCTGCCAATTA
Source organism: Terriglobus sp. ADX1 (assembly GCF_036877645.1). NCBI lineage: Bacteria > Pseudomonadati > Acidobacteriota > Terriglobia > Terriglobales > Acidobacteriaceae > Terriglobus > Terriglobus sp. ADX1. Next base: position 8,962 of record NZ_JAEDXV010000021.1, read on the forward strand.
CCGCAGGCGTACGCAATTCATCCATGTTGATTGCGGGCCTGTAAAATCCGGGTTCTGAGGTGTAGACCGTTTCATATCCGGCCATAGCGCATGCTCGCAGCACCTCTTCATTCCATCTGCCTCCTGGCATGGAAATAGATGTCACGGACATACCCAATTGATCCTCAAGCGCGAAACGTGATCCAGCTAACTCTTCATACATTGCAGTTGGGCTGCAGGATGGAAGAAATGCGTGCGTCGCACTATGCGATCCGATTCTGTGCCCTCTTGCTGCGAGTTCGCGAACATCTTGCCAACTCATAAATCCGCTACGTTGCCCTATCCATGTGCTCGGTAAGAAGAAATGACCGTGGAGCGCTGCGAATTCCAGCAGTGGAGCCGCAAATCGAAAGTTAGAGTAATGCCCATCATCGAAGGTGATCATGAGAGATTGAATGTTCTCGCTGACCGAGTCACGCATGGTCCACAGATGCTGCAAGAAAAGCTCCGGCGTTATGCAATACACGTCATTCACCGTCAGATTGTGAATTTCGTGATACGCAAACGCGCGTACCGGAGTGTCTTCTATGTGGACGGTCGGGTTCATGCTGTGCCGTCTCCTACGCTCTGGTTTGTGATGGATGGTTTGGGCGTGGCAACGCGGACACGGCTCCGTCGATCAAGAATCATGGAGCCCAGGATCAGTCCTCCCGAGAGAAGGAAAAGGCATAACACCGGGCTGCGGCTGAGAATGCCGTCCAGGAGGTGAAACGAACTTTCAAAGAGAAGCGTCATGCTGTACATGCGGCACGTACCCCCTGCGTCTCCGTAAATACCGAAGGTTTCTCCCCAACTTCCGCAGTCTGTTGAAGCTGTTGCACAGCTGGAATGTCCTGCATGAGTGCGTCACACGTCGCTTCGGCAATAGAGGTCATCGCATTGTTGTTGAGCGTGTTGTTGATGATTTGTGAGGTGTTCGCCAGGTATACACCGGCAACCGGTGTGCGGACCGGAGGGGCGATCGTGGAATAGTCGATGGTCGGTACCGGCTGAACGTCTTTATGGCGGAAGACGTAGCGGCTCTCAATGTCCTCTTCCTGCAAATCAGGGAAAATTCGCTTGAGATCCGGCTGAATATGCGCCCAGATCTCATCATTGCTCGCGGCGAACAGCGGATCGGACGGTGAGGTATATCGCGGAAGATAAACCAAGTGGCGCCCGTTTGTTTCCTGCTCGGGATCGATCAGGTTGGTCATTTCAATGACGCCCGTGAATCCAATCTTTTCCGCAACATTGGTCACATAGAAGGAGGAAAGCTTTCGCTTGAGGACGAGTACCGTGCACACAATGCCCAGGTACATCACCTGTCCCAGACGCTCTTTGTACTGGTGATCTTCCACCTGAAGCATAGAAGCGACAACGCGATTGGGTGTCGTAAGTACGACTCCGTCAACGTAAATGTCCTTATGCCGTGCGCGAATAAGAACGCCTTCTCCGGGTACATCGCTTCTGCCTGCGCCGATACCGCGAATATCGACTCCAAGGCTCGTTTCACCATGCAGCGAGTTCACGGTCTGTTGCAGCCGCTTGAAAAGAGTTCCGTATCCTCCGTGCAGATAGCCGAGGCATTCCTGCGTTCCCGGACCTTTCTCGCGTGTGGACGCAAGCCTGACGATGGTGCCCCAGAGGAATGCGGCGGAGGCATACTTGCGCATTTCGCCCAACTTGCACCGTAGGAGCGGTTCCCAGATCTGGGAATAGACGTTCTTTCCGAAAAGGCGGCGCGTCCATTGGCACAATGGAATGCCTTCCAGCTTGCGACCGTTCCTGAGGCGAGTGATATACCACGTCATGATCGCCAGCCGCGCTTTTGAAAGCAGGGAAAGATGGCGATAACGGAGCAAGTCCGTTGGGCCGGTCATCTGATGAAGTTCGCCGTGAGCAAACAGACCAACTTCTGTTTTGTTCCATCGCAGCTCGCTTTCGAGACCGAGATCACGGATCAAACTCAGGAGCGGTTTATCGGATGTGAGGATGCAGTGATAGAAGCGATCCCAGTTGAATGAGCCATAGGATTGTGTCGCGCTCAATCCGCCAAGCTCGACTTCGCGCTCCAAAATGGTGACGCGATAGCCGGCGCGCAATAGGCGAAAAGCACAGACCATGCCGGTAAAACCGCCGCCGATAACAGCAATGTGTGACTGTCGGACTTCAGCATTCTGCATACTACACGCTCCCTGCTACCATGGCGGCCCCGCATGTTATCAGGCCCACCGCAATCCATCGCCACTTCGTAACGTGTTCCCGTAGAAGAATTGCGGCTAGTCCTGTTACGACGACATATCCCAAACTCATGAGTGGATATGCAATGGAGATGTCGAGTCGTCGCAGCGCAATGATCCAGAAGACCATGGCGCCTGCGAACAGGATTCCCCACAGAAGCAGCCACGGAATCGCACGGTAGCGTTGTTCCACAACGGACAAGCGATTCGTCGTGTGTTTCAACGTGATTTGAGCAAAAGACCCCATCGCAATACTTACTGCGAGAGAAGCCCAGGCAAAGGAAAGAGAAGAAGTAGACATCAGCTTGCGGTTTCCTTTGTGTTGGTTTTTGACAAGAGAACAATGCCACTTGTCATGACAAAAATTCCGCACCAGCGCAGCGGTCCCATTCCTTCATGCAGCAGGAAATGCCCAATGAATCCCATTAGCACGTAGTTGATTCCCGCAAGCGGATAAAGATAACTGATGTTGCGCTGTGCCACTGCGGCGAACCACATCACAGTGCCTAACCCGTACACGCAAAGACCGATGACAACACCGGCGGTGAGAGCCAGGGGCCACTCCAGTAACGTTCTGGAGAAAGCCCCGTGTCCCATAAGCCCCAGCTTGATCAGTGTCTGACCAGCTGCCGCCATCAGCACAGAACCGATCACCAACAACTCTGTTTTGTATCCGTTCATGTGGATTCACTTTTTACGAGACTGCTACTGCAGGCACCCGTCCCGGAACCGGCATCTGCGGCGTCCATTGACGGTCCATGGGAGTGAGTTTGGGCATGCGCTTACGCGCCATGCCGGACTTGAGAGAAATCGGCAGTCCATCCAGCTCCAGCGATTTCTGAGCCGCTTCCAGAATGCGCACTACGCGGAGACCGTCCTTTGCATCGCTGCGCGGGGTCAGGCGTTGATTTACGCATTGAATGAAGTGCTGGAATTCCAGCTTCAACGGCTCGGTGGTCGTAAGGTGCGGGATCTGGATATCTCCAAACCGAACCTGGATCGCTTCTCCGTAAGAGTAAGTCGCCGGCTGTTGAGCTCCGCTGTCATAGATACGTAGCTTTTCCGTTGTGGCGGCGTCGTCGAACACCAGCATCTTCTTGCTGCCCACTACGGTGGTGCTGCGCATCTTGTGCGGATCCAGCCAGGAGATATGGATGTGTGCCATCCGGCGGTTCTTAAAGAAGAGGCTCAGGAAGACAACATCTTCAATTCCGTCCTGAATGTAGGACTGACCGCGGGCGCTGACGTCCACCGGTTCTTCGCCGAGGATGTAAAGAATCTGGGAGATGTCGTGGGGCGCAAAGCTCCACATAGCGTTCTCATCTCCACGGATACGGCCCAGGTTCACGCGCTGCGTGTAGATGTAATAGACATCTCCAAGTTCACCCGCCTGCACAATGTCGCGGATTTTGTTGACGGCAGGGTGGTATTCCAAAAGATGGCCTACCATCAGAACTTTCCCGCGCTCTTCCGCCAGCGCCATCAACTCTTCTGCATCGGGGACGTTCAGTGTGAATGGCTTTTCGACGAAAACGTCCTTGTCTGCGAGCAGAGCCTTTTTCGCTAATGGATAGTGCATGACTGCCGGTGCCGCGATCGCAACTGCCGTAATTTCCGGGAATTGCGCGAGCATTTCGTCAAGAGATGCAACTGTTTGCACACCCCAGTTGCGTTCTGCCATCGTGCGGCGGCTCTCGCTCAGATCGCTGCAAACCACCAGATCGCAATCGGGCAACTCATATAGGCAACGTGCGACGTTGCAACCCCAGGCTCCAAGACCTACCACACCTAACTTCAAGCGTGTATCCATGTCCGTTCCGTCTCCATATCTAGGAATCGTTTGACTAAGGGTGTGCAATTGTTATGCCAATACAAATGCCGGTTTCAGGCGTGCGTTTCGGGGAACTTCAACGCCATGCGGAGAATAGAGACGCAAAGTTCTGCATACTCTATGCACACCGTCACGTTACTTTCGTATCTCGTAAGTGCACCGAAGATACGAAACTCCAGATATTGCGCTTGAATTACGAAGCTCTTCCTGTTGTTTTCGGTTTGGTACGAACCGTGCAACATGCCCCGGCATGAACAGCGTAACTCTCGCATCACGTGCCCATCAGGTGGAGCGTCAACTCGATAAGCTCCAAGCGAAGACTGCAAAGGTTGGCGTCATCGGCCTTGGATATGTCGGTCTGCCTCTCTCACTCTTGTTCTCGGAAGCGGGTGTCGCTATCCAGGGATTCGACATCGACACGGCTAAAGTTAGCCAGCTTGAGGAAGGGAAGAGTTACATCTTCCGTATTCCACCAACAGAAATCGAAATGGCTCGTTCACAGGGATTCCGTGCGACCACCGATTTCTCGAAGATCTCTGAGCAGGACGCAATCATTGTTTGCGTACCTACTCCTCTCACGGATCACCGCGATCCCGATCTCTCCTTCATTGAGCGCACTGCGGAGTCTATTGCTCCCTGGCTGCGTCGTGGACAACTCGTGGTGCTTGAAAGCACGACCTATCCCGGAACCACAGAAGAAGTACTTATCCCGATCCTGAACGCTGGCAGCCCGGAAGGACTGTGCGCTTACGAAGACGGAATGGATCCGGACGGTGATGTTTTCTTCGTGGCCTTCTCACCGGAGCGTGAGGACCCAGGTAACAATACGGTCGCGCGCCGCGATATTCCCAAGGTCATTGGTGGCCATGGAGCACATGCGGGACGCCTTGCCTCTGCTCTCTACAACAACATCTTTGCGAAGACCGTATCGGTTTCGTCCACTCAGGCGGCCGAAATGACGAAGCTGCTGGAGAACATTTATCGCTGCGTCAATATCGCACTGGTCAATGAGCTCAAGATGCTCTCGCACCGGATGGGTATCGATATATGGGAGGTCATTGACGCTGCGGCGACCAAGCCGTTCGGCTTCCAGCCCTTCTATCCGGGCCCCGGCCTTGGTGGTCACTGCATTCCGATTGATCCTTTTTATCTGAGCTGGAAGGCGCGCGAGTGGAACTTCCACACCCGCTTCATCGAACTCGCTGGCGAGATCAATGAAGGCATGCCGCGTTATGTTGTGCAGTCTGTAGCGAATGCTTTGAACTCGCACCGCAAATCGATCAATGGCTCTCGAATCCTGGTGCTTGGTATGGCCTACAAGAAGGACATTGACGATCTTCGCGAGTCTCCTTCGCTGGAGATCATCGAGATGCTGCAGGACGAGAAGGCAATCGTGGAATACAACGATCCTTACTTTGCCAAAGTAGGCCGTGGTCGTCACTACGACCTGGGGATGACCTGCACACCGTTGGATCGTATTGGTGAATTCGATTGTGTGGTCATCGCCACGGATCACTCGGATTACGACTACGCCTCAATCGTTAAAAACGCGCAACTGGTCGTCGATAGCCGCAATGCAACGCGTGGCATTGAGTCCAGCAAGATTGTTCATTGCTAATCGGCGCCGATAAGCAAGAAAGGGAGATACATCATGGGGCGCGCGCGCACACAAACCCTTCCGAGGGTTGCGATAGTCATTCCTGTCTGTAACGAACAGGACAGTCTGCAGGTTCTCAGAATACGTCTGGCGGAACTGCAGCGTGGTCTCCAGGATCGCTTTATCGTCTTCTATCTTTTTGTGGACGATGGTAGTACGGACCGCACCGTGGAACTAATTCCACGGGCGATTCCCGGCGACGCGGCATATCAGATCGTCTCGCACGGGACGAATCGGGGCCTCGGCGAAGCGTTTCGTACTGCCTTTCAAATTGTGGGAAGCGCCGAGATTGTCTGCACGATTGATGCAGACTGCAGCTATCGTGCAGACAATCTCATTCCCATGATTCACCGCATCATTGAAGGAAAGGCTGATGTCGTTGTAGCTTCTCCGTACCATCCGCAAGGTGGTGTGGATGGTGTGCCGGCGTGGAGGTTGGGACTTAGCCGTTGGTGCTCACAGCTCTATCGCGTGGTCTCTCCAGTCAAGCTCTACACCTACACCAGCATGTTTCGTGCGTATCGCGGTTCATTTGTGCGTGAGGCGCAATTTCAAAGCACAGGGTTTGTGTCGACGGTTGAGATTCTCATGAGTGCGTCTTACATGGGCTATCACATCGAAGAGTTTCCAGTCGTCCTACATCGCCGTGTAGCAGGCACCAGCAAGATGCGGATTCTCCGCACCGTTGGACAGCACCTTCGTCTTGCAGCTGGTTGCATCCTTTCAAAGGAGCGTGGCTACCCCTTTTTTTGTTCAACGCAGGACGCGAAAGTCTCCGCGCAAAACGAGACAAGACATTTCATGAAAGTTGCAGGAAATAGCCGCTAACTGGCCGTATCCCGGGGTGATAAAGAGCTATGAAAGCAGAGTTTGTTGTTTCTGAAAACACTCTTCTGGAAGAACAAGACAGGAACCGCCAATATCCCGACGTAAGCTTTGGCAAGCACGTTGTCGTTGGTCAAGATGTCAGTATTGGTGAAGGGACTGTCATTGGAAACCATGTCGTCCTGCACAGCCACATCAACATTGGAAAAGATGTTCGCATTGATGATGGTGTCGTCATCGGAAAACGACCGATGAAATCGCGCGCAAGTGCGACGACGGTTCTTCGCGAACTCACACCCACCTTTATCGGAAACGGATGTCTGGTGGGTAGCAACGCTGTCATCTATACCGGCTCTGTAGTGCATGACGGCGTATTAATCGCTGATTTTGCCAGCGTGCGAGAAGACACTGTCATAGGAGAACTCACGATTATTGGTCGCGGCGTTGCCGTGGAAAATGAAGTGACGATCGGCCGGTGCTGCAAGATCGAAACCGGAGCGTATATCACTGCGAAATCCACGATCGGGGACCTTTGCTTTGTAGCCCCAGAGGTCACATTTACCAATGACAATTTCGTGGGACGGACCCAGGAACGCTTCAAGCACTTCGGCGGCGTAACGATGCGCCGCGGTGCTCGTGTCGCTGCGAACTCAACAGTATTGCCTGGCATCACGATCGGAGAAGATTCACTTGTTGCGGCTGGATCGGTTGTAACGCGTGATGTTCCCGCCGGCATGGTGGTTATGGGATCCCCTGCACGTGCCATTCGACCGGTACCTGATGAGCAGAAACTTCAGCCTGCTGCAGATAAGAAGCCTGGAGGCAGCAAATGAAGCTCCTCTCCGTTGGGGGAACAAGGCCACAATTCGTCAAAATGGCCATTATGTCGAAGGCGATTGAAGAATTCAATCAGCTTACATCTGCTCCCATTGAGCACCGCTTGCTCCACACGGGACAGCATCGTGATCCAGGGATGTCTGACATCTTCTTCAGTGAACTCGGCATGCCGAAACCTCAAATGTTGAGGAACACACCGGCGCATACCCCGGGGCTGCAGACCGCAATCATGCTCGCTGGTATTGAAGCGGAGATGATCAACTGGAAGCCGGATGCAGTGATTGCATATGGAGATACGAACTCGACGCTTGCCTCGGCTCTGGCGGCAGCGAAATTACATATTCCGCTTATTCATGTAGAGGCCGGACTGCGTAGCTTCAATCGGCTCATGCAAGAAGAGATCAATCGCATCGTCACGGATCAGGTATCAGACTTGCTTCTTTGTCCGACGCATGCTGCTGTGGAGCAACTGCGTCAGGAAGGACTCGGCGACCGCGCCGTATTTGTTGGCGACATCATGTTGGATGCTGTTGAACAATTTGGCAGTCAGCGCCGTGAAGCTGCAACATTACGGGATCTTCCCGTAAAAGGCGGGGACTACGCGCTGCTCACGTTGCACCGAGCAGAAATGACGGATGACGCTACGAAGCTTTCTTCAATTTTGGGCGCACTTCGCCAAATTGATATTCCCATCGTTTTTCCAATGCACCCGCGTCTTCGCAATCGATTGGCCCAAAGCGATAATTCTATTTTTTTGGGAACCCATGTCCATGTTGTTGAGCCTGTGGGGTACCTCGAAATGCTTGCATTACAGCGGAACGCACGCTTTGTCATGACAGATTCGGGTGGCCTACAGAAAGAAGCGTACTTCACGGGCACTCCGTGTCTCACGCTTCGAGAAGAGACGGAGTGGCGCGAGACTCTGCACGGCGGCTGGAACATGCTCGTCGGGAGTGATCGGGAACCCATTATTCAGGCGGCGAATGCGCTGGTACACACCGGCCCATCTGCCGAGCCACGTAACCTCGATCTCTTCGGCGGTGGCCTGGCCTGCAAACGTAGTGTTGATCAAATCGTAGAAATGGTGAGGGCGGCATGAAAAGAGTACTTATTACAGGAGCTGCAGGGTTTCTGGGTTCGCATGTGACGGATAGGATGCTCGAGAAAGGCTATGACGTAATTGCGGTGGATGACCTGTCGCATGGTCATATGCGCAATATCGAGGCAGCTTCGCTTCATCCGTCCTTTGAGTTTCGCGCGGTCGATGTGTGTGATCTTGCAGCGTTGAAAGAAGCTGCGGGAAAAGTCGACAGTGTGATTCACCTTGCGGCCTACAAGATTCCACGATACGAAAATCCCAAGAAGACTCTGCTCGTTAATTCCATCGGAACGCAGAATGCATTGCAGGTAGCGATCGACAATGGTGCTCGTTTCACCATTACGTCTACGTCCGATGTGTATGGTAAGAGTCCGGATGTTCCATTCGCAGAAGATGGAAACTGCGTGTTGGGTCCAGCGACTGTGGCTCGTTGGGCATATGCGGCATCGAAGATGTTCGATGAGCATCTCGTCCTCGCAATGGCGGAGGAATCCGGAATCTATGCCACCGTTCTCCGCATCTTTGGCTCGTATGGCCCTCGTCAGAACCTGACCTGGTGGGGAGGACCCCAGTCCGTCTTCATCAATGCAATTCTGAACGATGAGGTCATCCCCATTCATGGGGACGGCCAGCAGACTCGCTCATTCACCTTTGTTGAAGACACAGCACGTGGCATTGTTGCAGCAGCAGAAGCGACGACCGCGAATCGAGAGATCGTTAACATTGGTAACAATCGTGAGATAACGATCCTTGATCTGGCCCGTGAGATTCATCGGCTATGCGGTAAGCCTGGAGAACCGCGGATTGACATGATTCCATACGATGCTATTGCTGGTCGTAAGTACGAGGATGTCTTACGTCGCGTGCCGGATATTCGTAAGGCGGAAAGGTTACTGGGGTTCCGAGCCTCCGTTCCGTTGGAAGAAGGACTTGTCCGTACTATCCAATGGCAAAAGGAACAGCTGATAAAGGAACGAGAAACTCTGGTAACTGCATAAGAAAAGGGGGAGGTAAAACCTCCCCTTTTCTTGTTTTGTACTAATCCTGCACACCGCATTGTTACTTTTAGTGTGGATGAAGGTTACTTTAGACTGGCAGAGAAGAGCCGCTGCCCTGGACTGCTTCGAAGCGAATTGGGACACGAGTTTCTTTCAAGCGATAATGTTCGATCTTGTATAACAAGGTGCGATAGCTGATCCGTAGAGCCAGTGCGGCTTGTCTACGGTTCCATCGTGCTTCTTCCAGAGCCTGCTGGATCAATCGGCTCTCTGTTTGATCTTTGAAATTCCGGACAATCGAGCGCATTTCATTCACGCTTACTTCTGGCTCTGGTGCGTCTTTGCCGCATGACTGAACTTTAGCTACCTTACCCAGGACCTTAGCCTCAATATCAGAGATTGAGGACTCCTGTCCTTTTAAGACTTGCATACGAATGACAGCATTACCGAGTTCGCGCAAGTTACCGGGCCATTCATAATCTTGCAACAGAGACATCATCCGCGGCGAAATATAAACCGGATCCTGATGGAACGCCATTGCCTGCCGTTTCACCATCTCTTCTATTAAGTATGGTATTTCTTCACGGCGTTCTCTAAGAGGTGGGACTCGGATGGTGAAGGTGCTGATGCGGTAATACAGGTCCTCACGAAATAGCTTGTCTTCAATTGCGCTGTCAATATTCACGTTCGTTGCTGCAATCACACGGACGTCGGCCGTCGATACGCTCCGCGCACCCAAGCGTGAGTAGCGACCGTCCTGCAGAACATGCAGCAGCTTTGCCTGCATTGGAGCGCTCATTTCGCCAATTTCGTCCAGTAGAAGAGTGCCTTTGTCGGCCTGCTCGAAACGGCCAGGCTTCGCCTTTACGGCTCCGGTGAAGGCGCCTGCTTCATATCCAAAGAGCTCGCTCTCAAGTAGGTCAGGAGGAAGAGCAGCGCAGTTTACGGAACAGAACGTGTGTGCAGCGCGGCGCGAGTGTTTGTGTAGAAGGTTGGCAATAACGTCCTTTCCTACACCACTCTCTCCAAGGATGAGTACCGGCGCATCGACCTGAGCCAGGAGACGGATATTCTCATAAATCCGCATCATTGACGGGCTAGCGGCCAGGAAATAGCGGTTGTTTGGAAGGTCCTCAATATGTACAGCGCGCGTTTGTGCAGGTTCGGTTGCGTCATAGGACGTTAGCGCAGCTGGAATTTCTTGAAGATAAGTCAACACTTCTTCAAGCTCGGTCGAACGGAGTGGGACTCCAAGTGTATGTCGGATACCAAGGCGCTCCGCGTCCGATGCCCATGGGCTTACGCCTAGAGGCAGAGCTATCCAAATCCTGTCCTTACCAACAAGCCTTACGAGATCGCTTAAAGATCGTTGATCCCGTGGAGGCCGGGCAGATACATCGATGACAACAGCATCAAATGACCTATTGTGCATGGCGCTGATCGCTTCTGTGAGGGCTTCGAACGCTACAACATCGTGGCCTTCAAAGGTCAAAGCAGTTACAGCAGCTTGCAGAAAAGGAGTAGAGGGACTGATAAGAGCAACCGTTCGAGTACGGAGCATGGTGTGATCCTTAGACCTATATGTCGGAGAGAAATGAAATTAGTATCGAAAACCAACTTTTAGGAGTATCGTTAGATCGTTTCGATAATCCCCCTGATGTTGGTCGTAGAAAGCGTTGGCTTTCTATGGATGAACGTGACTTCGTAGGTCAAAACCATCTAATAAAGAAGGTTTCCTACGGAAAACGGAATATGTATTTTGTAGCCACACATCAATGAGTGAGATGAACCAGGCAAGTTGAATAAGCACTGATACAACCACCGACAGAGTCCCGGGCGTCGCAATTGCAAATGCTGCCCAGTACACTGACAGTGCTGCAACCCCTAGTAACGTCACAAGTATTGATGGTAGGTAAAGAAAGAAGATCAAAGCCCGGCCAGAGAGTCGGGGCTTGATGTACACATTGCTCGCAAAAAGCGGATGGAACACTCTAGTGGCAGACATTGGCAAAACTCCTGGAGAGTCAAAAGAAGGGCGAACCCCTCAAAGCACAGAATTCTCACCGTTGGGTACTGAACTGCGGCTTCGTAATTCTGGGAACTTCATCACGCTAATACCTGGTGAGATAGAAGTCCTCAAATGAACGATTGAGGCAGATCAAAAATCAACGGATTTTCCCCAAGGTCCCTGATATGAAACAGATACTGCATTTTGGTGAATACACGTTTGAGGCCACACAAATGGTTGTCATGCGTGGGATTGAGATAATTGATATGCCGCAACGCCAGCGCGAGGCTCTGGCATTGCTCTTAAAGGCACAAGGGAAGGTAGTATCCCGAGAAGAATTTCTCGATACTGTCTGGAAAGGTGTCGTCGTCGAGGAACATAATCTTACGCAGACCATATTCATGTTGCGGAAAGCCCTCGGCAAGCTGCCAAACGGACGCGAATATATCGAGACAGTACCCAAGAAGGGGTACCGTATATCAGTAGGGGCCCTAACCCAGGGTAACTTGCTATTTACGGAAAACTCGGACTCCGAAGACCCGCTAGATAGGTTGAGAGTAGATCTCGGTGTTAAGCTCCCTAACCAACATGTGCATCAAGTTGTGACAGTGAAATCGTCCTTGCTGATAGGACTGATTGCTTTGTTTATCTTTGCTGTCATACCCATTGTTGGAAATGTCTACAACCAACGTGAAGACCTGCGCGCAGTGACAAAGCTCACTCGGGATGGGTTCACAAAAGTGAGCAAAGCTCCCTTGATACTCAACAAGGGAAAGATCCTTTTTACGGAACTCCGCGGTAAGAAGTCTTACCTTGCTTCTGTTCCCATTGACGGGGGCACTATCGGCGCGGCGGCACTGGGGCTTGCAACTGGATATATTTCCAGCGTCCAGTCAGAGAACCAGGAAGCCCTGGTTTCCAAGGGTGACAGCGATGGCCCCATTACCGCTGTTACGCTGCAGGGCCAGCCGTCACAACCCATGACAGAGCTATTTGGCCGGTCGGCTTCGTGGTCTCCAGATGGCACTCAAATCGTGTACGTCTCTCAGCAGCAGGTCATGTTAGCCGATAGCAATGGGCAGAACGCATCGGTGCTTGCTACAACTGCAGGCACTCCCTTTTGGCCGTCCTGGTCTCCCGATGGAAGCGCTGTAAGGTTTTCCGTCCATGAGGCGAACGATCAAATGAGTTTGTACGAGGTTGATCTTGCCAACCGCAGTGTGACTCCAGTTCTGAGGGGAGATCCGTACGAGCACCATGCTTGCTGTGGTTCCTGGAGCGCTAATGGAAAATATTTTGTCTATACCGTAGATAGCGCGGGCTCATCTTCCATTTGGGCGAGACGGGAAAAAATATTCAATTGGAAAAGAAGCGGCAGTCCTTGGGAAATAGCCTCGGGACCTGTTGATTTCTGGAGATCACCTACACTCAGTCCGGATCTTCGCCACCTCTATGCAATGGGGGAGCAGAGCCGACTCTATTTAACAATGCTGAGTCGCGATTTTGAGCCAGTTCTTCGGGATCTCTCAGTGTCGTCGATGAGCATCTCGCACGATGGTGAGTGGATTGCCTACACGTTGCATCCTGAAGGAACTCTCTGGAAGAGTAGGCTCGATGGGAGCGAACGAGTCCAACTCTCAGCCCCCGGCGAGTTTGCGAAATCTCCACAGTGGTCAGAGGACGACCGCAGTCTGATCTATGTGCGAGAGAAAAATGGTGGAAACACAATTGCCCGTGTGAATGCGGCCGGTGGCGGTTCGCGGACGACTGTCGCAGGCATACGCGATGTACGGCAGATAGCCTATGCACCGATGGGCGAGAGGATTGCTTTCGAATCTCAATCAGGAGCAAACCACTTTGAGAGTGCGATCTTTATTCTGAAACTTGGTGATCACAGTGTTGAGACATTACCTGCGTCTTCAGGCCTGTCGTCGGTGAAGTGGTCACCGGATGCCCGCTATTTGTCGGCAGTGACGAATGATCAATCCAAACTTAAGTTGTTTGATGTAACCACTCAGACCTGGCATGACATTTCTTCATCCGGTGCGATCGGAGCACAGGCTTGGGATCGGAAGAAGAACATTCTTTATTTCATTGAGGCTCAGAATGGTAGCTACGTTCTGATGAAATACCAGGTTGCTGGCGGTAAACCAGTGGAGGTGCGGAAGATGCCTGAGCGCTACGACGAGGATTATGCGTCGAGCATTCTCGAGGTCACACCGTCTGGAGAACTGCTGTTCGGCTATTCCGTCGGAGAAAATGAACTCTACGACATTTCGATCGACCTCTCATGATCGGAATAGAAGTTGACCAGAGCTGCTATTACGGAATCATTCTTGATGATGATTCCGTAATAGCCACTACTGGTCAGTAGGGTGATGACAACGGAATCAAAAGCAGGCTCATTGCACAGGCGGATAAACTCACACGAGAGTGTGGCTCAGAACAGGCGACTGATGATTGTGTAATAGGAACTTGTATCAGCGATGAGATACGAATGAAAAGTCGCCTTGTGTGTTTTATTGGATGTATAGATTGGTCTGTCACTTGTTTAGCCACTCAAAGGCGATCCGCTTACGATTGAGTGGCGGGGACGACGGGGCTCGAACCCGCGACCTCTGCCGTGACAGGGCAGCGCTCTAACCAACTGAGCTACGTCCCCAAAGTGCATTCACACTTTGTTGTTTCTGGGTGCTCGAGGCTTGTTCCCTTTCAGGTCCAGAACCGAACTGCCCAACAACAAGATTGAGTGTATCAGGTTTGATCTTTGTTTACACACTTTGTCTGAACCTTTTCCTGTGCATTTCTTTTCCATTCGTGTGACAGGCGTTATCTGTCTGCGTTTTCTTCCGATTGCAGCTTGGCTTCAAGGGTGAGAGGAAGCTGTTCTGCGTACTTGTTGCTGCGGATGCGCTGTGCGTGGTAAATGCCGTTGTGTCCGGAGAAGAGATAGCTCAGGATGCAGGCGATGGCCGCGTAGGCGCCTGCTTCAGCTCCGAAGAGTTCCATAGCCATCAGGGTGGACGCCAGCGGTGTGTTGGCAGCGCCTGCGAAGACGGCGACGAAGCCCATGCCAGCAAGGAGGGAAGCTGGCAGAGGAATCACCGAGGAGAGGGCGTTGCCCATGGTGGCACCGATGAAGAACAGGGGAGTGACTTCGCCACCCTTGAATCCGGTTCCCAGTGTGACCGCGGTGAAGACGAGTTTGGCTGCGAAATCGTAAAACGGCAGATGTGTGTGGAAGGCCGCGACGATGGTGGGAATGCCGAGTCCTAGATATTTCGCTGTGTGCGCGTAACCGATGCCGAAGACGGCTGTCGTCACCAGAAGTCCGCCCATGACAGGGCGGACTTCCGAGCGGCGGATGAGGCGTCGCATGGTGCTGGCGATGGCATGGGTCAGGCGCGCGAAGAGCATGGCGACCAACCCAAAGAGGACGCCTGCGATGGACGCATAGAGGATGGTGCGTACATTGAAGCCAGGTACTTCAGAGACGGAGTACACCGTGTGATGAATGCCGGGGAGGATGGGCTCCCATGCGCGTGTGACCAGGTCGCCCACAAAGGCGGCAAGGAAGCAGGGGGCTATGGCGTCGTAGCCGATGGCCCCGATGGCAAGTACTTCCATGCCGAATACGCCGCCCGCTAACGGCGTTCCAAAGACGGAACCGAAGCCAGCGCTGACGCCGGTCATGAGCAGGATGCGACGATTCTGAGGCGATAGACGGAGCGGGCGCGTGAGTTGGTCGGCGAGGGATGCGCCGGTCTGCACAGCGGTCCCTTCGCGGCCTGCGGAGCCGCCAAAGACATGGGTGAGGAAGGTGCCGATCAGGATCAGCGGCGTCATGCGGAAGGGGATGACGTCTTTGGGATCGTGAATCTGTTCGAGGATGAGATTGTTGCCCGCTTCGACTGTTTTGCCAAAGTGACGATACATCAGACCCATCAACCATCCGACAGGAGCAAGCAGAAGAATGAGCCAGGTGTGGCTTTCGCGCAGGTTGGTCGCATACGTCAGCGATGCCAGCAAAATAGCGGAAGCTGTTCCCGCGGCAATGCCGACATAGCAGGCAATGGGAATCCAGCGCAGCAGATGGCGGATCATGCCGAAAGGTTCTTTGAAAAATTGTCGGAAATCAATTTTGGGCAATGGGCCTCCTACAGTTGTAGGAGTCATCAGCTCCAGCCTGTCGGCTGGGCATCAAGGCGAACCCCATCGCCTCTTGGTTGTGTATTGCGAGAACGGTGATGGTGGGCAAGGAGGGATTCGAACCCCCGACATCCTGCTTGTAAGGCAGGCGCTCTAACCAGCTGAGCTACTCGCCCGTTCCTGATACAGGATAACAAATTTACTTGAGTATGTACGGTGTTGCCGGTGGAAGAATCTCATCGGGGATTTTCGGCATGGCGGATGCGGGCAATTCCACTGAGCCTGCGAGCCCTTTTCCTGTGACATTTCTTGTAGACAGCAACGGGCCATTGAAGCCTGTGACCGTTACATTGCGAATCTCAACGTGAGTTGCATTGGCTATCTCCATGCCTTTGCGGCAGGTGCCGGAGATGTTTGCGAGAACGAGGCCGTCGAGCGGCTTCTTTGGATGAATCTCGGTCGCAAGGACAAGCTGTGGCACATCCTGCACGCGGATGTCCGTAAAGCGCAGGTTGCGAAATTGCGGCAAGCCTTCATCACCGGGGACTGGATCCTGATCCTGCAAGCCGCTGCCGAGGCTGTTGAGGCGCAGGAAGCCTTCACGGCAGCCGGAGACGTCGATATTGCGGAAGGTGATGTCTTCAATGAATGCGCCGCGGCCACTGCGTGTCTTGACGTAGACGCCATGCGTGTATGCGGAGAGGATCTTACAGTGCTCCACGACCACGTTACGCACGCCACCAGATGCTTCAGAGCCAATGGAGACGCAGGCCCAGCGCGCATCGGTAAAAGTACAGTTCGAGATGTGAATGTTCTCGGAGGGCCGTGCCATGCGATAGGCTTCGGAGCCGCGTCCGCTCTTGATGGCAATACAGTCGTCGACTGTGCGGAAGGTGCAGTTGTCGATGATGACGTTGCGGCATGAGTCTGGATCAATGCCGTCTGCACCACTTTCAATCGTGACGTTGCGGAAGGTCACATCGTCGCTGAGTACGGGATGGATGGACCACATGCCGTACTGCTTCGTGAAGATGTTGTCGACGGTGACGTTGCGGCAGTTTGTGAACTCCAGCAATGCAGGCAGGCGCATGCGCGAGCCCTTTTCCAGACGGCCAACAATTGCTGAACTGCCGATGATGCGGCCTGGCCCCGTGACGCGAATGTTGGTGGCATCGACCGCGTTTAGAAATGCGGAGTAGCCCTTGATGAACTTGCCTTCCCAGCGCACCTGCGCCAGGGGATAGTCCTGCATGTCTGGCGAACCGGTCAGCGTTGCGCCTTCTTCTATGCGCAGTGTGGTGTTGGAGTGAATCTGCAACGCGCCACTGAGGTATTCGCCTGCGGAGAGTACGACTTCGCCACCGCCAAGCAGGGAACAGCGATCTAGCGATTGCTGCAACGCGAGTGTGTCTTTGGTTTTGCCGTCGCCAGTGGCCCCCATATCACGCACATGGATGGTCACTCCCAATGTTTTCGGTGTTGCAGAGGTCTTTGCGTGTTGCGCGTCGTTCGCGATCCATGGCAGTGTGGCCACCGCGGCTGCGGTGGTCTTCAGAAACGTGCGGCGAGGAAGCGGCGTCATGCCCTGGAGGTTACTGCGTTGCTACAGAAGAAATCTATAGATGCATGGCAAGCGCAATGCGATAGGTGGCGAAAGATGCGCCATAGGCCAAAATCGTCATATACGCGAATTGCAGCAGAGGCCACTTCCAGCTATTCGTCTCGCGGCGTACAACGGCAAGCGTGGCAGTGCATTGCATGGCGAGCGCGAAGAACACCAGCAATGCGATCGCTCCTGCAAGTCCGATTTCAGCACGCAAGGCATCGCCTACGTTGACCTGACCGTAGAGTGTGGCCAGCGTACTGACGACGCTTTCACGTGCAACGAACGCACCCAAAAGCGAAATACCCACATTGCGATTCAGACCAAGCGGATGCAGCAGAGGCTGAATCACATCGCCCAAACGGGCAAGGTAGCTTGCGCCCACATCGCTGGGTTGGCCGTTGTGAAACGGCATGTGCGACAGGAACCAGATGGCCAGATTCAGCACCAGAATGACCGTGCCCACCTGCTTCAGGAAGACCATGCTGCGGTCGTAGATGGCGAGTGCCACGGTGCGCAGGCGCGGCATGCGGTAGTTCGGCAATTCAATGGCGAACATGGATGCGCGGCCCTTGAGTACGCTGGAGTGCAACAGTTTTGCGGTGAACAATGCTGCGAGAAGGCCAACTGCGTAGAGCAGCATGAGCGTGACAGCTTGCAGCCCGAGCAGATTGCCAAGGACCTTACGTTGCGGGATGAATGCTGCAATGAGTAGCGCGTACACAGGCAGACGCGCGCTGCATGTCATGAACGGCGCGATCAGGATTGTTGCAAGACGGTCGCGCTTGGAAGGGATGGCACGTGTTGCCATGATCGCTGGCACAGCGCAGGCATAAGCGCTAAGTAGTGGCAGGAACGAACGGCCGTTCAGGCCCACGTGGCCCATGGTGCGGTCCGCAATGACGGCTGCACGAGCCATATAACCGGAATCCTCAAGCAGCGTAATCACAAGGAACATGCAGAGGATGGTGGGCAGGAAGCCAAGGATGGATGCAATGCCATTCCAGATGCCGTCGACGATAATGGCGCGCAGGATGGCATCCGGAATATGTTCGCCTGCCGCAATGCCGATGTTGCCAAGCCATGTGCTGAGCCATTGGCCTGCAGGATAGGCGAGGCGAAACATGATTTGAAACGCCGCGGCGATGAAGAAGATGCACATCAGCGGCCCGACGACCGGATGCAGAGCCCAGCGATCAAAGGCTCGTGTGAACTTGGAGTGATGCGGGCGGCGATACGCGCCGGAACGAGTGAGCGTATTACAGTCCGTTGCGCATCCGGGCGCAGCGTTGCCGCCAGCCTGCAGCACGGGAAGAATCTGTGCGGCGGCATGCTCTCCATTCAGGAAGTGGGAGATGGCTTCCATGCCCGTGCCGCGTGATGCGCTGATCAAAGCCGTAGGCGATCCCAGTTCGCGTGCCACGGCCAGCGGATCAATGTAGCCGTTGCGTGCCACCAGCTCGTCTGCCATGTTGATCAGCACCATGGTGGGCAGACCGCATGCCAGCACTTCATGGATCAGGCCCATATAGCGGTGCAGCGCTGTACCGTCAACGACGAGCAATACCGCATCCAGCTTTGGCACGCCGGGCTGTGCACCATGCAGGACATTGACGGCGATCTTTTGATCTTCGCTCTCGGGTGTGAGCGACCATACGCCGGGAAGGTCAATTACCGTCTGCCCGGATTTCAATTTGCCGGAGCGATGCTCCACCGTGACGCCGCTGTAGTTACTGACCTTCTGACGCAGTCCTGTAAGGCGATTGAAGAGCGTGGTCTTGCCGACGTTAGGCGGGCCGATGAGGCCGATGGTGTGATACGTCCCCGCAGGTCGGGCCGGTGCGGACTTCTCCACGGCGATGACCGTTGCGGTGCTCACAGGGCACTCTCCATGCGAATCTTTACTGTCGAAGCGGTCTCACCGCGCAGGGCAATATCAAAACCATCCACCCGAACGATGAGAACGGTGCGCCGCGAAAGGGTTCGCACCACTTCCACTTCTGCTCCGGCGTTCAGGCCCAAGGCGCACAGGTGGCAATAAGCCTCGCCCTGTGCCACGCCCAGCACCGTGGCTTTCTCTCCATGCTTCAACTCTGCCAGGTGCACTGCGCGGTCCTTCTTCCAGAAACTTCAGCGGCGTGGAACGCACGCTTCTACTATCGTAACGCAATCTACGACAGATTTAGTCCTTGATTGTGATGAGGTTGTTCCCCGAAACGACTCTGTTTCTTTCAGCGGCCGAAGATGCGACGCCAGAAGGAGGGCTTTTCATCTTCGTCGTCTTCGCCAAACTGGTTCTCAAAGACGCCGATGGGGGCGGGTTGCAATGGCCACGCTTTGCCTTCAAAGACGGCACGGGGATTCGTGACGCAGAGGCGTTCCGCGGTTTCCGTACCAAGCCGTTCCGATACAAGGCGATACGCAGAACTCATATGCGGCGGGCGGCGGTCCAGGTTATGCGCGTCAGTGGCCAGGAAGTGAACCCAGCGCTTCTCCAGCAGCTCCCATGCAAAGGTTTCGGCAGTACTGCCGAAATGGCCCGTGACGGAGCCAGCGGTTACCTGCAGCAGCAGGCCGCTCTGCATCCATTCGCGCAGGCGGTCGCGCGTGCGTTGCAACGTTTGGTTGCGTTCAGGGTGGGTCAGGATCGGCGTCAGACCGTCCACGCGAAGCTGGTAGATCACCTCATCAATACGGTTTGGAATGCCAACATCGGGTAGTTCGATGAGCAGGTATTCCGTTTCGTTGATGGTGTAACGGCGTTTGTGGACGCGTGCGTCTTCCGTGTTTTCCCAGTTGATATGAAAATCGCAGCCAAGGCCCAGCGTGATCTTTGCAGCGATTTCTGCGGGCAAGGCTTCACGCAACTGTTGTAGCAGCTCTGCGTTGCGTTCACGGTTGTACTTCCACGTATCGTCTGCATGAGGCGTGGCTACGATATGGGTGATGCCATCTTCCACTGCCATGGTGACCATCGCAATGGACTGTTCGAGACTCTTGGAGCCGTCGTCTACGCCGGGCAACAAATGGTGGTGGATATCAATCATCGGCAAAATCAGGCAGTCTGAAGGCTGGAGATAAGTCCCTGGAAGAGTTTGAGGCCGTCGGCTGTGCCGAGGATGGATTCGCTTGAGCGATCCGGATGCGGCATCATGCCAAGCACGTTGCGGCCTTCGCTGAGTACGCCCGCGATGTTTTCCAACGAACCATTGGGGTTGGCATCAGCAGTGATATCGCCCGCAGGGGTGCTGTAACGGAAGGCGATACGATCCTGCTTCTTCAGCGTAGCCAGTGCGTCGGCGTCGCAGAAGTAGTTGCCTTCCATGTGGCCAATGGGCATCTGGAGAACTTCGCCGCGCTGCAGCAGGTGTGTGAAGGGAGAATCGTTCGTTTCTGTACGCAGGTTTACCTGTTTGCAGATGTAACGCAGACCCGCGTTGCGCATCAGTGCGCCGGGCAGCAGGCCGCTCTCGCACAGGATCTGGAAACCATTGCAGATGCCCATAACGGGGCCACCCTGTGCGGCAAACTTCTTCACCGAACCCATGATGGGAGCAAAGCGCGCAAGCGCACCAGTGCGCAGGTAATCGCCATAGGCGAAGCCGCCGGGGACCAGGATGGCGTCGCATCCCTGCAGATCCTCGCTGGCATGCCAGAGAAAGGTCGCAGGCTGTTGCGCGACAGCATCGATCACGTTGTAGGTGTCGTGGTCGCAGTTGGAACCGGGGAAGACAAGCACGCCAATCTTCATGCTTCTAGGTTACAGGACGTTGGCTGGAAAAGCAGAACGCAGCGCCGTCAGCAAACCGCCACGAGCGCTGCGCTCGTTTTTTGCTATTCAAACACCGGAGCGTAGACGCAGTAACCGCGCGGTGGAGCAGGGAATTCGCCGTTGCCCTCTTCGTCTGTGCCGCGCTCGTCCGGATGCGCCTGGTCGTGGCCGTCCCATGCCACGGGAACGAATCGCGTGTTGGTCCACTTGGTCTTCACCGTGGTACCGCTCCACTGGTTGCCAAGGTTATTCAGCACGTAGATGAGGCCGCTCTGATCTTCCGTGCCGCCGCGCTGCGAGATGTACAGGTCCGGATCGGCGTGCAGAATGCAGCTTTCACCACCGGCATGTTTGTGGTGCGCCTGCACAAGAGCGTCAATGCCGTTCGGAGTGTTGGGGCGTGCCAGTTCGAAGTTGTAGTAGTCCTTCCAGAAGACGCACGGATAACCGTCTTGCGTCAGGATGAAGGAGTAGCCAAGCATCTTGTCGTTGACCACTTCATTGCCGCCCATGTCGTGGTTTTCAGTAAACGTCACCGCATTGAACGGACGTGCCGCGGAGACAGAACCGCCATCGGTGAGATTGCGCAGGTCGTAGTTCGGTGTATCGCAGACGTCCTTCAGCTTGTAGCGCAGGGGGAAGTCGAATGCTGCAATCTGCGAGTCAGTTAACTTGCTTACGGCATCCAGCCATCCGCCAATGTCTTCCGGGCCGCTCCAATATTCACCCACAACGAATGGCGAAAAGTCAGGGTTGTCCTTCTTCTGATATTGATACTTGGCGAGTAGCCCGATCATCCATGCGCCAAAGCCTTTGACGAAATCGAAACGGAAGCCATCGAAGTCCAGTTCTTCAATGATCATGCGCGCGTATTCATACATCGCCGCATAGACCTTCGGATTGCGATGGCACAGGTGCGGGAAGCCAGCGAACTGCTCGCCCTCCATCATCACTTTCTCGTAACGAGAAGGATGAAAGCAGTCCCAGTTACGTGCGAACTTACCACTCTTTGGATTGAATTTTGTCCAGCGCTTCTGCCCGTCCAGTGGGTTTTCTTCTTCTTCGTCAGCGCCACTGTTGTGGTTGATGACCATGTCGGCGATCGCGCCCATGCCGTTGTCGTGAATCGTCTTGATGAGGTTCTCCAGTTCAGCGCGATTGCGAAGCTGGTCTTCACAGCACCCTTCTGGTCATAGTCACCGAGATCGAAGTAATCGTAAGGGTCGTAGCCCATGGTTCCTACGTCTGCACCTTTGCTGATGGGAGGCAGCCAAATGGAATCGAAACCAATGCCGTTTTTGCCCAGCGCTGGAATTTTCTCCGCTACATAATTCCACCATTCGCCCAGTCGGTCTTCTTCCTTGGCACAATCCCAATAAAAGCCCTGCATCATCACAGCCATGTGTTCCCTCGCATACAGTCCCAGAAGCGTCGCAAACTCTGCGATTCGCGCGGATTTTCCTGTCGTTCGACTTGCTGTGATGCATCCAATCGTCTGTGCGTTTGTTGCATGAGGAGCGTAACGTGGCGGACGAGCAGTATCCCTATCGGCAGGCGAATCCTTACGAAGCCCCACCTTCACAACCGTCAGATCATCTGCGCACGGCTGGCACTGCGCTGATGGGATGGTGGCGCGCCACGACACTCGACGCTCTCTGCGTGGGGTTGATGTGGTTTGTGGGCTTGTACTTCATCCATGTGCCGTGGGCTCCGCTTTGGGCGCTTGTGGCGGCTGTCTGTCAGTTTGTGCCTGGCATTGGAACAGCCTTTGCCGTGTGTGGACCGGCAATTGCGGCGTTCTTCGCATCCATCGACACGGATCTGGACAAACTGTGGTGGACGCTGGGGCTGTACGCGTTCATCGCGATCGTCGATGGCGCGTTGATTCAACCGCTGTTGCTGAAACGCAGCACGCTGGTGCCGTGGTGGGCGGCAGTGCTGGGACCCATTGCGGGCGGTATCCTTCTACCGCCGTGGGGCGCTTTGCTGGCTCCGCCGGTGCTTGCGGTGATCTATGCGTTGCGAAATGCCAGGCGGAGTCGTTAAGCGCCCAGGCGATACTTCGATTCGGCCAATCGGAACAGCGGACGCCACACAAGACGGTTGATGGTAACCACCATCAACGCCATCACAATCGTGGCCAGCAGCAACACCGCGAAATTGCCAGCGTCGGTTGCTGCACTGATCTGTTCGCCCAGACCGAAGGCTGTCATCGTTTTGCCCTTCAGCCGGAAGTATTCCGCAATAATGCTGGCGTTCCATGCGCCGCCGCTTGCCGTGATAAGGCCAGTCAGCAGGTAAGGGAAGATGCCGGGAAGAATGATGGTCTTCCAGCGCTGCACAGTGCCGAAGTGGAAGAGACGCGAAACCTCTTTGAGATCGTTCGGGATGGCAGTGGCACCGGCGATGACGTTAAACAGCACATACCATTGCGTGCCAAGCAGCATCAGCAGAATGGCCGCTGTATTCATGCCGCCACCACTACGCAATAGAAGCAACAGGATTACGGGGAACAATGCAGTAGCGGGCACGCTGGCTGCGATCTGTGCCAACGGTTGTGCAATGCGCGCAAGACGCGGATGCGAACCGATCGCAACGCCAACTGGTACAGTCCACAACGTTGCGAGGAACAGGGACGCGATCACACGCAGCAGCGTCATGCCTGCCCCACCGAGCACAAGGCCGAATTCCTGACGGTCGATGGAATGCAGCAGATGGAGAGCCTGTATCGCCGCATAAGCCACTGCCGCGAAAATCACCAGCGCCAGGGCTACTTGTGCAAGTGCAGAAGGCGAGCGTTGATCACCATCGTCCAGGGTGACATGCGTTGGGCCGCGCTTCGCTTCGTGTTGGTACAGCTTATCCAGCAGAGGAGAAAGAGTAACGTGCCGCATCCGCTTCACGAAGCGCGATTGCTGCAGGATGGCCAATAGGGGCGACCGTACATGACGTGCGCTTTCCACCTGTTCAAACTTGAAACGATCACTCCACGCAATGATGGGGCGCCACAGTAGCTGATCTGTTGCAACGATGATGAGAATCATCGTGAAAAGACCCCACAGGATGGCTGTGGTGTTGCCTTCGCTCGCAGCAGTCTGCAGATAGCTGCCGAGGCCGGGCAGACGGAAGTCGCGCGAGCCCAGAACGAACATTTCGCAGGCCATCAGAAAGAACCATCCGCCTGCAACGGAAACCATGCTGTTCCAGATAAGGCCGATGGCGGCAAACGGAAGTTCAAGCTGAAATAAGCGCTGCCAACGCGAGTAGCCATAGATGGCGCTGGCTTCTGTTAACTCGCGCGGAAGGCTCTTCAGCGATGAGTAAAACGAGAAAGCCATGTTCCACACCTGGCCGGTAAAGATGAGCACAATCGCGCCCAATTCCAACCCAAGCTGACGCGAAGGGAACAGAGCGACCATCGCCAGCATGACACCGGGAAGGAAGCTCAGCACGGGGATGGATTGCAGAATGTCCAACGCCGCAATCATCAGCGCTTCCATCCTGCGGCTATACGCGGCCACGTAGCCATAGCCAATGGCGAATGCAAGGCTCAACAGGTATGCCAGGAACATGCGAACGATGGAATAAAGCGCATACAACGGCAAGGCCCGTGGAGAGAGCGATAACGTGACCTGCGGCTCTGGGTGTCCCAGCCAGAGTCGTGCAATCTGCACCACGCCGTAAAACGCAGCAAGGCCAATGCTGGCAACGATGAGATCAAGAAGGAATGGCCAGCTTCTGCGGACCGCCTGCGAACGCGCAAGGGTGCGCGGGATGACCATCTCACCCCGTGCCCGCAAATTACTGAAGCTGCCAGGCAGCATCTTCATTCGTGCGTCTCCACAGCGGGTTCAGCGACGTGCGCCAGGATGAAGCGGTGGCGCTGCGCATCAAAGTCAAACAGTTCTGCATAGCGGCCCCAGTTGATGGCCGTTTCAAGCTGTCGCAACGTTTCTTCCTCGCTGAACTGTTCGTCCAGCATGTCGTGGAAGAACTCTTCCGGTACCGAGCCGTCGCTCTTGGCTTCCAACGCGCGCATGATCTGGCGCAGCAACAGCACATGTTGCAGTGCGGCTTCGCGGAAGATCTCCTTCTGCCGAAGGATTTCTGCATTGGCGTATTCCGTGCCGTTGGGAGTAAGTGTGGCGTCGCCTTCCGTAACCGTTAGGAAACCTAACAATGAGGCGGCGTCAACGATAGGCAGCAAGTCGTCGACTTCGAAAGCGAGATCATCGGCAAGGCGATAAATGTCAGCCTTGCCGCCATGATCCACCATCAATTCCAAAAGACCAGCAATGCCGCCGGGACGTGCATGCGGCAACATCTGATAGCTCATCAAACGCTGGTCGCGAACACGCTTGCCACCTGCGGTGCGCGGCAACTCGGGCGGCTGTGCTTCAGGCTGCGTCAGCACTTTGTAGATGTAGTCCACCAGTTGCGTAAATGCTGCAGCCTTGCGATCGCGAGGATGTTGCAGGGCGACACGGAAATCCGTGCGTACATGGCCGGGATTACGACCCAGCACAATGATGCGATCCGCAAGCAGAACTGCCTCTTCAATGTTGTGCGTCACGATGAAGATGGCCTGCGTGGGCATCGTCTTCTTCTGCCAGAGTTCCAGCAATTCTGAACGCAGGTTTTCTGCAGTGAGCACGTCGAGAGCAGAGAAGGGCTCATCCATGAATAGAACTTCTGGTTCGACAACGAGCGCCCGCGCGAAGCCCACACGCTGACGCATGCCACCGGAGAGTTCCTTGGGATACGCGTGCTGGAAGCCGTCAAGACCTACCGTATCCAGCATCTTCATGGCGCGCTTACGGCGCTTCGCCGGTTCCATGCCGCGCGCCTGTAGCGGAGCTTCCACGTTCTCCAGCACCGTTAGCCACGGAAAGAGAGCGAAGCTCTGGAAGACGATGGAGACGTTGATTTCTGTCTGGCCAATAGGTTTTTCATGCCAGTACACCTGGCCACCTGAGGGCACTGAGAGTCCGGTGAGCATGCGCAGCAATGTCGACTTGCCGGAGCCGGATGGCCCCAGAAGTGCGACAATTTCGCCCGGCACAATCGACAGATCTGTCGGCGAGATAACCTGAATACGGTTCTCGCTCGGCTGAGCATAATATTTTTCAACGCGTTCGGCGCGAATGATGGCCTGTTGCATTGGGCGTCTCCATTGGCAGTGGAGCCGGATCAGTGACCGGACCCTGGAAGTTTGGTGGCAGAGCGGCCGGCCGAAGTTGGCCGCATGGCGTCCTCTGAGGGTATCATCCTCCGGTGAAACAACAACTTCCAGAAACTTGCCTTATGCCACCGGGTCAAGTAGAACTGTGATTAATATGACAACCCCCAGCAAACCGAAGGTACTGGTTGCCGACGACGAACAGGTGATTGCAAACACGCTCGCAATCATCCTCAATCAGGCGGGCTTTGAAGCCAAGGCCGTGTACTCCGGCGAATCTGCCGTGGAAATCATCGATCAGTTTCAACCCAACATGCTGATTTCAGATGTGATCATGACAGGCATGACGGGTATCGAAGCCGCCATCAAAATTCGGGAAAAGCTTCCCACCTGCAAGATCCTTCTGTTCAGCGGACAGGCCGCCACGGCTGACCTGCTGGAGAAGGCACGTGCGCAGGGGCACGAGTTTGAGATTCTGGCCAAGCCAGTGCATCCGACAGATCTGCTGGCCAAGCTGCGAAGCTAATTTGCTTTTTGCCCTGAAACGACGTTTTACGACATGAGCAAAGCCCTCGCTTTCTGCGAGGGCTTTACTTCGTTTGGCGAATAAAATTCGGTAAATTCAGGAGCGCTTAAGAAGGATTTCGCGACGCTTGAGTTCGATCAGGTATTCGTAAAAAGACTGTAGCGTGCTGTACGTCAGGCCTGCGTAGCCGTCGAGAATCGCTCCGCGAAAGAACATCATGTAAAGCCACTTCACCAGTGGCCTTGCCGGGACGCGGAAAAACAGTGCTTTCTGCGCGCGGCGTCTTTCTGCGCGGTCTTTGCCGAAGAGTGCGGTTTTGACTGACGCGTCTTCAAATGCAGCACCTGTGGCCAGCAGTTGCGCCTCCATGGTGGAGTACGTGTTGTGTTTCGTGACCCAATGAGCAATGCCTTTGGAGAAAGGGTAGTGGTTCAACGGGGCGGTGAGCTCCACGATGCTGCCATCCACTTCAATGACTTCATTGATCTCGCGGATGTAACGTGCGCGTCCGCGGCGCACCAGACGCGTGTAATACGGCGTAATCTGCGCGTGTTTCAGCCATGTGTCCCATAGGTAGTCGTGGCGTCGCAAACGAAAGGCTGCCACTTCCGGGGGCGCATTTTGCGTTGACGTCAGCATCTCCCGCGCAAGCTCTAGAGTGGGCCGTTCATCCGCATCCAGAATCAGAATCCAGTCATGGCGAAATTGCGGCACGGTCAGCGACGCATTGCGCTGAGCTGCGTAATTGTCAAAGGCGCGTTCGTGTACCGTGGCGCCCAGATCGCGGGCAATCTGCTGTGTTCCGTCGGTGCTCAGCGAATCGAAGACATGCACATCGTCGGAGAATGCAACGCTTTTGATCGCGCCTGCGATATCACCGGCTTCGTTCTTCGTCAGAATGACAACTGAGATCACGCCGAACGCTCCATGGTGTTAACGCGTTCCTTGACTGCTTTGGCGGGATTGCCTGTATAGACTGTCCACGGCTGTAGTGAGCGCGTGGCTACTGCAGACATGCCCAGCACAGCTCCTTCGCCAACATTCACCCCTGGCCCAACAGAGGCGCGCGCGCATACCCATGAGTAGGCGCCGAAACGCATCTCGTAGGCAATGAGCGGGAAAGCAGCGGAATTGTAGTCGTGTGTTGCGCCGCACAGAAAGGCATCCTGCGAGACGATGGCATGCGAACCAAAGTGCATAGGCGCAGGGTTATAGATCTCCACGCCGTCGGCAGCTGTGACCTGGTCCGCGCAGAAGAGGTTCCAGGGAGCCCAGATTTTTGACTTTGGGTAGAAGTGGCAATTCGGTCCCATGGTGGCTCCGAACAGACGCAGCAGCATGGCGCGCCAACCGTGCATGGGCCTTGGCGACGGACGGTACAGCAACAGCCAAACCACGCCCCAAAGCACACGCATCAGCCGATTACGCAGCGTGAATGCCGGACGCAGATAGGGGTCGGCGTGCTCGCTCTCGTCGATATGGTCGGTGGCCACGTAAGCGGCTTCGCGTGCCATTCAGCGTGCTCCTTCGTTCTTTGCCTGCTGGAAGAGGGCCATGATGGTCTGTGCGGTCTCCAGCATATCGAAGCGTGTGCGGAAGCACTCAGTTGCTGCATTGCTCATACGCTGCTTGTCTTCTGGAGACAGCGCAATCCAACGCTCCAGCAACGTGTGCGTTCCTTCTGCAGTGTCTGGCTCAATGAGCACGCAGCCTTCGTTGCGGATCATATCGCCGATGTTGACCTTGTCACTCAACAGAACGGGCTTGCCCGCTGCCAGTGCCTCAGCGACAGCGATGCCGAAGTTCTCCTGATGCGAGGGCAGGACAAAAGCTTCCGCAGCACGGAAAGCTCCCCATTTCTCTGCGCCACGCAAAATGTCGGGCCAGTGAACGCGGTCTGTGAGACCAGCTTTGTCCACGATCTGTTGTAGTTCTGGAATCCAACCGGTTTCATCCGGACCAGCCATGACGAGATGCAAGTCTGGATCGCTTGCTGCAACGGAAGCAAACGCCTGCAGCAGCAGGTCGCAGCCTTTTTTGGGATGGATACGGCTCAGGTAGATCAGAAAGCGTTTGCCCTCTACGGCAGGAACCACGCGGAGGAATGAAGCGATGTCTGCTACGGGATCAGTCTGTGGAGCGCGGATGCCATAGGGCACCACCTGCGCTTTCCAGTTCCAGAAGGCGAAGCTCTCTTCTGCAAGCTTTTCTTCACTCGTAGTAGTGAAAAGGACACGATAGGCATTTCGCAGAACCCAATACTCTGCGGGATACCAGTAAATGGCTTTTTTCAAATGCTTCAGTGGATACCGGCGCTTGAAATAAGGGTCCAACATGCCGTGCGAGAAAACCATGTACGGTTTGTGTCCTCGCATGGCTCGCATGGTTGCCAGACCGGTGTATTGCCACAGGCCGTTGACGATCACACCGTCATAACGATCACGGTTTTCACGCAACCAGGGCAGAAGCTTTGCCGTGTATCCATAGGTTGACGTGCGCGGCCCCAGTGGATACACCGGAAAGGGGAGGCCTTTCAGGTACGGCGCGTCGGGCGCGTCAAAAGTGACGGCTTCACCTTCATAACCTTCGTTCTTGTAGCCGAAGAGCGTGCGTACACCTTCAATGGGGCCACCTGCGGCCGGGTCCAGTGTGGCGATAACGTGCAGGATACGCATGGACTCAGGCTCCTGCCTGTTTGCCGGTGACGTGGCGCAAAGCAGCTTTCAGTCCCGCGATATCTTCGGCGTAACCCCAGTGAGCAATGATCTCTTCGCTGCGTCTTCCCATGCGTTCAGGCGCACCCGGCTGGAGAGTTGCTTCCAGAGCCTGGCTTAGAGCCTGTACATCGCCTATCGGGTATACGAAGCCGTTTTCACCATTGCGAACCAGATCTGCGGCGCATCCCACGTCGCTGGTCACAATCACAGCGAGTCCAGAAGCCATGGCCTCATTCGTAATCAGACCCCATGCTTCGTGTCGTGAGGGCAATACGAACACATCGCTGAGGTCGAAGAAACGGGGAAGTTCGCTCTGGTTGCGGAAGCCGGCGAAACGTACATCCGTCACACCACTTTGTGCTACGCGCTCTTCAAGCGCAGCACGCATCTCACCGTCGCCAACGATGACCAGATAGGGATTCGAAGAACTGCGCGCGCGCAATTGCAGGTAGGCTTCCAGGAGATGGTCTGCATGTTTGCGCTCCTGCAACTTCGAAGCGAAGAGAATGACGGGACGGGAAGGATCGAGTGATAGCTCTGCCTGAAGATTCGCTCGCGTGGCTTCTGCTTCTTTCGTGCGCGCAGAAAAATATGCATTGTTCACTGCGTAAGGCATCAGGAATGCTGGGAAGTCTTTTCCAAAGTAATGTGCCCAGTAACGCGCGTTCGCCGTTCCGATAGGAAGCACAGCCTTCACCATGCTGCGAAGCATCGTGAAGAAGGCTTGCTTTGCCAATAACTTTTGATTGGAACGTACGCGGTCTGCGAGCCACGACTCGGCCCGCAGTAGCACGGGCAATCCAAGCGCCTTTGCCGCAAGCATGGCGTGGATTGAATTTACTGTGGAGTAGCCGTGGATCCAGACTGCATCGAACGGCTTTCCATCGACACCCTTTTGCAACTCGCGAAAGAAACCTCGCGAGATGGGACGAAGAGGGCTGGGTTTTGAAGTGTCTCTCCAGCGGGGCAATACCGTTGAAGCATAACCCTCCGTCAGTGGAACGTCCCACTCTACGGTGACACCAAAGCCGGCATCCTTATAGCTGCGCAGAGAGAAATCTGAGCAGAAGAATACGCGCAAATCTATGCCTGGCTCTGCAGCAATACGGCGCAGCAGTTCAGCCTGGTATTGAATAGGATGACTGACCACATAGGCCAGACGTACCTGCTCATTTACGGAAGCCATCGATCTCCTGTGAAGCTCTTACGCACGGGAGCGAATGCTCGCTCCCGTGGTAGCGGGGTTAACGCAGAAGGGCTGCCATGGAAACAGCCAGACTGACGATAGCCGTTGCATTGCTCGTGCGGAAGATGCTCCTGAGAATACTTGTGGGAACCAGAACGATGTCATCTGCCTGTAGAACCGGATCCGCTACTTTGCCTTCCTGAATATCCTTCAAAGGCAAAGGAATTACGGATCGGGTGTTGCCTGTGGTACGAACAATGCTTGCATCATTCCGCTTGGCAGTTTCTAAAGTGCCTCCCGCGGTGGCGACAGCCATGAGCGCCGTAACAGGCCGTGCTCCAGACAGAGCATGAGCCCCGGGCGATCCAACCGCGCCTACTATATAAAACGCTCCGACGTTGCCGGTCGTAATGATATCGCCTGCAAAGACGGGAATGTTGGCTGCCAAGCTGGTTGAAGGGTCGTTTCCGAGGTCGACATAAATGGAGTCTGCCACTCCGGGACGATCAATTTTGATCACTGTGCTTGCAGTTTCTGGCAAGCCGCCTGCGCTGGAAAGGACATCAAGCAGACGACGCTGACCCACCATCGGAAGTGTTTTTTCGAGCGCGCCGACCAACGTGACGACATGATCGGGCATTTCCGTGAGGACGAGATTCACTTGAGCATCATGAAAAAGCTCTTTCTCTTCCAAAAAACGCGCGATCTTCTGTTCCGCAGCGGTAATGGTCAAGCCCCCGATGCGTATTATTCCAGCCATCGGGAGATGGATGGTTCCGTCAAGAGCTACCCGTTCCACGTCTGTGAACGTCGGAGTGACACCAAAAATCGAGAGAGTCACAACGTCATTGGGCAACACGGTCAAATCTTGTTGCGGGGGAAACAGAATGGTCCGATCCGTGGTCAGCGGGTGGCGAATGTTCAGCCCCGGCGAAGAGGTGGGGGCGATGCCTGTGTATTGTGCATGGCACCACACCGTTCCGCTCAACAAAAGAGATGCAAGGATGATGAAGTTATATAGCCGCTTCATGCTTCGTCTCCCTTGTTATTGCGTTCGGTTTCTCGTCCATTTGATTCCCACGATTCCGAATCGATGTTGGAGTAGCTGTATCCCGAATATCCGTAGTAGCCGTGGTATTCCGGTGCATTGATGTCTACAGAGTTCAACACGACTCCGGTGAGGGGCGCGCCTGAACGTACTAGAAGATCACGCGCACGCCGCACGACGTTGCGGCTGCTCTTGCCATGGCGCACCACCAAGACAATAGCGTCTGCATGACGCGCCAGGATGACCGCATCGGTTACGGAAAGAATCGGGGGAGAATCGATCACGATATGGGTATACAGCTCTGCGCACTGCTGCAGAAGTTGATTCATGCTCTCGGAGGAGAGCATTTCTGTCGGGAATGGTGGTACTGGACCGCTGCATAGAACATCCAGATTCGGAACCTCGGGAACGTTCTTTACGGCTTCTTCCAGAGTGGCACCGCCGGACAGGATCGTGGAGAGACCAATGCGCCCGTTCAATCCAAAACGGTGATGGACATTGGGGCGCCGAAGATCCGCATCGATCAGCAACACACGGGTTTCTCGCTGGGCAAGGATCGCGGCGAGGTTCGTTGATACTGTCGTCTTGCCTTCTGAGGGCGTAGAGCTGGAGATCAGGATGAACTTGGGGGGATGTCCTGTTGTTGCCAGCAGTAGCGCAGTTCGGAGCGAGCGGAACGCTTCTGAGAACTGAGATTTTGATGTTGCTAAAACCCCAATGTTCGTCTGGGCCACGGTCATGGAGCCAGAACCGTCGGATGGCAAGCGGCGCACACGCGGAATGATGCTGAGCGAAGGAAGTTGCGTGATGTGTTCCACTTCCGCAACGCTTCGGATGCCGGTGTCCAGACTCTCCAGGGCAAAGGCGAGCATGACGCCCAGGATCAGGCTCATGATGAGGTCTCTGCTCATAATGCTGGAGCGCGGCGTAATGGTAGGACCTACCGGTTTGAACGCAGGATCGACGACGTCGATTTCCAGTGCATCCAGACCTGCCTGCACGCTGGCGCTTCTCAGTTTGGCAAGGAGCGCTTCGTACAGAGCACGGTTGGTCTCATAGTCGCGCTGACGGAGCGTATATTCCACGAGGTCATCACGAAGACGGTACGACTGATTTTTTTGATCTTCCAGTGCGGATTCCGTCTGCGCTTCATTTGCCTTTGCTGCAACCAGAGCCTGCTGGGCTTCGGTTACCAGGCGTGTTTCTTCTGTCTTGATCTCTCGGTCCACTTCGCGCAAATGCGCCTGCAGAGCAAGAATCTGAGGATTCTTTGGACCTAGTGTGACAGCGGATTGGGCAATCTGCGCTTTGGTTGCGGCAGCATCAGCTCTCAGCGAGGACAGGGCCGATTGCCCTCCGCCCTGTCCTTGCATACTGTCTTCCATCAAGGTGGGATCGGCAGAAGCCAGAACCCGGTAACGGGATTCCGCAAGAATGCGTTGCACCTTAGCCTGAATAGCTGCAGCACTGAGCGCTTCGACAGCAGCCGTAACCTGAGTCGTGACGGGTTTACTGGCGTCTGCTCCAAGCCCCAGCACACCAATCCGCTTTTGAAGGTCCATCAATTGTTCTTGCGATGCTTCGACCTGCTGCTTCAGGTCATCCAGCTGCCCTTGTAGCCACTGTGAGACGCGTTGCGTGGAAGCGAAGCGGCTTTCAAAAGAGCGCTGCTGATACGCATTGATCAGATGGTTGACCAGATCGGCAGCAAGCTGCGGTTTGCTGGCGGTTACCCCAATGCGGATCATCTGCGTCCGTGGAATGGAGGCAACCTGAAACGCGTTGGACAACCTGCTGATAACAGCGGCGCGTATCACGGGATCATTTATGTTTCGGTATGGGCCAGGTCCCATAAAGTCCGGATTGTTCGCCAGATTCATCTCTTGCGCAACACTCAGCATCAGCGATTCACTGCTGATAATCAGGACTTCCGTTTCCAGATCTTCGGACTGCAATGAGCCCATTACAGATCCTGTGGCCGCACCCAGCGAAGCTTGTGAGTTGGGCCTGGCAACCTGAATCCTGCCGCTGGCGGTGTAGACGATGGGCTGGGTGGCGGCCTGGTAAAGACCGAACAAAATGCCTAAGGCAGCAGCGGCAATGAGAACCCATTTACGTTTGCGCAGCACATTCAGAGCTTCCGAAAGTGCACTTTCTGCGGAAGTAGCGCTGAAGCCTGCGTCTGCTTCGGGTACTCCGCGCTCGGATGGCTGATTCGTCAGGGGCGGCATCTTTGAAGATCATAACCTCCTTTGCTGCAACTGGAGTGTTTCCTTTCCAGAGGTCTTGGGACCAACGATTGAGATGCCTGCGGACGATGGTATAGACAATGCTGTGAGGTATCCTGTCCTCATGGGAAAGACTGTGGATATCGCGGTTGTTGGTTCCGGTTACGTCGGCCTTGTGGCTGCCGTTTGTTTCGCTGAGATGGGGCACCATGTAATTTGCGTGGACAATGATCCCGCGAAGGTAAAGGCGCTGCAGGGCGGAGATAGCCTCATTCACGAGGAGCATCTTCCAGAATTACTCAACCGATATCGCAATAATCGTGTCGAGTTCACCACAGATCTGGGCGCTGCGACTGAGAAAGCTGCAGCGATTTTTATTGCGGTGGGAACACCGCAGTCCGAGACAGGTGATGCCGACCTCTCCTATGTGGAAGCAGTCGCTTGCGAAATCGCCCGGCATTTGAAGACCTACAAGGTGATCGTGGAAAAGAGCACGGTGCCGGTCTATACCAATGAGTGGATTCGCCGTGCGATTGAGCGTAACGGCGTAGATCGCAGCCTGTTTGATGTTTGCTCAAATCCTGAATTTCTGCGTGAAGGCACCGCAGTATCGGACTTTCTCCACCCGGACCGCATCGTGGTGGGCGCTGATTCTGAAAAGGCAGCGCGACTGCTGCAAGATATCTATGCTCCGCTGACTTCCGGCGAGTACTACACGCGGGAAGGAATTATTCCCGGAGATTTCACATCAGATGCGCCGCCGCCACTTCTGCTTACCTCTACGAAGAGTGCTGAGATCATTAAGCACGCATCGAATGCCTTCCTGGCGTTGAAGATTTCGTTCATCAACGCTGTCTCCAGCCTTTGCGAAGCCACCGATGCCAACGTGCAACAGGTGGCGCAGGGTATGGGACTGGACACGCGTATCGGACCGCGGTTCCTGCGTCCTGGCATCGGCTATGGTGGTTCCTGCTTCCCGAAGGACGTGGCGGCGTTTCGTTCCGTTGCAGAGCAGATGGGCGTGGACTTCTCGCTCTTGACGGAAGTGGAGCGTATCAACGTAAACCAGAAGAAGCGCTTCCTGGCTAAGGTGCGTGCGGCTTTGTGGACGCTTCGCGGCAAGAAGCTTGCCGTGCTTGGACTGGCCTTCAAGGGTGATACCGACGACATCCGGGACAGCCCCGCCATTGAGATGGTGAAGATGCTGATCGCGGAAGGATGCTCGATCACAGCATATGATCCGGCTGCAATGGAGCGTACGCGCGCTGTACTTCCGGAGTCTGACAAGCTGCACTATGCCGACGGTATCTATTCGGCTGCGGAAGATGCAGATGCTCTGCTCATCCTCACGGATTGGAATGAGTTTGGCGCGCTCAATCTGGAGAAGCTGCGTACGGCGCTGCGTTATGCCATTGTCATTGATGGCCGCAACATGTACGACCCGACGAAGGTCGCGGATGCGGGCATTAGCTACTACAGCGTGGGGCGTCCTGTGGCGCATCCTGTCCGCGAGACGATCAACGCGTAAGCGAGAAGGGTTGTAGACATGGCGCAATGGAAGCGCGTCCTGATTACAGGCGCGGCAGGTTTTCTGGGATCGCATCTTACGGATGCAATATTGGCCGAAGGTGCAGAAGTTGTCGGTGTCGACAACCTCTGCACCGGTTCACTGGAAAACCTGGCCCACCTGAAATCGAACTCGAAGTTCTCGTTTGAGCAGCACGATATCTGCAAGCCATTTGATTTTGGCGAAGTGGATTTTGTATTCAACTTCGCATCTCCTGCCAGCCCGGTGGATTACATGAAGCTGGGACCGGAGACGCTGCGTGTTGGTTCGGACGGCACGGTGAATGCATTGGAAGTGGCGAAGAGGTATGGCGCTGGATTCCTGCACGCATCCACCTCGGAATGCTACGGGGATCCGGAGCAGCATCCGCAGAAAGAGACTTACTGGGGCAACGTGAATCCCATCGGTCCTCGCTCTGTGTACGACGAGGCGAAGCGCTTCTCTGAAGCCACCATCATGGCCTATCACAACTACTACAAGGTGCGGACCAGCATGGTACGCATCTTCAATACGTATGGTCCGCGTTTGCAGCCGAACGATGGTCGCGTAATCAGCAACCTGATGATGCAGGCGCTTCAGGGGCAGGATCTGACGATCTATGGTGAAGGGTCGCAGACGCGTTCGTTCTGCTTCCAATCAGACCTCATTCGGGGAATTGTGGCGTTGGCAAAGAGTGGTGAGCCTCTTCCGACAAACATTGGCAACCCTGAGGAATGGACCATTCTGGACTGCGCGAAGACGGTGCTGGAAGTGACCGGCTCCAGCAGCAAAATCGTCTATCGGCCTATGCCGCAGGACGATCCGAAACAACGCAAGCCGGACATTACGAAGGCGAAGGCGTTGCTGGGATGGGAGCCCAGGGTAAACCTGCGAGATGGTCTGCAGCTTTCTATGGATTATTTCAAAGCCCGTATTGCAGCGAAGGCATAACGGATCGCAAAGAAATAAAGAGGAGGACATGGCAAGCGCCATGCCCTCCTTTTTCATGTGAAATTATTGCGGTGTCTTCAGGTCGGGATACCACGTCAGCGTGAAGGCCGCTGTGGTGGAGCCCTGTTGTCCTGTCTTCCATATAGGGGCTTTCCAGCGCTCTTCCTGGAACCATGCGTTCAGCTCCACATCACGCGTGAGGCGCTTTACAAGGTCTACGCGGAAGGTGTTCTGCGTGGTGCCGCCTGCGGGAAAATCGTTGCCGTTTTTCTTGCGGAGATACTGCAGTGAAACCCACTCATTACCGCTCAAGTGGTACGTCAACCATGCCTGGCCACCTTTTGCTTCGCGACCGATCCAATCGCCGAAGATGACGCCGCTATTGGTCATGCCCTGGCGCTGAATGGTTTCGTAATAGTTGCCCTGGCCTTTGGTGGAAGTGCTGGTGACGAAGTCGGTGTATACGCCTTCCACGCGCAGGTCGAGCTTGGGGGCGTAGGGAAGACGCGTCAGGTAGATGCCCGAAAGCCATCCTGCGCGCCGCGGCGCACTGAGGGGGAACAAATCGTCATGCGTCGTGGAATCGGCATACAGCGTCGCTAATTTGCGCAGGAAGGGGAGGCGATAGCTGAAGGTGACCGATGAGAAGCGGGCGCCTGGATCGTCGCGTGAATACTTTTCTTGCTGCGTTGTGTCGTTGAAGTCGAAGAAGCCTTTGAAGAAAGTATGTAGCGTGATGGGAGCATGGTTCTTGCCGCCCCAGATGATGGTTCGTTGAAAGCCAAACTGAAAATTCTTCGTTGGTGCGAAATCGATCTTTTCCGAATGCGCCCACGGCGAGTTGGGATAGGTGTGTCCCTTGAGACTGCCAACGAAAAAGTCATAACGAGTGTCGCCGAGCAGCTTGCTCACCAACGGAATATGGAGTGGTTCTACGCGATTGATACGGAATGCATAGATGTTGTCCGCATTGTTGGACCATTGCATCGCGCCGCCCAGCCCTGGTCCAAGCCATGCATCGCTCTTACCGATGGAGACTTCATGGTTGAAGACATGTGCTGCAAACGTTGCTTCAATCAGATGGAAGCGGTTGACGCTGGAGAGGGGGCCCTCTGGGATGGTGGCCTGAGGACGATTGGTTCCACCAAAGTAATCCTTGGATGGGTTGTTGTAGGAGATGCCATCCAAATTGGAGAGGGTACTGGCCAGTGCGTAGCTGTAGCCTTCGTATCCCGGAGCATGCTGATACTCGCCACGAACTCGCAAAGAAAACGGACCCAGTTCAGTGATGACTGATCCACCGTCATAGGTATTGAAGCCGCTGGAGTAGGGGCGACCATAATCGTTAATGAAGGTCTGGCCAAGATGCCAGCTATCACGCAACACCGTGCCACCGACACCGCGTACGCTGACGTAGGCAGAAGAGACGCCGGTTATAAGCCCGCGTTTTGTCAGGCCATCCGCTGACGGTTCATCGCGCAGTTCGTACAGCACTTTATCCAGAATTTCTTCGGATTCGGTATCGCCTCCATCGCGGATCGCGCCTTCGCTTTTCTCAAGCATGTGCAGGACGCTGCGACGGGTCCATGGGCGCAGACTGAGGAACGCGGTATCAATATAGCCGCGCGAATACAAACGCAAGAGAGCGGGATAAACCCAGCTATCCATGTCGATGTAGGTAGACCCAAGCCAGTAGTCGCTGAATTGCGAAGGGATCAAATCTGGATTGTAGGGATTGCGGGCTACATTCGGGTGTTCCTTGGTCGGCTCATCTTCTACGACGGGTTTGTCGGCTTCTGTATAAGGTCTGAGCGGAGGAGCTGTTACCGGTGGGGATGCAGAAGGTTGCGCGGTGGGGTAGTTTGGTACAGACGATGGATCGATAGGGGTTGGCTTCGGAGCCTGAACGACAGGTGCTTCCGGTGGAGGTGATTGCTGCTGCGCAGATGCGCTGAAGGGCAACAAGGTAGCCCCAAGGACAGCGGTGGTTGCCAGGTTCCGACGCGTAGCAAACCACAGCGGCCTAATTACTGCACGAATACATACTTCCAAGCGGACCTCACTGGGATGAGCTTTGCCCGTAAGATGACTGGCAACGGCACTTAAGATGTTCGGGCAAAAGGGCACATGCGCTCCTTCTGATCCCCGAATGTTTGCCATAGCCAGTGCATGTCGTTCCTGGTAAATAGCTTATAGGATGTCGATAGGCGCGCATATTCACACAGAAACGCCTCGGCAAAACCTAGAGCAAACCACGTGCTCGCAGACGCTCTTCCATCCCGGCGATGGAGTCAGCCGCTGATGGCATAGCGATGGCATGAATCACGGAACCACCCCATCCATTGCGTGCTCGTAGAAGAGATTCCTGCATCACGCGACATACTGCAACTGCATCTGCAGCGTCCACCGGAAGTATAGGGATCTGCGTGGACTTCATCCGCTTTTCCGTAATAGCCCTTGGCTCCGCTTCGCTCTTTGCAATAACCAGCAGAGGCAGGTCGTGGGATTCCATCAGTTTCAGGGTTCCCGCTAAAGACGGAAAATCCTGTAACAGTGCAATGGTTACAGGCTTGGGATCGCGCGTCGCATCCATGGATCGCAGCGCGACACCGGCAGCCACAGAAGCACATTCTTCTGTCGAGCCGTTGCAGGTGACGGTGTGAAGTGACGCGACGGAGACAGGGAAGTAGCTCTCTATCGCAGTCTTCAGCAGAGGTAGTTCGCCGGAGGTGACCACCGTGTCGCGTCGATGCAACTGCGAAAGAATGCCCGCCAGCAACGACTCTGGTTCGGCCACTGCCGAGGCTTTGGCGTTGCGCGCCACGCCTGTCCATGTGGTGGTTTCCCGCTTGGCGCTGCGAAGCGCCTTCATGGTTTCGTACATCTTCCGCATCGCGGCATCGCTGATCGGTGGCTTACCCAAGCAGGCGTTCTCCCAATTTCAGTGGCTGTTTGAAGTTCGAGTATCGCATTCCACACGGCTTCGCTCCACAGCGATTACGTGCGAAGTTTGTTTCTTTGCGATGGATTGTTGGGAGGCGCGATTTCAAGGCGGTGGCTACTCGTCTTCGCTCAGTGTGAGGTCTTCCGCTTCCATCTTACGGCCGCGTTGCAGCAGGACCTGGACACGGCCTTCTGCCGCATCCAGTTCTTTTTTGCAGGATTCTGACAGAGCGACACCCTGTTCAAAGAGCGCCAGCGATTCTTCCAGGGGGAGGTCGCCCTTTTCCAGTCGTTCTACGACGCTTTCCAACGACTTGAGCTGCTCTTCGAAAGTTGCCATATCTGTTCCCTGATCCTACTCTGCTGCCACTGGTTCCAACAGGGCTTCCAGCACTTCTGCCGCCGCAGTGTAGCGAGCGAAGGGAGCACTTACCTGCACACCCTGCACCATGGGTTGCGCCTCGGCCAGCATCTCCTGGGCAATGCGGAT
This sequence comes from Terriglobus sp. ADX1, assembly GCF_036877645.1. NCBI lineage: Bacteria > Pseudomonadati > Acidobacteriota > Terriglobia > Terriglobales > Acidobacteriaceae > Terriglobus > Terriglobus sp. ADX1. Next base: position 48,816 of record NZ_JAEDXV010000021.1, read on the forward strand.
GCCCTCTGCACGGGACTGCTCCGGTGTTCCAGCATGCGCAGCCATGCGATGCAGGATCTGATCCGGCATGCGCACCTTCAGGTCGTTCTTCATGAACTCCGCGTTTTTCACGCTGGTCAGCGGCCAGATACCCGCAACAACAGGGATACGGAAGCCTTCGATCCGCTTCAGGAATGTCTCCAGCAGTTTCAGATCGAAAACCGGCTGGGTGATGGCGAATTCCGCTCCCGCTTCTACCTTGGCGGCGAAGCGACGGACTTCCAGATCCAGATCAGGCACGCCAGGATTGGCTGCGCAGGCGAGCACGAATCCGGTGCTGGCGCCGATACTCTGACCGCCAATGTCGAGACCATGATTCATGTCGCGCAGCACGCGCGTCAGGCCGACGGCATCCACATCAAAGACCCCAGTTGCATCGGGATAATTGCCCATCTTCGGCGGATCGCCTGTCAGGCAGAGGATGTTCTTCATGCCCAGCGATGCTGCGCCGAGAAGATCACTCTGAATACCCAGAAGATTGCGGTCGCGGCAGGTGAAATGGATGACCGTTTCTATGCCGATCTTCTGCTCAATCTGCAGGCAGAGGCTGCTGGCACTCATGCGTGTGCTGGCACGTGGTGAATCGGGCACATTGATAGCATGCACGCCGAGCTTTTTCAGCATGCGAGCGCCTTCGAGTTCGCGTGTAGGATCAAAGCCCTTCGGCGGCACGATCTCCACCATGGTGACGAATTCACCCGTGGCGATGCGTTGGCCAAGTTGCGAACGCTCCGCAAGGGGTGCGGGTTCGATCAGCGCCGCGGCAGGCTTGTCGCCCACTTGGGCTACGCCTTCTGCCTGCGACTGAATGGCCTTTACGCTGGAACGCATGGCGCGAATATGTTGCGGCGTGGTGCCGCAGCAGCCACCAATAATCGTTGCGCCAAGACGCATGGCCTTGCGCGCAAAACTGGCGAGATACTCTGGCGACGAAAGATAGATGCTGCGACCGTCTACGCAACTGGGAACGCCAGCGTTGGGCATGGCGGCGATGGGCAGGGAAGTCATCCGGCGCATGCGCTCAATGGTGTCCAGTACAAGCTGTGGTCCATCGCTGCAGTTGCATCCAACGGCATTCGCGCCCCACTCAGTCAGCAGCCGCGCGGCCTCTTCCGGCGAAGTGCCGTCAGATACATTGCCGGCATCGGTCACAGTGACCATGGCGATGACGGGCAGATCGCTGCTCACCTGCCGTATGGCGTCGATGGCCGCTTTCGCTTCGGCCATGGAGGTCATCGTTTCCACCACAACCAGGTCCACGCCCGCATCCGCCAGTGCCTGTACCTGCTCGCGGTAGGCGGCCGTCATGATGGCAGCATCGCGTTCCGGTGCTGCTAGGCCAAGCGGGCCGAGTGCGCCAGCAATATAGGCGTGGTGCGCATGTTTTTCACGGACGGCGTTTGCGGCCTCGCGGGCAAGCTTTACTGCGGCGGCGTTGATCTCCGCTACTTTGTTTTCTAGGCCAAAGCGCCTCAGGCGTATGGCATTTGCGCCAAAGGTGTTCGTCTCAAGAAGTTCTGCGCCCGCAAGCAGATATTCCTCGTGAATATCGCGGACCATCTTTGGTTCGCTGAGGTTTAGTTCGTCAAAGCAGCGATTGATAAAGATGCCACGCGCATACAGCATGGTTCCCATCGCGCCATCGCAAAGGATGGGGCGGGAGCCGAAAATGCGGTCGATGCTGGGCAGAGAAACTTCAGACATAAATATCTCCCTATCCTACTTCGTCCAACGGTTCACAGTTCTGTTCGTCCAACCTGTACCCATTCTGCAAATCAGCCTGTTTGCTTTGGTATACTTTGGCAGGTTGCGGACAGGGAGATTCCCGCAGCAACATTGAGGTTTTCCGTTGAAGAGTGTTTCCGTTGCGCGGTCGGCAGCCGCCCTCCTGTGTGCCACCGTCGTTGTTCTCCTGACGGGTTGTGGATATCGCCCCTATAAGACCACCGAGAATCAGTTCGCTGGCCGTCCCGTACCGCCGTCGAAGCTGACTCAGCGTGTGATGGTCGCCATTTCGCAGGCCTCGCTTCTGGGCGGTGGCCTGGAAGTGCTGGATGCCAAACGCGATATCCGTTCCAACGTCTACGTGGCGAACAGCACCACGATGATCAGCGCTTACAGCAGCAATGCGAAGAGCATCATCAACTATCCAGAGCAGATGCGCGGTTACGTGTACAGCTCGGATGGTGCGATCAATACGATTAACTATTCGACGGAAGCCGCAGCCGGTACAACGGCATCCACCACGGGCGCGCTGTCCTCGTACTTTGTGTCGCAGGACGTGTACTCGGTTCTGACTGCGGTGGAGAGCAGCGGTCTCTTTGTCATGAATCAGCCATCGACGGCCTCGGCCACGTCGACATCCGTGATGGCGACGTACTCGTTCCCGGTGCCCAGCGTGTACAAGGTGGTGGCGAACCCGTCCCACAGCGTGATTCTGCTGATGCTGCGTAATTCGAACAATGTGTATCGCGTATTGCAGCTCAATAACTCCTCAAACACCTCATCTGGTACGCAGGCTCCTCCTGCAGATGCGCTGACGTGCATGCCGGTTAACAATCCGCTGTATTGCATCGTTCCGGTCAATGCACCAGATGGCTCCAGCGGTGGCGTTCCAGCACCCACCTTTCACCGCCCGTATGACGCATACTTCTCGCCCGATGGTTCGCAGGTGTACTTCTTGAACTGCGGTCGCGAGTGCGGCGGCACGGCGGCTACAGGTGACGATGTTGCAGGTGTTTCTTTCGTCAATCTCAATCAGCTACGTATTGATTACTACCCGACCAGTGGTAGCTCTGTAGTACCCGTGTCCAGCTTTACAGCGGTACCGGGTGGAGCAACAGCTGCCATCTCCGATGGCAACACGCTGTACGTGTCTGGCCAGTCGCTGCAGACGGATGGGCTCTTTGGCGGCAATCTGTCGGTGATTCCATTGTCCACGAAGGCAATCTCCGCGACATACTCTATCTCGGATGGAACGCACACGAAGATGCTCTTTGCGGATAACAACACGCTCTGGATTGGTTCTTCCAACTGTGCCAGCGGCGAACGTGCAGCGCACAACCAGAACTACAACTGCCTGACGCGCTACGACATTACGAACAAGGCTGCGGCCATCGTTCCCAATGTCACACCGGGGGGCACGACGACGGTTCCGTATCCGAATGAGAATCTGGACAAGTACTACTACGGCAGCCTGACCGGTTTGTGCTGGGTCGAGAATCTGAACAAGGTATACACGGCGTACGGCGGCCAGGTTCACGCCTTCAACACTGCCGATGGTTCGGAGATCGACAACACGAACATCACAGTACAGGGAACGGCGAACGACGTAGCCTACATGGACGCGTCTACGAACGAAGCCAACTAAATACAGCATCAGGAAAAGAATGAAGGCCCGCTCATCATGGCGGGCCTTCATTCTTTTTGTCTTGTTCGTTTGCCTACTTAACGGCCACGACTCAGGCGTGCCAGATCACGCAAGTACTGCTTCAAAGGACGCGCAGGACGCCCCCAGAAAACCTGTCCTGCACCGAAGAGCTTCTTGCCGCTAAGTACCCCCGCGCCGCCGCCAAGGATCACGCCGGGGCCAACGGTAGCGTGTTCGCCCATGCCGACCTGTCCGCCAAGGATCGCTCCGTCTTCCACCACGGACGATCCGCTAATACCGGTTTGTGCAGCGATGATTACGTTGCGGCCAATGCGGCAGTTGTGACCGATGTGCACCAGATTATCGATCTTGGTGCCCGCGCCGATGCGTGTCTCTTCAAGAGCGCCGCGATCGATGGTGGTGTTCGCACCAATTTCTACATCATCTTCAATCACCAAAGCGCCCTGCTGCGGGAACATCAGGTAGCTGCCGTCGGGTCTGCGCGCATAACCAAAGCCGAGAGCGCCAAGCACTGCTCCTGCCTGGATACGCACACGGTCTCCAATGATCACGCCGGGTTCCACCACAACGCGTGCGCCAATAAGGCATCCGTCGCCGATCCGAACGCCCGCGCCAATCACAACGCCCGGTCCGACGTTAGTATTGGCGCCAATCTGTGCGGTCGTGTCGATCACCGCTGTTGCATGAATAGCTGCCGCTACCGATGGGCGTAGCCGATCGCCAACAATAGAGAATGCAAGTCGCGGGTCTGTCACCAGCACTAGCCGTTTGTCATGCTCTTCAGAGGCGATCTTCGCTGAAGCAAGAATTGCTCCTGCGCGGGATTGCAAAGCGCTCTGCAAGGCGTCTGCAGATGAAGCAAAGACGACCGCATCGACATCCGCATCATCGAGAGCGCTCACGCGTGTGATCTCGCTGTTGGCGAGAGAAGAAACAGCCTGTCCGCCGGTCCATTCTGCAATCTCTGCAATGGTTGCCATTAAACCAACTCACCTTGTTTTGCTGTTCGCGATACCGGTAATGCCGGTTCGGTCGAGGAAGTACGCCGCTTGTAAATCGGCGGCTCGCCTTCCGGACGCGTCTTCCAGCGACGATGAAGCCATAACCATTGATCTGGATAGCGACGGATGTAATCTTCGGTAACGCGCGCAAAGAGTGCGGTGTTTGCTAACGCATCAGCCTCAGCGTCCTCGGTCCTTTGTAGGTGCAGTTCCTCGCCGAAGTGCAACACATAACGAGACTCTTCTTCAGACCAGAGCAGGAAACCCGGCACAACCGCTGCGCCTGTTTTGCGTGCAATGCGTGCCAGGCCACTGCCAGTGCATGCGGGAATACCGAAGAAGGGAACGAACACACCCTGCGGTGGCGTCATGTTTGTGTCCATCAGAATCCCGACGGCTTCGCCGCGATGCATGGCCTTGATGATGCCTCGCGCAAAGTCATCCTTGTGCAGCACGCGATTGCCGTGCAAGCAGCGAATACTGTTTACGAAGTTGTCTACCAGCGGATTATCGAGTCGGCGGATGACCATTCCCATGGGCTCGCCAAGCAGGGAATGGACGAAGCTGGACAACTCCCACGCGCCAAGATGTCCTGTCAGAACGAGGACGCCTTTACCTTTGGCCTTGGCCGAGAGGTAATGCTCCAGGCCTTCGTAACGCATGACCTCTTGCTGCACGAACTCCGGCGAGTACTTTGACATCTGACAAAACTCAGCCAGCAGCCAGCCGAGATTGCGATAGGTCTTCTGCAGGATGGTACGCCGCTCCGTGGCGCCCATACTGGGGAAAGCGATCTGAAGATTCTGTTCCCCAGCGGAAGAGAGTTTGCCTGCAAGTCTGCCTGCAACAGTACCGAGCCACGCGCCAACAGCGCGCGCGCTATTTCTGGGAAGCACCCGCAGCATACCGACGATCAGACGCAAAGCGGCGTATTCCATGCGCTGCCGCATCGTCACCCGAGCCCGCTCTGTTCCTGAAGCATTCAACCCGAACAGTGTACTGCTATTTCAACATCGAAAACATTGGGTTCAGGCGGCTTACTTCCGGTTGAGACTCTGCAGGTAAGCGAGATAGGCTGAAAACTTTTCCGGGACAGAGCGATAGTAAACGTTCAGTCCTTCTTTGCGAGAAGTGATGAGGCCAAGATCTGTCAGCACTTTGAGGTGATGCGAGACCGTTCCCGGTGAGAGCGCATGCTTGTTGCAGACCTCACCGCAATAAATCCCATCACCTTCAGCAATCTGACTGTAGATGGAGAAGCGGCTCGGTTCTCCGAGTGCCTTCGCGATCAGTGTTGCTTCTTTCTCTTTCATCGCGCCCATACCTATGAGACGTATCTATCGGCGCAAATATTCAAAAACGTGTGAATCCTGAATCCAACTATTTTGACGAACATCAAAGTAGTCGAAATACAGAAACGTCGCGTTATGGAGACGTCGTTATGTGGATAGTCCGTCTTGCGCTCAATAAGCCTTACACCTTTATTGTAGCGTCGATTCTCATCCTTGTTCTTGGGTTCTCTTCGATTGCGACGACTCCGACGGACATCTTCCCAAACATTGATATTCCGCAAGTTACGGTGATTTGGTCGTACTCCGGTCTACCCGCGAAAGAGATGGAACAGCGCATCACGACCTTCAGTGAGTTTGTGATGGCGGTCGTCAATGATGTGAAGTCGATTGATTCGCAGACGACAAATGGTGCGTCTGTTATCAAGATTTCGTTCCAGCCCCAGGTGCGCATTGATGCGGCCATGTCGCAGGTGGGGGCAGCAGTAAATTCCATTCGCTTCCGTATGCCGCAGGGTGTGAATCCGCCATGGATTCTTCGCTTCAGTGCATCCACGGTGCCGATCATTCAGCTATCACTCTCAAGTGACACTCTTTCAGAGTCAGAGATTTATGACTACGGTTTGTTCCGCGTTCGTCAGCAGCTGACGAAGGTGCCGGGCACACTTTTGCCTACTCCTTATGGCGGTGTTGCACGACAAATCATGGTCGATCTTGATCAGAATGCGCTTTTGGCGAAAGGCCTAACGCCGATTGATGTGACCAATGCCATTAATGCGCAGAACGTCACTCTGCCTTCCGGCACCGCGAAGGTCGAAAACACTGAATACACGGTCAGCACGAACTCCAGTCCAGTCGATGCATTGTCACTGAACGACGTTCCTATTAAGCAAGTGAACGGCGCAATGGTGTACATGCGAGATGTTGCGCACGTACGCGATGGCTGGTCAGTACAACAGAATGTTGCAAGAGCCAATGGAAAGCCTGCTGCACTGCTCACCATTATGAAGACGGGCTCGGTATCCACGCTGGATATCGTGAAGCAGATCAAGGATGATGTGTTGCCTGCATCGCGTGCCGCAGCCCCTAAGGGATTGAAGATTACTGAGCTTTTCGATCAGTCCATCTTTGTAAAGGCATCGATTGTTGGCGTCTTGCGCGAGGGTTTAATCGCTGCTTCGCTTACGGCGCTTATGATCCTGCTGTTTCTTGGAAGTTGGCGCAGTACGTTAATCATTGCGATCTCAATTCCGCTGTCGATTCTTAGTTCCATCATCGTTCTCAGCGCGCTTGGGGAAACGATGAATACCATGACTCTCGGCGGTCTCGCACTTGCGATCGGCATTCTGGTGGATGACGCGACGGTGACCATCGAAAACATTCATCGCCATATGCATGGTCAATCGTTACGCGACGCTGTTCTCATCGGTGCTTCAGAGATTGCTACGCCCACGCTTGTCTCGACACTCACGATCTGCATTGTGTTTGTCTCAGTTGTTTTCTTAACGGGACCTGCAAAATTCCTCTTTACACCTATGGCACTGGCTGTCGTCTTCGCCATGTTGGCTTCCTATGTGCTTTCTCGCACGCTGGTGCCGGTCTTGGTGAACTTCCTTCTTGGTGCGGAGCACAGCTTCGAAGGTCACTCCACTCAGGCTGTGGCAAATGCTGGTGCCCCGTCGTTCTTCCGTCGCATCAATGAACGTTTCAATCGAGGATACGAGCGTCTGCAGCATCGTTATACTGCAGCACTGGAAACGTTCCTTGCTCATCGTCGCAAGGCTCTCTTTGCTTCAGTAGCGGTAATGCTTTCAGCCTTTGTGTTGCTACCGTTCATTGGACGCGACTTCTTTCCTAGTGTTGATGCGGGACAGATAAAGTTGCATATCCGCACGCATCCAGGAACACGAATCGAGAAGACGAAGGTCATCTTCAGTCAGGTGGAGGATGAAATCCGTAAAACAATTCCGGCTGATGAGACGGAATTGGTGATGGATAACATCGGGCTTACTCCTGAGACATTTAACTATGCGTTCGGTGATGGGTCGACGATTAGCAGTGCGGATGGCGAAGTTCTCATTGCATTGAATGAAAAACACCACTCCACGCAGGGCTACATCAAGCAGCTTCGTATGGAGCTTCCAAAGAAGTTTCCTGATGCGACGTTCTTCTTCCAGCCTGCGGACATGGTGACGCAGATCCTGAACTTTGGTTTGCCCGCGCCGATTGATATTCAGGTGCAGGGATATGATCCGGCGAACTACGCTATTGCGAAGCGTTTACGCGAGCAATTAGCAACCGTGCCCGGTGCTGTTGATGTTCATATGCATCAGGTTGTCGATGCGCCGGATCTCCATCTGGATATCGACCGAGTTCGTGCAGCACAGTTCGGATTGACACAGCAGGACGTGGCAAACAGTCTGTATGTTTCGTTAAGTTCCAGCGCTGCGGTACAGCCGAATTTCTGGCTCGATCCGAAGATGGGTATTACTTACACCGTTGCTGCACAGACGCCACAATACAGTATTGATTCCATCAACGCGTTGCAAAATACGCCGATTCCGATGCGCACGATGGCCAATCGGACAGAGGTGTTGGGCAATATGGCGACGCTTCGACCAGCCATCATGCCTGTTGTCATCAATCACCACAACGGCGCACCAGTCTATGACATCTACGCGAACACGCAGGACAGTGATCTTGGCTCTGTGGCTGCCAAAGTCAACCGCATTGTGAAACAGGAGAGTGCAAATCTTCCGGCAGGAACTAAGATTGTCGTCCGCGGACAGGTTGAAAGCATGAATGAGGCATTTACGCGTCTTGGTATCGGTCTCACTTTTGCTGCTCTGTTGGTGTATCTGTTGATGGTTGTTAACTATCAGAGTTGGCTCGATCCGTTCATCATCATCTGCGCTCTGCCAGGTGCATTCTGCGGTATTGTGTGGGCTCTGTTCCTTACCCAGACGACCTTCAATGTGCCATCGCTGATGGGCGCGATCATGTCGATCGGCGTCGCTACAGCAAACTCAATCCTGCTCGTTACGTTTGCAAACGAACTAAGAGCAAACGGTGAGTCGCCTTTGCGAGCGGCTGTAACGGCAGGCTTTACCCGTCTGAGGCCCATTATTATGACGGCCTGCGCCATGATCATCGGCATGTTGCCGATGGCTTTGGGAATGGGCGAAGGTGGCGAACAGAATGCGCCGTTGGCCCGCGCTGTTGTTGGAGGACTTAGCATGGCAACCTTCGCAACGCTTTTCTTTGTTCCTTTGATGTTCACGTTGATTCACGGAAGAAACACTACTCAGGAGGCCGCATGATCACACAGGAAAACCCGACCCGCGACCGCGTTCAGGCAAAAACAGGAAGCCGTATCAAAGCAGTAGGACTAGGGACTGTTATTGCAATTGCCCTGGTTGCTGTTGGTGCCGTGCCGCGGATTGCAAGTTATCGCGAAGCTCTTGCGGCCAGCAATGATGCTCCGGTGACGCATCCGGTTGTCACCGTCATCCACGCACAAAAGGGAGAGCCTACTTCGCAGCTTGTCTTGCCCGGCAACATTGAGCCTCTCTACACGGCAAATCTATTTGCGCGAGTGGATGGCTACGTGGAGCGTCGCAATGTAGACATTGGAACGAAGGTGCGCGCAGGGCAGGTGCTCGCTGTGATTTCTTCACCGGAGATTGATCAGCAACTTAGCCAGGCGAAGGCAACACTCGCTCAGTCGCAGGCCACGCTGATCCAATCACGAGCTGCGCTGGAGCAGGCAAAGGCAAACGCAGAGTTGGCGCGCATTACTAAGGAACGCGATCTGCCGCTCGGCGAGCAGCACGCTATCTCGCAGCAGATCGTCGATTCTGCTGTGCAGACGTATAACGCTCGCGTGGCAGATGTTGCGGCGGCAAACGCGAATATCGCTGCGGCTGAGGCTGCAGTGGTTGCTAACCAGGCTAACGTTGCCCGGCTTCAACAGATGCAAGGTTTCGAGCATATCGTTGCGCCGTTCGATGGCGTGATCACACAGCGCAACATTGAACGTGGCGACCTGGTAAGTTCGACTGCTCCTGCTGGCGGTAAACCACTGTTCAGCATCGCGCAGAGTGACACGCTGCGTGTGTACGTCGATGTTCCGCAATCAGAAGCGGTAAATATTCGCGATGGGCAGAATGCTGTGATCCAGGTAAGTGAACGCCTTGGGCGCAATTACAGCGGAACTGTGACTCGCAATGCCTCCGCCCTGAATGACGCCGCGAGAACGATGCGAACAGAAGTACAGGTGGCGAATGGAGACGCATCACTGCTACCGGGCATGTATGCGCAGGTTCACTTCACGCTATCGCAGCAACGTGCTTCGCTTGTCATTCCTACCAGCTCGCTTGTGGTGGATGGTGCAGGAATGCATGTTGTTACGGTCAATTCGCAACATAATCTTCATTTCATTCCAGTAACGATTGGCAAGGACATGGGCAAAGAGGTTGAGGTGCTGGCTGGCTTGAATGGTAGCGAGGCACTGGTTGCCAGTCCGAGCGATGTACTCAGTGAGGGACAACATGTGGAAGTCCGCTGATTCAATTCATTTGCTTCATCGCGCGGGACGGGCTGCGGCCGCAGCCTTTGTTGTGCTACTCATTGCGGGTTGCAAGGTGGGGCCAAACTACGCACGTCCGGCCGTGGTTACGCCGCAGGCATATCGCGGGGCGATGGCCCCTGCAATCGCAAATGAGACATCGATTGCAGAACAGGATTGGCGCACGATCTTTACCGATCCTGTATTGCAGAGTCTTGTCGACGAAGCGCTGAAGAATAACCTTGATCTGAAGATTGCGGCTCAACGCATCCTTGAGGCGCAAGCCCAGGTAGGCATTGTTCGTTCGCAACAGTTGCCCAGTGTTGGTGCGGGTGGAAGCTTCAGTGCACTTCAACTGCCCGCAGGACTCGCGAATAAAAATGCAGATGGCACATCCAATGATTTCATTCGTGGAGGGGGATTCAGTGCTTCTGCCGCGTGGAATCTCGACTTCTGGGGGCTCTATCGTCGTCAGACAGAAGCTGCGCGAGCGGAGCTTCTACAAACAGAGTGGGCCCAACGCGCAACGCGCGCATCGCTGATTGAAGAACTTGCGACTGCGTACTTCCAACTACGTAGTCTCGATTCGCAGTTGGAGATTACGCAGAACACGATCAAAGCGAGAGAAGATTCACTTCATCTCACGCAGTCGCTTGAGAAGTATGGTGCAGGTTCACGCGCGGACACTCGGCAGGCAGAGGAGCTTCTCCATACGGCGCAAGCAAATTTGCCCGATATTCGCCGTCAGATCGCGATTCAGGAGAATGCCATCAGCGTGCTGCTCGGTCATAATCCGCAGAACGTGCAGCGGGGATTGAGTGTGACTGAGCAACCGCATCCTGCATCTGTGCCTGCAGGACTTCCGTCGGAATTATTGGAGCGTCGACCAGATATTCGCAAAGCGGAAGCAGAGCTGATGGCAGCAAATGCTCGTATCGGTGTTGCAAAGGCGCAATTCTTTCCGCAGATATCGCTTACGAGCATGGGCGGCTCTGCAAGTAATCAGTTGCAAAGTATCTTCGAGGGGAAGAATGCTTACTGGTATGCTGCCGGTTCACTTACTCAGCCGATCTTTGCTGGCGGACGAATCTCAAGCAACTATAAGTATTCGCAAGCGCAGCAGCAGGAGATGTTGGCGAGCTATCAAAAGGCCATTCTCAATGCGTTTAAGGATGTATCCAATTCACTCGTAACGTATCGAGAGACGCAGAATCGCCGAGAGGAGCAGCATCAAGTGGTTACCTCTGCATCTGACGCTGTACGTCTTGCACGCCTTCGTTATTCAGGCGGAAATACAAGCTACCTTGAGGTGCTTACGACGGACACGGATTTATACGATGCCCAATTGAAGTTGGCGCAGGCAGAGGCGCAAGAAGCTGGTTCGCTTGTGAGTCTCTATGCAGCGCTGGGTGGAGGGTGGAAGTAAGCTCTCGGTGTTGATCGCGCCACCGCACTGAAGCAGTCAGCACAACATTCCGAACACGCCACTGTGTTCTCTTCTTCACCACGGGACTGCTACGGGTATGCTGGATGCCACGGCGAAGACTCGTAACGAAACGTGGCGAAAGTGTAGGAGTGGATGTTTATGTACCGATGCGGGATGCGAATGCTGGTGGCGACATCTGTAGCTTGGGCGGGAACTGCAGGAGCACAGTGGGTTCCTTCTCATGTAAATGATCCCGGAGTGCATCCAGTGGGCGAGTTTATCTACACGCCTGCCACGGTCACTCCGGAATGCCACGCATCGACGATTGTGGCTTTGAAAGATGGCGATCTGTTGGCTTCCTGGTTTGGTGGTAAGGCAGAGCGCGCTCCGGATGTTGCCATCTATACCGCACGCAAACATAAAGGTGTATGGTCCGCACCGGTTGAGGTGGCGCGCGAAAAGAATGGCGATCAGGGAATTCCGACATGGAACCCAGTTCTTTTCCATACGGGCGATGGCAAGCTTTGGCTGTACTACAAATATGGTCCCAGCCCTGACACATGGGCAGGCATGCGCATGGTGAGCACGGATGAAGGGAAGACGTGGTCGCCGAAGGAGCATCTGCCTGATGGCATCCTGGGACCCATTCGCGCGAAGCCATTGGTACTACCCAGCGGTGTTATCGTCAGCGGTTCGTCGAATGAAGGCAAAGACGGATGGCGCGTATTTATTGAGCGTAGCGTTGATGGTGGCAGTACGTGGAAACGCATTGGTCCTCTGACGATTAGCCGAGAAGACGATGCAGCCGCGAAGCCCTGGCCAGAGCCGCCGCTCGGTTCGGAGGTACGCGCGAAGGACAAGGCACCACGCAGCTATGCCGGCATTATTCAACCATCCGTGATTTCGCTGGGCGGTAAGCATCTGCGTTTCTATGCACGTTCGAAGACTCTTGCATCACGCATCGTCGTATCTGATTCGACAGATGAAGGCGCCACCTGGTCCACGCCTCGTTATCTTGATCTGCCGAATAACAACTCCGGCCTGGATGTTGTTCATTTGAAGGATGGACGCGTGGTGATGATCTTTAATGACACAACGCGCGGTAGATCTCCACTGAATCTTGCTGTGAGCACGGATGGCGAGCATTTCCGTATCTTTGCTACGTTGGAACAAGGCGAAGGCGAGTATTCGTATCCGGCAATCATTCAGGGGAACGACAAAGCGTTGGAGATGACGTACACCTGGCATCGAACCACGATCAAACATGTACGCCTGGAGCTTGCACAGGTTCCAGCTCGATGATTCAGGCGAGGTCTTCTAATTTGGTAGGCAACAGGGAGCCGTCCCTGTGGTTACGGCAACGATTGCAGGGACCCGTGTCTTCCGAGCCGTCGGCAACAGGCTCTGAACGCTGTAACCACGCTGGATAGGAAGGGCACCCCGAGTGTCGCAGAGTTCCGTCCCAAACTCACGAGCGTATGTCGTTGAGGTGCCGGCGATCTAGCTGCGGACGGCAGTCTCAGCGCCCTTGCAGACGGTATTTTGCGTTTTGTTGCGGAGATCGAAAAAGGCCCAAAGTTACCCTGTGAGCTGCACCCAACGCCGATTCGTCCGCTGATAGGATGAAGCTCGCAGGTACTGAATGGAACGATTTGCCCAACCCATGGCGCGGCTTATTGAAGAGTTGCGCAGACTCCCCGGAATCGGGGCCAAGTCGGCCCAGCGGCTGGCGTTTCACATCTTGCGCGCACCGGGAGAAGAGGCTTCCGCGCTTGCGCAGGCCATCCAGGAGCTTCGCGCAAAGCTGCGTCTGTGTTCGGTCTGCAACAACGTCACGGACGTTGACCCTTGCGTGTATTGCTCCAGCCCCACACGCACCCACGCGACTGTCTGCGTAGTAGAAGAGCCCACGAATATTGCTGCCATTGAGAAGACGCGCAGCTACAACGGCGTGTATCACGTACTGCATGGAACTCTGTCGCCGCTCAATGGCATTGGACCATCACAGCTTCGCACGGCGAATCTTTTCAGCAGACTCGGCGGTATCGACGAGATCATCCTCGCGCTGTCGCCAACGGTAGAAGGCGAAGCCACATCGCATTGGTTAGCGGGAGAACTGCATCGTGCTGCGGCGGATCATCCGTTACGGATCACGCGTATCGCCACTGGCATTCCTGCCGGTAGCGACATTGAGTATGCGGATGAAGTCACCATGAGCCGCGCCATGGAAGGGCGCCGCGAACTCTAACCCAGAATCTCGTCCAGAATGACCTTGGCCTTGGTGCCAAGAGTCCGTGCGCCTTCCATGTCCTGTTTCTTCCATGCATCGGCTGCCTGTTTCAGGTAAAGCCGCGCCTGTTCCACCTGTTGGGAGTGCATGGCGATCACCGAGGATGACATCGAAGCCAGTCGGCGGTTCTGTGTGCGGAGCAGGTCCTGTGTCTGACTGCGAAACTGCTCGTTGTTGGATTCGCCGCCCGTGGTCAACTCGCCAAGATCGGCAATGCCTGACGGTGCTACCGAAGCCGTTTCAACCGGCTGGTTCGTCGTTGGCTGGCGCCGCCGTACCGGAGGCCGGACTGGCGGCTCTGTCGGGATGGGAACTGCCGGTGATGCAATGACCGGAATTTCTGGCAAAGGTTCTGTAGGGTGCGTTGGCGGAGGAACACTGACTACAGGCGTTGGCGGAGGCAACGGTGGCGCAGCCGCAACGACCACACGCTTGTGGCAGCCTGCCAGCGGAAGCGCCAGAATCAATGAAGCGGAAATGCGCAACGCGCGGTTCATGCTGTCACCGCCGGAATGGAGGCAGAGGTGTTGCGCCCGGTTAATGGAAGCCGAAGTGAGAAGGTGGTGCCATGTTCAGGAGACGCGGCATTCGCATCCGAAGCGACAGCGATAACACCACCATGCATCTGCACAATGCGATATGTCAGGGCCAGGCCAATGCCACTGCCGGTTGTCTTTGTGGTGAAGTAAAGATCGAAGATACGGTCCAGCTTTTCGGGAGGAATGCCTGTGCCTGTGTCACGGATCGAGACAACGGCACTGCCGCGTTCCCGCGACAGTTGTATCTGAATTGCGCCGCCTCCGGGCATAGCTTGCATAGCATTCAATACGATATTCAACAATGCCTGTCGCAGCAATTCGGCATCGGCGACAACGCGCAGGGGAGCGCTCGGAGTGACTTCTGCAATAGCGATGGAGATGTTTGCTTTTTCTGCCTCCGCCGCCACAAGTTGCACTACGGCCTGCACAATCGGCAGCAGATCCTGCTCCTGAAACCGCGGTTCCATAGGGCGTGAGAAGTCCGCCAGCGTCTGCACCACACGATCGAGACGGCCCATCTCGCTGGACAACACATCGACGTGGCGCTGCGCGCCATCGGGAGGCGCGCCAGATGCCAGCTTGCTTCGAAGCAGTTCCAGGTGGACCACCATCGCGTTGATGGGGTTCTTCACCTCGTGACCAACACCCGCAGTCAGGCGTCCAATGCTGGCCATGCGGCGGGCAACTTCAATTTCGCGTTCCAGCTCCTCCTGTGCTGCCACATCGTGCAGCGTCAGCAATGCGCCAGGAGCGTTGCCGGGGAAGTAGTCGAAGGAAAGCTCGACGGTGCGACCGTCGGACAGAACCACAGGCTGCGATCGAACACTGCGCCGTTCCGCCAGCAAGTCTGCCAATAATGCGCCAATCGCGGTATTACGCGGGAAGATATCCGTTAAAGGCGCGCCCAGTTCGGCGTCTTTGCCCGGTGGAAGGAAGTGGTGCATGGCTTCACTAGCCATGATCACACGCAGGTCCGCATCGATCAGCATCACGCCATCTTTCAGCGTCTGCAACATGCTGTTCAGATTGGTGGCCATCTCCGTGCGTGTCTGTTCGCTTGTGCGGATGCGTTCGTCCAGACGGCTGATAGACGAAGTGACACGCTGCACTGCATCGCTGTTTTGTGCTTCTTCTGTCTCTACCCCCGACGTGCCGGAAAGGACGTCCAATTCGCGGCTGATGTCTTCCAACGGTCGCATCGCTGCTGCGGAAAGCGCAGCCGCCACCAGCAATGCACCGGCAAGCGCAAAGACGCAGATCATGGCAGAATCTCGCAACCAGGGTGCATACGCATTGCGCAGAAGTGTGGAGCGAACGCCGAGGTGCGCTGTGAGGAACGGCTGACCGTTTCTTTCCAACGGCAGGCTCATATCCAGCGTCTCTGGATCGCCGAAGAGAAGTGCGCGCTTCTCCAATAACGAAGCCGTGTTTACCACGGAAAAGTCACGGCGATGCGGCTGCTGCGCATTGAGCAGAGCGGGATCGCTGCTCACCAGAACGCGACCATTCGCGTCGGCGAGATACGCATCCTGAATGCTGGGGGAGTAACGAACAAATCCGTTGAGCGTTTCCTGCAGAGCATCATCATTCTGCAACGCATATTCAATGGCTGCCTGCAGGGCCTGCTCGCCGGTCTCCGTGGGAGGATGGTCACGCAGGCCGTTCTGCAGCGCTGTGCGTGTCGCCGACAGCATCTGGTGTACCAGCACGCTGTTCGACGACTCCGTTTGCGCAATGCGTTCACGCAGAATTTCCGACAGGAACACCAGCGAAAGCACCACCGTCAGAGTGAAGGTAAACAGCAGGGTGGCAGCAATCAGCTTGTAACGAAGCCTCATGGTTCGAGGGCGTCCTTGTCTTCCAGTGCGTATTCCTTCAGCTTGTTCTGCAGCGTCTTGGAACTGATACCCAGAATCTCCGCAGCGCGCGTCTTATTGTTCCGCGTGGCTTCCAGTGTTTTCAGGATAAGTTGTTTTTCCGCCTCATCAACCGTCATGCCAACGGAAAGATGCACGGTGTCGCTGCTGCTGTTGGCAGACGATGAGTATGTGATTGGGGGATGTGTCAGATGGGCACCATGCGCAGGCGGCGTATGCTGCTCTTCGCCGAAACCCGGCGGCAGATGCGACACGTCAATCGACTTTCCGTTCGCAAGAATCACTGCGCGCTCAATCGTATTGCGCAGTTCACGCGCATTGCCCGGCCAGCTATAGGCCATGAAGCGATCCATCACCGCGCGCGAGATACCCGGCACCTGCATACCGTGACGCTCATTCATCTCCTGCACCATCGCCTCGGCCATGGCGGGGATATCTTCCTTGTGATCGCGCAGGGAAGGCATCTGGATGTTGAAGACATTCAGACGATAGAAAAGATCGCCGCGCAGCTCGCCGCTGGAAACGGCCTGATGCGGGTCCTTGTTCGTGGCTGCAATCACACGCACGTTGACTGGGAGCTCATCGCGCGAACCCAGACGGCGCAGCTTGCGATCTTCCAGAACACGCAACAGCTTTGACTGTGTAGCCGCGGGCATTTCGCCGATCTCATCCAGCAGCAGCGTGCCTTCTTCCGCCAGTTCGAAGCATCCGGCACGACGCTCCTGTGCTCCGGTGAAAGCGCCCTTCTCGTGCCCGAAGATTTCGCTTTCAATCAGCGTTTCCGGGATAGCGGCGCAGTTTACAGCGACAAAAGGCTTGTTGCGGCGGCCGCTGAACATATGCAGCGCGCGCGCAGCCAGTTCCTTACCCGTGCCGCTTTCGCCTGTGATCAGCACGCTGACATTGTTCGGCGCAATGCGCTCAATCAGGTGGAAGATCTCGCGCATGTGCGGAGACGATCCCACCAGAGGGCCAAGACGGCCCTCTTCCTCAGAGCTAATCTCTTCGGAGCTAATCTCTTCGTTTGTTTCTGCCTGCTGCTGCGCGTTTTGCAGGATGGTCTTCAAGCGCTGCGGATCGACTGGCTTCTGCAGGTAGTCATATGCGCCCATGCGCATGGCATCCACTGCTGACTCAATCGAACCTTGTGCTGTGAGAACCACAACGGCAACCTTCTGTTGCGGTAGCTCCCCAATACGGTCCAGCAACTGCAGGCCGTCCATGCGCGGCATCATGAGGTCGGTGACGACCACATCAGGCGACCACCGCACCACCATGTCGAGACCCATCACGCCATCGACGGCGGTCTCCGTGCGATAGCCCCAGGAAGCGATTAGTTCTGCCAGGCCGGCGCGTGCGTTCGGCTCATCTTCAACGACCAGTACCTTGGTCTGTGCCACTCAGTTAATAGACCTTTCAGCGTATGTTCAAGGGTAGGATGCGATTCCCGGCAGGAAGTTTGCGTATGCTTATTCTGTGCTGCCCTTTGAAATCAGTGTCGCAGAGGTTGCGCAAATGCGCGCATCCCAAACCCCTTTTGTTCTATTGGACGTGCGTGAGCCGTGGGAGATTGAGACCGCGCATATCGCCGGAAGTAAAGACATTCCTATGAATGACATACCCGCACGGGCCAATAACGAGCTTGACCCCGATGCGCATATTGTCGTGGTTTGCCACCACGGCGCCCGGTCATTGTCGGTAACGGCATGGCTTCGTCGTGAAGGCTACGACAACGTTCAGTCTATGGCTGGCGGTATCGATCAGTGGACACGCGAGATCGACGGAAGCGTCCCACGTTACTGACGCTGGATACGATGTTTAATGACGGTCATCCTGAGCAAAGCGAAGGATCCGTCGGAACATTCATCCACCGAAACACTCAACGCCTTTCGGCCTGGGAAATTCAGCCGAAAGGCGTTTGCATGTGTAGCTTTCCAACCGGTAGGGATTCTTCGCTCTGCTCAGAATGACTGAGCTGTCGTTTCTCGAGGAACGCCTATACCTCGATCTTCGAGAACAGGTAAGCACCCAGCACAAGGAAGCCGCAGGTGATAGCAGCCAGTATGCCGGCGTCCAGAGCTACCGAGAATTGCCAGTGGCCGATCAGCGCTCCGCGTAATCCATCCACGCCATAGGTCAGCGGGTCAAGATGCGTGATGACCTTCATCACCTTGCCCAGATTGGCTAGCGGGTACAGCGCGCCGCTGAGGAAGTAAATAGGCATGACCAGGAAGTTCATTACCAACTGGAATCCCTGCATGTCCTTAATGACGGAGCCAATGGCCGTTCCCAGCGCCGAGAACAGCATGGCTACCAGGAAAACAAAGACAAACGCAAAGGGAAGCGACAACCAGCTCTGCGGACGGAAGCCGAAGATCAGGCAGATGACAAGCACCAGCGTGCCCTGAATCATGGCGACGGTCGCACCGCCAAGCGTGCGCCCCGTCATAATCTGTAGGCGCGATACGGGAGCAACCAGCGTCTCTTTCAAGAAGCCAAACTGGCGATCCCAAAGCATGGCGATGCCATTGAACACGGATGAAAACAGGATGGTCATGCCGATGATGCCCGGCGCGATGAATTGCAGATAGCTGCCCAGGCCGGCCTGCCGAAAGACCGGGCTGAAACCTGCTCCAAAGGCGAACAGATAGAGGCACGGCTGCGCCAGCGACACCACCACCTGCACGCGCGAACGGATGTAACGCTTCAGTTCCCGAAGCCACAGAATGTAAATTGCACCCATCGTCCTATCGCCTCCACATCTGGGCCATCTGCCGCAGGCCAGCCTTTGAGTCCGCACCTTCGTCGCGCAGCGACGAACCCGTCAACGCAAGAAATGCCGCTTCCAGTGAGTCCGTGTTGGTCTGCGCCTTCAACTCCGCCGAGGTTCCCTGCGCCACGATTGCACCGTGATCCATGATGGCAATGCGATGCGCCACACGATCAGCCTCATCCATGTAATGCGTCGTCAGGAAGACGGTGGTCTTCTCGCTCTCATTCAGAGCCTTCACATGCGTCCAGAGCTGGTTACGGCTCTGCGGATCAAGGCCTAGCGTGGGTTCATCCAGAAAGAGAATCTTTGGTGTATGCAGGAAGCCGCGGGCAATTTCCAGGCGACGCTTCATGCCGCCGGAGAAGGTCTTGACCATGGCATCCTTGCGATCCCAGAGTTCGAAAGTCTTCAAGAGCGTTTCAATGCGTTCAGCGCGGACCTTACGCGGCACGTGATACAGCACACCGTGCAGTTCCATGTTTTCCCAAGCGGTCTGTTCTTGATCCAGGCTGGGGTCCTGAAAGACGATGCCGAAGCTCTGCCGTGCCGCAATCTGGTTGCGGTTGGGGTCTTTGCCGTCCAGTTCAATGGTGCCGCTGGTTGGGCGAAGCAGAGTGGTGAGCATCTTGATGGTGGTGGATTTTCCGGCGCCGTTCGGGCCCAGGAAGGCGAAGATCTCGCCTTGTTCCACGTCAAAGGTAATGTCCTTCACTGCGGTGAAATCGCCGAAGCTGCGGACAAGATTGCGTACACGGATCATTGTGAGTTCTCTCCCGCGGGCTGTAGACAAGCCTGAACAGTATCGCTCCGGTTGCCTCTTGCGAAACGCGTCATGACAGGAAAATGTTCCCTGCAGCCATAAGGTGTGACAATTCTTTCTGCAATCCGGCAGACTGTTACGGACAACAACGCTTTTATTCGGGAAAACCGTCGAAAATGGCCATCGTAGCTGGAGCAGATTTTGGAACACTCAGCGTCCGTGTGACGCTGCTGGACAGTGAACGCGGACGGCTGGGAACAGCCTCTGCATCGTATCCGTTGAACCGCAAGCGTGACGATCCGGATTTCGCCACGCAATCCCACAAGGCGCAGATGGATGCGCTGGTGCAGGCCACACGCGAAGTACTGGCGCAAACCGGCGTGAACGGTGCGGATGTGCAGGCGTTCGCGTTGGATACCACTGGGTCAAGCGTGGTTCCGGTCGATGCCGCGATGCAGCCGCTGGACGACTACTACCTATGGTGCGATCACCGTGCGCTGAACGAAGCGCAGGAGATTACCGCGCTGGCGCATAAGCGTGGCCTTGAGGCTATCGAATGGTGTGGTGGTGTGTACTCGCACGAGTGGGGATGGGCGAAGCTGCTGCACTGGCTGCGGCATAACCCGGAGAAGCGCGCGCAGTTTGCATCGGCCTTTGAGCATTGTGACATGGTGGCTGCGACGCTCTCTGGCATCACATCGCCGCGCGATGCGAAACGCAGCGTCTGCGCGTTGGGACATAAATGGCTTTGGAATCCGAAGTGGGATGGCTTCCCGCCGGAGGAGTTTCTTGTCGAAGTTGACCCTCTGCTTACGGGAGTCCGTGAAAAGCTGCAGGGTGAAGTGCTGACCTCGGATCATCTTGCGGGTCATCTCGATGCGGCATGGGCAGAGAAGCTTGGCCTGCGTGCGGGTATTCCCATCCCGGTCGGCGCGTTCGATGCGCATTGGGATGCGATCGGAGCAGGTTGCCGCGAAGGTGATGTGGTCAACGTTGTTGGCACATCGACCTGCATCATCGCAATGCAGCCCCAGACAACGCTGATTCCTGGCGTATGCGGTGTTGTCCCCGGCAGTGTTCATCCGAAGTACACCGGCGTTGAGGCGGGGCTATCCGCGGTCGGCGATATCTTCGATGCCATTGCGAAACGTGCTGGCACCGACGTGAAGACGCTTTCGCAGGGATTGGACACCTTCCGCGCAGGGCAGACGGGCTTGCTGCGTCTCTCGTGGGACAACGGCGACCGTACCGTGCTCGTGCGTAGCGATCTGGGCGGCATCACGCTCGGCTGGAATCTGGTCAGTACGGCGCAGGATGAGCTATTCGCTGCGATTGAAGGCACCGCATTCCACACGCGCATCATTCTTGAGCGCATGGGGAAATACGGTGTGCCGGTGGAACGTGTCATCAACGGCGGCGGCATCCCGCAGCACAATCCCACGCTGAACCAGATTTACGCAAATGTGTTCAACAAGCCGGTGCTGGTGCCTGCTTCTTCCACCACGAGCGTTGGTGCGGGCATCTTCGCGCAACTGGCCGCTGGTTCATTTGCAACTCTTGAAGAGGCGCAGGAACGCATGTGCCCGCAGTACAAGGTCTACGAACCGGACCCGGATGCCGTGGTGATCTATCAACAGTTGTACCCACTCTATCGGCGTGTCTATGAAAGCTTCGGCGATCGCAACACAGCGCCGCAATCATTGACGGAAGTGCTGCACGATCTTCGTGAGATTGCAGCCAGGAGCCGTGGCGCACACTAAAAGCCGTTATCCTGCTCATGGAGAAATTGTCGATGAGCAAGAGTCCGCTGGAAGTGTGGTTCGTTACAGGCAGTCAACATCTGTATGGCCCCGGCCCGTTGGCACAGGTGGCCGAAAACGCAGGTGCGATTGCCTCTTCGCTGGACAGGGAAGAGGCAATCCCCGTGCGCGTAGTGGCAAAGCCTGTCATGGTTTCCGCGGACAGCATTTTGAAGCTGTGCCAGGAAGCGAATGCTGCGGATAACTGCATCGGTCTGGTGTTGTGGATGCACACCTTTTCACCGGCCAAGATGTGGATCGCCGGTCTGAAGGCTCTGCGCAAGCCCTTCCTCCATCTGCATACGCAGTTCAATCGTGAACTGCCATATGCGTCCATCGACATGGACTTCATGAATCTGAATCAGGCGGCGCACGGCGACCGCGAATTTGGATTCATCACGGCGCGTCTGCGTCTGGCACGCAAGGTTGTTGTTGGCCACTGGGGCGATGCAGAAACCGTCAACGAAATCGCCACATGGACGCGTGCTGCGCTGGGCTGGCATGAGTCGCAGCATCTGAAGGTTGCTCGTTTCGGCGACAACATGCGCAATGTCGCTGTTACGGAAGGCGACAAGGTCGAAGCACAAAGCGTCTTCGGCTATACCGTGTCCGGCTTTGGCATTGGCGATCTTACCGACCGCATGAATGCTTTCAGTGATGCCGATGTTGCCGCGCTCGTGCAGGAGTATCGCGACACCTACACGATTGCACCGCAGCATGATCGCGGCGATTCTCTGACCGTTGCAGCTCGCATTGAACTTGGCTTGCGCGCGTTTCTTACGGAAGGTGGCTTCGGCGCCTTTACCGATACCTTTGAGGACCTGCACGGCATGCGCCAGCTGCCGGGTATAGCCACGCAGCGCCTGATGGCTTCTGGTTTTGGCTTCGGTGGCGAAGGCGACTGGAAGACTGCTGCATTGGTCCGCATTATGAAGGTCATGGCGCAGGGCCTTCCTGGCGGCACGTCGTTCATGGAGGACTATACCTACGACTTCGCAGGGAAGCCATCCATTCTCGGCTCGCATATGCTGGAGATATGCCCTTCTATTGCAGAGAGCAAGCCTTCGCTTGAGGTCCATCCGTTGGGCATCGGCGGTAAGGAAGACCCGGTTCGCCTCGTCTTCAACTCACCCGCTGGTCCCGCGATTGTCGCCAGCATCGTGGATATGGGGAACCGCTTCCGCATGCTTGTGAATGAGCTCGATACAGTGAAGCCTGCGCATGAGTTGCCCAAGCTGCCGGTGGCGCGTGTGTTGTGGCATCCGAAGCCGAGCCTGAAGATTGCTGCCGCAGCGTGGATTTATGCAGGCGGTGCGCACCACACAGGATATTCGCAGGCGTTGACGATGGAGCACATGGCAGACTTCGCAGAAATTGCAGGCATCGAACTGGTGCGCATTGATGGCGAGACGAAACTGCACACCTTCCGCAATGAACTTCGATGGGACGACGCAGCTTACAAGCTGCTGTAACGGGAGCACGCGATGCTGTTAAAGGAACTACGCGAAGAAGTACTGGAAGCAAACCTGGAGCTGGTGCGTCGCGGCCTGGTGCTGTACACCTTTGGCAATGCCTCGGGTGTCGATCGTGAGCAGGGGCTCGTGGTTATCAAACCATCTGGCGTGGACTACGACAAACTGAAGCCTGAGCACATGGTTGTGACCGATCTTGAGGGCGAAATCGTAGACGGTAATCTGCGGCCGTCTTCTGATCTGGACACACACACGCTGCTGTATCGCGAGTTTCCCACCATCGGCGCAGTCGTTCATACACATTCTGACTATGCCACCAGCTTTGCGCAGGCAGGCTTGCCCATTCCCGCGCTTGGCACCACTCACGCGGATTATTTCTATGGCCCTGTGCCGGTAACTTTGCCGTTGAGTGACGAAGCCATTCAAGGCCGTTACGTCCACGAGACAGGCCTGGCAATTATTGAGCGCTTCCGCAACGGAGAAGACGGACAGCCTATCGACCCGCTCGCGGTTCCCGCATGTCTTGTTGCGGGACACGCACCATTCGTGTGGGGAAGAGACGCGCATGATGCAGCGCATAACGCTGTAGTTCTGGAAGCAGTCGCAAAGATGGCTTATCAAACGCTAACTCTGCGAGCGAACTGCGAGAGTGTTTCCAAGGCCTTGCTGGATCGCCATTACTTCCGCAAGCACGGCGCGTCGGCAACCTACGGACAGTGCTAGGCTGCCGCTTCCTGCAGCCATCGCACCATCTGCGACGCATCGACTAAGCCCGCCTGCTGGCGGATGAGTTGCCCATTGCGAAAGATAGCGAAGTTCGGGATGCCGCGCACGTTGTAGCGCGCGGACAGCTGCGGATTCGCTTCAGTATCTACCTTCAACACCAGGCCGCGACCAGCCATTTGCTTCGCGGTCTCTGCAACGTAAGGCGCTGCCATGCGACAGGGACCGCACCATGCCGCCCAAAAATCCACCAGTACCGGTACACGCGCCTTCTGCAGAACTTCATCGAAGAGAGCCACATCAGCGGCAATCGGTTCGTTTACAGCAGAAAGAGGTTGCTTGCAGGAGCCACAACGCCCGGTATCCGCAAGATGCTCCACCGGAATTCGGTTCTTCGTGCCGCACGCTTCGCAGGTTCGAATCACTGGCATCGTCTTCCTCCGTGTCTCCAGACACTTCTTCAGGTTCGATGTTCCGCGACGACAATTCGTTTCAAGAGGGCGCAGAAAGGCCCTGCCAAACCAGGGCCTCTTGGGTTGAGTGCTGCGTTAGAACGAAATGCGACCGCTGAAACGAAGCGTACGGTTGCTGGTGGAAAGCACGCTCTGAATCTGACCAAAGCCGCTGTTATTCACGTCAGCAACGGGCTGTCCCCACTGCGGCGTGTTGGTTACGTCAAAGCTCTCAGCTTTGAACTGGAATTTGAACTCACGCCAGATGGGGATATTGCGTGTGATGCCCACATCCAGGTTGAAGTACCCCGGACCGCGAACGGAGTTGCGACCCACGTTGCCGTTGGCTGAGGCGTTCGGCAGCTTGGTGAAGTTGCCATTGTTCACGAAGTAATACGGATACGTTGTGGAGCCAGTGGTGTAACGCGTTCCGGACAACGTCGGCTTGGATACCATGTTCGGAACAACCGTGTCGCCGTTACCATTCTGCGAACCATCGGAGATCTGGAAAGGCTTACCGCTGTAGTAAGTGGTAATGGTATTCAGATCCCATCCTCCCAGGATGATTCCCGCAATGCCGGACTGCAGGAACTCGCGGCCATGACCGAAAGGAAGCTGGTAAACCGTCCATAACGAATTCATGTGCGGACGATCATAGCCAGAGACCGCAAAATTGCGCTTGAACAGTCCCTGCGTGCTGAACGTTGGCGTACCAAGAGTAGAATCCGCGTCCCAGTTGTTCATGTACTTCGAATAGGTATAGCTGTATCCAAACTGCAGAGACTTAAGTTGACGATCCGTAATCTGAACCTGTAGGCCGGAATACTCTTCATCTCCAAGCGGCTGAACGTTCAGAATGGTTCCGGTATAGCGTTGTGCACCGCCAGGAGCATTGGCATTTGCGAAGAGCGGACGGCTCGCAGCGCCTAGCGGGCTTACACCGCCAGCGTTGATATCGATACCCTCCACCTGACGTACATGGTGGGTGCCTACATAACCCGCACTGAGTACAAGGTCACGCATGATGTCGCGATCAATGAACAGGTTCCAGGTTTCGATGTAACCGCGACGCCATTTCTGCGGCGCAGTCTGCGTTGTGTAGTTATAGGGCAGGGGAACGATGCCGGAAGAGATATCCGGGACATTCACTGTTGGAACGCCGGGGTTCAGAGTGCCCGCGGGCGTAGTATTCATGTTTGGCGCGGCTGCATTCGCCGCAGTAAGTGAACCAGCCGGAACATAGTTATTGGCGCCGGTATTGTTCAACGTGATCAATGCAGGATACGAATCGCGGAAGAAGCGGAAGTTTTCCGGGTCCACCGTGATACCTGCACCGGAACGAATCACGGTCTTCTCATTGACGCGATAGTTGATACCAAAGCGCGGTACGATCATGCCCCATCCAACATTCTCGCCGGTATCTGTTGGGATAGAGCCTCGTCCACCAATCAGCACATTGCTCGTGGATGGATCAAAGCGGAACACGCCTGTGTGGTCACGATTCGCAAACGGATAGTACTCATAGCGAACGCCGTAATTGATGGTCAGATTGGAAGTCGGCTTCCATGTGTCCTGCGCATAGAAACTGAACGACGAGAAACGCGGTCCATTGGGCTGGAACGTCTGCACGGTTTTACCGATGGCCTGCGGCATGCCCAAGAGCAAGTCGGCAACTGCGCGGTAATAGTTGGGACCATCCGCAGTTACGCCGCTATTGTTGCCCGTTACGCCTCCAGTAAAGGTGAACTGCCCGCGTGGGCCGGCGTTATTTGCCTGTAGGTGATTGATGGCTGAGTGAACATACTCGCCGCCGAAGCGCATGGTGTGCTGTCCGCGTATATATGTGCCGTTGAGATTGGCTACGTACTGCATATCGCGGAACTGGAATGGGTTGGACTGGATATAGTTACCAAAGCTCGAGTTATTGGCAACGATAAATCCAGGTGTACCGGACTGGAACGGCGTCGGGCCATTTGTTCCGGGAATACCCAGAGTGTCGAGACCAACATTCTTACCGTAATCCGGCGCCTTTGCGGCCAGGTTGATACGAACGAAACCAGCATTCGCATCAATCAGGAAGTTTGGCGTGAAAGTGTGTGTTGCGCCAAGACCAACGTTCTGAATGGTGCCAGGTGCGCTGCCCGGCTGGCCACCGTCCCATGTGTTGCCAATAGCCGCACCCAGAGCGGGCGGATCTGTAATTTGCGAGCGCCCCACAGAGTAACGTCCGAAGAAGGTGGTCTTTGATGTGGGGTTGTAACTGACTTTCGCATCGTAGGACGAGCGGTCATACTGCAGCACTGCGCCGCCGGGATAGTTTCCGGAGGTTCCGCCTACTTTTTCCGTTGGCAGAAGCGCCAGAATCTTTTGCGCAGCACTGCTCAACCGTGCGGCCGGAATGATATTTCCCGCAAACGCTGTTCGTCCTGATCCGTTCGCATTTCCTGTTGTCGGGTCGTAGATTGTTACACCCGTCGCGGAAAAGTCACCGTTCCGCAGCGACGCCAACGGAACAGTCATGGCGCTGCCTGTCTTAAACTGTCGCAGCGAAACCTTGTTGTAGTTGAAGAAGAAGAACAGCTTGTCTTTGATTATGCGACCGCCAATGTTGCCGCCGTATTCGTTGTAGATGTTTTTCGGTGTTACCGGCGTGGTGGTGTAGCGAGTGAAATACTGGCGCGCGTTGAACTGGGCAATGGAGTTGTACTCCCATACGCCACCGTGGAAGTTATTCGTGCCGCTCTTCACGATCAGGTTGGCAGCAATGCCGCCTGCTGCACCCTGTTCCGCATTAAAGCTATTGGTTACGATGTTTGCTGATTCAATCGAATCCGTCGGTGGAATGTACGCCACAATGGACTGCAACCACGGATAGCCCACAGCCGCGCCGTCGATCTTGGTGGAGTTCACCGTGTTCACGATGCCGTTTGCTGTAACTGCCTGCGTACGCCCCGGATTGCCAGCTTGCGAGTTATTTTCCGTTGGCGGTGGAACGCCGGGAATCAGGCGATAGAGGCCCTGAAAGTTACGCCCCGCGGTGGATGTGGTGGGTAGTTCCTGCACCTGCGTGGGAGAGATTTCATAGTTCACATCAGCACGTTCTGTCTGCAACGCCGGCGGAGCCGTGTTCACGTCAACAGATTCTGTGACATTGCCGACAGTCAGTGACACGTCGATACGGCGTGTCTGGTTCGCGCTGATAGGAATAGCTTTTGAGGAGGATGTACCGAAATTGGCAGCAGTGAAGGTGATGTTGTACGTGCCGGGCGGCAGGTCGGTGAATTGGTAGTTGCCGCTGGCATCGGTCGTTGCAGAGCGTTTCAGGCCGGTGGCCGGATTCTCTGCCGAGACGGTAGCTCCCGGAACAACGGAACCGGTGGCATCCGTCACCACGCCCGTCAGGCCGCCGTAAAGCGTCTGAGCGTAGCCGGCGACAGGCATCAGGAGAATCGGCGCCGCTAAAGCGACCGAACGCAAAACGCAGGAGGTGCTGAGCTTGAAGGGCATAGGGAACCGATCCACCTTGATTAGCTAAAGCGTGCGAACTATAGATGGCCCAGGATTCCGTGGTCAACGGTTTTTTAGGCGACTTTAGACGACAGGTCGGGCGGACCTATACAATAGGTCGTCGGAAGCGCTTCCGAATGATTTGCTGGGAAGATACATATCTTCTTGGCCATACGTCGTATGGGGTGGCATACTTGCAAACCATGGCAGCGGAACGCATTCCAGTCAACACGCTCGCATCGCGGGTAACGGATTTTGTCTTCGAATACATACGGGAAAATGGCCTCTCCACGGGTGACTCGCTCCCGTCGGAACTGAAGACCAGTACGGAGCTGAAAGTCAGCCGTGGCGTGGTGCGGGAGGCATTTCACTCCCTGGAAGTGGCCGGGATCATTGAAAAAGGAAACGGACGCTCGCCCAAGGTTGGCACACTGGATAGCGGTTTCCTGACGCAACTTTTGCTACACGCCGTGTCCACGCAACAGATTTCGACTGAGCAGGTGATGGATGTCCGTACTGCTGTTGAGGTGCGATCGGCAGAATTGGCGGCTCTGCGGCGCTCTCGAGCCGATATCCAGCAGTTGCGTGCGGCCATTACCGGCATGAAGCAGTCGCTGGAGAACGCATCGGATTTTGTAGAGCACGACGTTAGTTTCCATAGCATCATCAACCGCGCTACGGGCAATCTTCTGGTGGATGTGATCGGCTGCGCTATGCATGGCTGCATGCGGCAATCCATGCGCAGCGGCATCCTTCAGCGGCGGAAAAAGACCGAGATGATCGAGGTGGTGCAGGCCCATGTGCGCATTGCCGATGCCATCGAGAATCGCGAACCAGCAAAAGCAGGTATTTGGATGAAGCGGCACTTTGCGGACGCGCGGAGGGCTCTGCGCAGGGCGCAGGTGGTCTAAATCATTTCTCCAACCTGTACGATAGGTAGTGGCGTTTTGTGAAGGGGTAAGCCCCGCAGTTCCAGATTGCGGAAGCTAGGTGAGACTGAAGTCATGGCACTCGATTTACGTTCGTCTTCTGCCTGCAGATGGGACCTTCTGAGTCTCGGCGAGGTGATGCTTCGCTTTGATCCGGGCGAGGAGCGCATCAGCCGCACACGCAACTTCCGCGTGTGGGAGGGTGGCGGTGAATACAACGTGGCGCGCGGGCTGCGACGCTGCTTCGGTCTGCGTAGTGCGGTCGTTACCGCATTAGTCGACAATGCCGTCGGCAGGTTGGTGGAAGACCTGATGCTGCAGGGCGGCGTGGACCTGAGCCACGTGCTTTGGACGGAGTTTGATGGCATCGGCAGCGATGCGCGTAACGGCATTTACTTTCTGGAGCGCGGCTTCGGCAATCGGCCTGCGATGGCCACGATGGATCGCGCACACACTGCGATCGCGCAAATCAAGCCGGGCGATGTGGATTGGGACGCGATCTTCGGACAGGAAGGCGTTCGCTGGTTTCACACAGGCGGCATCTTCTGCGCGCTGTCGGATTCCGCCGCGGCGGTGGCGCGTGAGGCGATGGAGTCAGCGAAACGCCATGGTGTGGTGGTCTCGTTTGATTGCAATTATCGGCCATCGCTTTGGCGTGATCGCGGCGGACGGCTTGCTGCCAGCCGCTTGAATCGTGAACTGGCGCCGATGGTTGATGTGCTGTTTGGGCATGACGGCGATTTGTCCGCGGAAATCTGTGAGGCATCCAGCGGGCCGCCGTGGCATGACCGCGCAAGTTATGCAGCCATGGCGGAACGGATTCAAAGCGAGTTCCCCAACATTCACGTCATTGCCACCACCATGCGTAAAGTGCGCACTGCCAATCGCAACGATTGGGGCGCATTTGCATGGATAGATGGCGTGGTGGAAGAGAGCATCCGTTTCCTGGATCTTGAGATTCTGGACCGCGTTGGCGCTGGTGATTCGTTTGCCTCGGGACTGCTTTATGGCCTGATGGAAGGCAAAGATCTGAAATGGTCGCTGGATTGTGGTGTAGCTCATGGTGCGTTAACGATGACGACGCCTGGCGACAGTTCCATGTCCACGTTGACAGAAGTCATGCATGCCATGGACGGCAAGGGAAGCGGCGTGCAGCGTTAAAGCCTGTGCGGGGAGAAAAGTATGAAGAAGGCTGAAGTTCTACAGGCGATCCGTGAAGTGGGTGTGCTGCCCGTGCTGCGTGCCAGTTCCATCGACACGGCGATGCAGCTTGCCGAAGCCATTTCCGAAGGCGGCGTTTCCGCGATGGAAGTGACCATGACGGTGCCGGGTGCTATCGAAGTCATTCGCCGTCTGGTAAAGGATCGCCCGGATCTGTTAGTGGGTGCAGGAACCGTGCTGGACCCGGAAACGGCGCGCATGTGCATCGCAGAAGGCGCGCAGTTCGTCGTAAGCCCCGCTATCAATCTGGAGACGATTGCGCTGTGCCATCGCTATTCCATCGCGGTGTTGCCCGGCGCACTTACTCCGACGGAAGTTGTCACTGCGTGGCAGGCGGGTGCGGACATCATCAAGGTATTCCCGGCCAGCGCCATGGGCGGTGCGAAGTATCTGCAATCGTTGAAGGCTCCGCTGCCGCAGATTGAATTGATTCCCACGGGCGGTGTCAATGTAAACACCGCGAAAGACTTTCTCGCTGCGGGGGCGTATGCGTTGGGGGTAGGTGCTGATCTGGTGGATGAGAAAGCATGCTTTGAAGAACGCTTGCACGAGGTCACTGCCGTAGCCGCGAAGTATGCGGGCATCGTGCGCGAATTTCGCGCTACGCAGGCATAGTTACTCCACCGAGAGTTCGACTGCTGCTGTGGCCTTCACCGGCCGCAGCAGCAGAATCAATATCCCCGAAAGCAGTAGCGATACGGACATCAACAAATAACCGGCCTTCGAACTGCCCGTAGCTCCCTGCAGATACCCCACCAGATAACTTCCCAGGAACGAACCCAGCGCGCCCATGCTGTTGATGAGCGCCATCACTTCTCCTGCAACATTGGCGGGAAGCATCTCCGGGATGATCGCGAAAAACGGCCCATATGGTGCATACATGCATCCGCCCGCGACAATGAGGAATCCGAAGGCAATCCAAAAGCTGGTATCCGCCGCAAGATACGAACCGAAGAATGCGCATCCGGCCAGCAGAAGATACGGCCACACGAAGCGCGACCGCGTCGACGCGCGATCACAGAAGTAGCTGTTGATCAGCATAAGTAAGATGCTAGCTGCATAGGGAATCGCGCTGAGCAGGCCGGTCACACCCATGCCGGTTGCTGAACCCTTATGCACCATCAGCGGCAGCCACAACACAAATCCATACACGCCGATGGACCACAGCAGGTATTGCAGCGATAGCAGAATCACATTGGGATTGCGCAATGCTGCGGCCATGTTCGGAACAGCAGGCAGCGATGACTGTTCCGCTGCCAACACCATGTTCAATTCCAACCGGCTTTCGCTGGTGGTCCAGTGCGCATCTTGTGGCTTGTCGCGAACGATGGCGTACCAGATGAATCCCCACAGTACAGAAGGCAGTCCTTCGATGATGAACGTCATCTGCCATCCAAAAGCGCGAATGATGTAGCCAGTAATGGCCGACATCCAAAGCACCGTCACCGGATTACCCAGCAGAAGAATGGTGTTAGCGCGTGAACGTTCGGAGCGCGTGAACCATTTCGTCAGCAGAATTAGCATGCCCGGCAGAATGAAGCTCTCCGCGGCTCCTAACAACAGACGATCAATCGCCAGCAGAGGATAACTGCGAATAACGCCGGTCAGCGCAGCAAGAATGCCCCATGTGCAAAGCGCAAGGGCAATCAGCAGGCGCGCGCTGCGTTTGCGTGCATAGGCAGCGCCAGGAATCTGAAACAAGAAATAGCCAAAGAAAAACAGCGATCCCAGCAGCGCGGATTGCGACGCGGTGATGTGCAGTTCATCGGCAAGCCCTGCGGCTGCGCCAAAGCCATAGTTGGCGCGGTCGACATACGCAAGGCTGTACGTAACAAAAACTGCGGGGATGATGACGAACCATCGCCGC
>NZ_JAEDXV010000022.1:0-73956 GCF_036877645.1 Terriglobus sp. ADX1
CCCCCTCCCCCCTTATTCCTAAAATCGTCTTATCAAAGGACTTAGTATTTAAAGTGGAGCTAAAATCGTCTTTCTATTGGGTTTACACGCAAAATCGTCTTTTCATTGGACTTAGCGGTTGATTGACTGCTTTAGAACCAGTTGCTTATTTTGGCTGTCCATGAGGAATTGAAGTGGCAGAGAAGAATGCAGGTTCTTCAGGTCCGCTTCGCTTCGTTCAGGATGACGCGCTCCCACAGAGATAGCGGCTGCCAAGTGTTTCGGATGAAGGACTTACTTTTATTGTAGTGAGGCTGAACAGAAAACATGCCAAGCCTAACCATTTGATTCCGAGACAGTTATAAGAAATGGGGCTTGACAGAGTTTCTGCCAAGCCCCGGGGAGTTATGACGTGGATGATTTAGAACAGCAGCTTGGCCGCGAACTGCAGACTGCGCTGGTCGGCAGAGGTACCGGTGATCTTACCCACGGCCGTCGGGCTGCCAAGTGCGCCTGAGGGGTTGGAGAAGATGGGGTGGTTGAGGATGTTGTAGGCTTCGGCACGAATCTGCATCTTGAACCGCTCAGTAATGGCGAAGTTCTTGATGCCGGAGAAGTCGAACGCAGCAGTTCCGGGACCGCGGCCAACGTTACGCGTTACCCAGCCCTGGAGGTTCGGGATGGGACGAGCCAGAGAGGTGTAATTACCCGGCGTACCGGTGAAGGTAGCCGCAGTGGGCGATTGCGAGAATGCCGTGGGATCAAACCAGTTGCTGATGCCACGATCGCTTCCCTTGAAAGAGCTTGCGATGGTGCGCCCTGGAGCGAGGAAGACACGGCAGCCAATGTAGTTGGCAAACGAGCAACCTGAACCAGAAACGTTGAACGGATAGCCCGTGCGGAGCTGCACTGCAGGCTGAAGGCTCCAGCCACCGAGGATGGCATTGCCAACCTTACCCTGCAGAAACGCCTTGCCCTTGCCGAAAGGCAGTTCGTATCCACCCGAAATAACCGCGCGGTTACGCGTATCAAAGTTCGAGTAGGAGTGATCGAAGGAAGTTGTGGTGGCGTACGACGAATCGTTCGCACCGGCTTCACCGGAGATGTTGTCCAGGTTCTTCGACCATTGGTAGCTGCCCAAGTAATAGAGACCGTGCTTGGTGCGCTGCTCAATCTTGATGGAGCCGCCGTTGAAGTTGGCCGAACCGAGCGTGGAGCTGGTGAGAATACCGGCGCCAAACTGCGGGAAGGGACGTACGGTGAGGTTGGTTGGAATCACGTACGGATACTGGATGTACATGTTCTGGTCATAGCGCTTCCACATGTGGTGGGAGTTGCTGCCGGTGTATGCCATTTCCAGCAACACGCCGTGCCCCAGATCCTGCTGCAGGCTGGCGTTCCACTCCTGTGTGAGCGGCTGCTTGTTGAACGG
The DNA here is from genome assembly GCF_036877645.1 of Terriglobus sp. ADX1. Classification (NCBI taxonomy): domain Bacteria; kingdom Pseudomonadati; phylum Acidobacteriota; class Terriglobia; order Terriglobales; family Acidobacteriaceae; genus Terriglobus; species Terriglobus sp. ADX1. Next base: position 1,412 of record NZ_JAEDXV010000022.1, read on the forward strand.
GAAGATTGAGAACGGCGCTGGAAGAATCGTCGACGTTGTGGGATCCGGATAAAGCTGGTTGGTGAACACGTTGTTGAACGACTGCTGATAGTACAGCGGAGCAGCGTAACGAGTGAACTGCAGCTCGTTGGTGTTCAGGTTATCGAAGTAAATGCCGTAGCCAGCGCGAACCACCGTTCCGGGATGAGCTTCATACGCCAGACCAATACGGGGCATGAAGCCCTTCTTAAATGGCTGAATGATGCCGGGCTGATAGGTACGGGTGGTATCGATGTACGGCAGGTAGGCGGCCGGAATGACGGACGGGATCTTGGTGAAGGTGATCTTACCGGTTCCGGGGTCGAGTGAGCCTTCGAGCTGGTTCTGCTCATGGAAGGGCTGGTTGTACTCCCAGCGCATACCGAGGTTTGCGGTCAGCTTGCGGGTGAGCGTCCAGGTATCGCTGATGAAAGCGCCGTAGGTGTTATCGCGGTAGTGGCCAAGGGTGGTACCGGCATTGCCGTTGCAACCCGATGTACACATGCCGCGGGCGTAGTTCTGGAACTTGTTGTAGAAGTAGGTGGTTCCGTTCAGTGAGTAGCTCTTGGTGCCAAGGGCACAGTTGCCGACGGAAGTCACGTTATTGGGATCATCGGGTCCGGTTGGCGTGTATCCCGCAGCGTATGTTGCGGGTGTGCAGTTGTCGAAGGTGGCTGCGCCACGTGCCTGGTTATCGGCGATCTGCCAGAGACGGCGGTTCTGGAACTGGAAGCCGAACTTCAGCGTGTGCTTGCCAATAACGTCAGAGAGGGTATCGCCGATGCTAATGACGTTTTCATGGCCACCCTGGTCACCCGAACCATCGCCCACGGACGAATATCCGTTGATGGTGAAGGCGGCGCGACCGTTCTGGCGCGGAGAACTGAGAGCGGTCAGGTTCGAGAGACCTTCGGCGGATGCCCAGTTGCCATTGGGGCCTGCGCTTTGCAGCACGCCAAGAGTGATGTTGTAGAACTCGTTCCAGCCGATACGGACTTCATTCACCAGCTTGGAGGTGATGAGATACGTATCGCCGAGGACGGCGTTACGACCGAGCAGCGGGTTTGCCGTGGAACTTCCGGTTGCCGTCGGGCTGATCTGGTTGGAATCGAAGTTGACGTAACGGCCAAACATGGAATGCTTCTGGTTCCACGTCACATCCCCGCGGATGGTGTACTGGTCGTAGTTGTCCTGGAAGGGTAGTACCAGTGAGTAATTCGAGTTGCCGTTGATCGTCAGCGCATCACTGTTCAGGACAGGGTAGGTAGGATTGAGAACCTGCGCAACCCTGTTTGTCACGCTAAATCCGGCGGGATTGCTGGCGGTGTATCCAACCTTGCCACCGACGACGCCGCTGTATCCACCGGTAGGGCCTGTGGATCCCGGCAGAGCTGTGCTGACGCTGGTCCAGTTGCCGGCGAGTTCGCTTTGCGTGGGGAAGAGTGCCGTGTTTACCGTCTGACGCTGCGACCGCTGACCTTCATATCCGCCAAAGAGGAAGAGACGATCTTTAATGATGGGGAAGCCAACCGTGCCACCGAACTGATGACGGTAAAAGTCAGGTTTGGGGTTGAACTGCTGTGCGCCGTTCACCGTGGTGTACGTCGGTGCGAAATATGCGCGGGCATCAAAGACCGCGTTACGGGCGAACTCATAGGCCGAACCGTGAATGCTGTTCGTGCCGGACTTGGTCACCATGGAAACGACTGCCTGGCCCTGACCGTACTCCGTGGAGAAGGTAGAGCGGAGAAGGTTGAACTCCTGCAGGGTGTCCGTGTTCGGCTGCAGCGACATGTTGTTGAAACGCACGGAACGGACATACGTACCGTCGAGCACGTAGTTGGTGGAGTTACCGCGGCCGCCGTCTACCGTGATGTACAGCGAACGCGAACCTGTCTGGGCCGGTGCACCTGTCTGGCCGGTCTGAGCGGGTGAGACGCCCGGAGCCAGCGTGGCGAGCTGCAACACGTTACGGCCATTCAGCGGGAGGTCGTTGATCTGCTTCTGATCGATGACCTGACCGACAGTGGCTTCCTGTGTCTGAAGCTGCGGCGGGAGCGTGGTGACTTCAACCGTTTCGCTGGTGCCGCCGATTGCCAGAGTGACCGAACCATTGGCGGTCTGGCCAATCTGAATGTCCAGCGACGGGATGACGGAGGTCTTGAAGCCGTCCTTCTCCACGCGGATGCTGTAGTTCGCCGGAGGGATGTTCGGGATAGACCAGTCGCCGGAGCCGTTTGACTTCGTGGTTCGCTCGGCCTTGGTGCCATTGTTGATCAGATGGATGGTGGCATCGGGAATCTTTGCACCGGTTGAGTCCGTAACGGTACCGGCAGCGTCTGTGGATGCAGAAGCCTGGCCCCATGCGGAAGGTGCACCCACGGAAAGCAGAACGACAGGCGCGACCGCGAGCATAAATGCGAACGCGCTGCGTTGGAACGTACGCAGGATGGCTTTGTGGGAGATCGGATTCAAGGTGGACTCCTTCGTCGTTCCGGAGTCCGGTGCGGGGACGCAGGGTCCTATGTTCTTGTGTGGTCCATGCATGGTGATGTTGGCCTCTCCGTTTGCAGCACTATGACAGCGTTTACGCGGAAGTTTGGTGTACGCCTTGAGACGATTCAAAATCCGCGATATTTTTTTGCCGCTGGAACACCGCCCGATGCACCTCTTCCCCGGCAGAGCGGTGAACTTTCAGTGCAAATAAACGGAGCTCTCTTCGACGGCGGGACTTATATCACACCGAAATGAAGAAAAGAAACATGCTTTTTGGAGCTTTTTTCGGGAGGTTCTCGTATACGAACCTGCTCGCGCGCGGTGGGCGAGCGGAATGTGGTTTTTTGTCGACAAAAGGACTGAATCGAATCAAATCGGTCGAGAGGTCAGACCAGCCGATTTCAAAGAATCAGCACCGCGCGGACGTCATTCACGTTGGTGAGAGTGGGGCCGGTCATGACCAGATCGTGGATGGTGGCGAAGAAGGAATAGCTGTCATGACGGCGTAGAAAATCGGCTGCGATGGCGGATGTGTCCCTGGCACGGGTGAGCGTGTCGGGGGTCACGATGGCGCCAGCCGCGTCGTCTGAGCCGTCAATACCGTCTGTGTCGCCTGCGATGGCGTAGGTGCCGGGTCCGCCCTTCAATGCGATGGCGAGCGAAAGCAGGAACTCAGTGTTTCGGCCACCGCGACCGGGCTTCTCGCGACCGAGTGTCACCGTGGTTTCGCCGCCGGAGAGCAAGACCGCGGGGTTGGCGATGGGGTGTCCGTTGTGGCGTACGGATGCGGCGATGCCTGCCATCACGGTGCCGAGCTGTGCGCTTTCGCCTTCGATGGCGTCGCCCAGGATCAGTGGGTTCCAGCCAAATTCTTTTGCTTTGGCGGCTGCTGCCTGCAATGCCTGGAGCGGCGAGGCGATCATGCGGACGTCTGCCTCGAAGGTTTTGGGGGCTTCTTCGCTTTGCGATGCGAGTACGCGCAGCACGCTGGCCGGGACTTCCATGCTGTATTCGCGGATGATGCGGAGCGCGTCGGCAGCGGTTGTGGCGGAAGGGACGGTGGGGCCGGAGGCAATGATGGCCGGGTCGTCGCCGGGGACGTCGCTGATTACGAGCGTGACGACGCGAGCGGGTGCGGCGGCTTGTGCCAGCTTGCCGCCCTTGATGCGGGAGAGCGCCTTGCGCACGGTGTTCATGGCGTGGATGGGAGCGCCGGATGCCAGCAGGGCTGCGTTGACAGCTTGTTTGTCTGCGAGGGTGACGCCGTCGACGGGCAGCGTCAGCAGGGCTGATCCGCCACCGGAGATGAGCGCCAGCACCAGGTCGTCGGGCGAGAGATTCTGGACGGCGGCGAGGATGTCTTCCGCGGCCTGCATCCCGGCTGCGTCGGGTACAGGATGCGAGGCTTCCACGATGCGGATGTGGCGTGTGGGAACTGCGTGTCCGTAGCGCGTGACGACGACGCCCTCCATGGGGACGTTGGGCCATGCCTCTTCCACGGCGGCAGCCATGGCGGCGGAGGCTTTGCCTGCTCCCACGACGATGCAGCGCCCTTTAGGCGGTTTCGGAAGGGAAGGCGCTACGACGATATGAGGGTTGGCGGCCGCTACGGCAGTGTCAAACAGGGCACGGAGTTGCTGGCGGACGACGGTTTCCTCATGGTTAGGCATGGCTTTATGATCCACCATCGTTTTCTACAAAATCGGTTCTGTTTGTATCGAAACGTTTTTGAGAGGATGATGGTATGGCCCGCGTGATGGCGAGCTTGCCGCCGCGAACATTCCAGGAGGACCACCAGCATGCCGCTGCTGCACGATGACCGCCTTTTTCCGGCAGACCCGACCACTCGTTCCATTGCACAACGCCTGTTTGCGACGGTGCGCGATCTGCCGATCGTAAGCCCGCATGGACACACGCAGGCCGGATGGTTTGCCACGAACGAGGCATTCCCTGATCCGTCAAAGCTGTTCATCCAGCCGGACCATTATGTCCATCGCATGCTGTACAGCCAGGGCGTGAAGCTGGAAGACCTGGAGATTGGCAAGGCGGTCATTGAAAATCCGCGCAAGGTTTGGAAGATTTTCGCGGACCACTACTACCTGTTTCGCGGAACACCTTCGCGCCTGTGGCTGGACTATGCGTTTCAGGAACAGTTTGGTTTGACCGAGCGCCTGTCTCCGAAGACCGCCGATCTGTATTACGACACGATTGCCGAGAAGCTGCAGACGCCGGAGTTCCGTCCGCGTGCTTTGTTTGAGAGCTTCAAGATTGATGTGTTGGCAACGACTGACTCTGCGATTGATCCGCTGACGGATATTCAGACGCTGCGTAAGGGCGATTGGAAAGGGCGCATTGTTCCTACGTTCCGTCCGGATTCAGTTGTCGATCCTGAGTTTGCTGGCTTCCGCGAGAACATTGCCAAGCTGGGTGAGATCACCGGCGAGAACACGGAGACGTGGGAAGGCTATCTGAATGCGCTGCGGAATCGCCGTGCATTCTTCAAGTCACTGGGTGCGACGGCAACCGATCATGGACATCCGACGGCGCGGACTGCGGACCTTGATCCGGAAGAGTGCGCGCAGCTTTTCGATGTGATTCTGAGCGGCGAAGCGGATGAGGATGATGAAGAGGTTTTCCGTGCGCAGATGCTGACGGAGATGGCGCGCATGAGTGTGGAAGACGGCCTGGTGATGCAGATTCATCCGGGCAGCATGCGCAACCATAACCAGGTGATCTTCGAGAAGTTTGGCCGCGACATGGGTGCGGATATTCCTACCGCCACGGACTACGTGCATGCGCTGCAGCCGATGCTGGATCTGTTTGGCAATGAGGAAAACCTGACCGTGATCCTGTTCACGCTGGATGAGACTGCGTTCAGCCGCGAGCTTGCGCCACTGGCCGGGCACTATCCTGCGCTGCGTTTGGGACCGCCGTGGTGGTTCCACGATAGCCCCGAAGGCATGATGCGTTTCCGCGAAACCGCTACGGAAACCGCAGGCTTCTACAACACGGTTGGCTTCAACGACGACACGCGCGCGTTCCTGAGCATTCCGGCACGACACGATGTGGCTCGGCGTGTTGACTGCGCTTTCCTGGCGCGGTTGGTGGCGGAACACCGCATTGAAGAAGATGAGGCTTTTGAACTGGCGCAGGATCTGACGGTGAATCTGGTGAAGAAGGCTTACCGGTTATAGGCAATTGGATTTTGCAGAGAAGGGCGCGGCTTTGGCCGCGCCCTCGCTGTTTCGGCTATGTATCGTCATCCTGAGCGAAGCGTAGCGTAGTCGAAGGACCTGCATTCTTTTCACGGATCCAGAATGCTCCAGAAAGCCTATGTCCAAAGAAACCTATGTATACATCATGGCCAGCCGAAGCCTCACTCTGTACATCGGCATGACCACAAATCGAAATCCTCGATGGTCCGATTGTTGCTATCGCCCGTGAAAAACAACTCAAAGGCTGGCGTCGTGTAAAGAAGCTCGCTCTGATTCAATCGTTGAATCCGACATGGCTCGATCCTGTGGAAAATCTTGGAAAACCTGTGCAGCCTTATCAGTGGAAACGTGAAGAGCTGATTGCACTCCATGAGGCATTGCAGAGAGCACAAAAGAATGCAGGTCCTTCGGCTTCACTTCGTTTCGCTCAGGATGACGATTCTTCGAATCGTATGAGCTTCGCTGGACGCACTGCGTGCGCCTGAGCGTGCTTTGCACGCTGCCGAGGTTAGCTGCGCGAACCCTGGAGCACCCGCTTTCAGCTTCGGGCAGTGGCAGATGTTTTGGTTTTGGACTTTACGGAACGTTTTCTTGCCTTGGGTTTTGGAGGCAGGTCGTCGTCGGCTTCTGCGTTGGTCAGATGCTTTTCCATGGCGGCGCGTGAAGTGCGCGAGTTGCCGCTGCGAATGGCGCGGTAGATATCGCGATGGAATTTTGTTGTCACGTGCAGATCAGCGATCTGTTCGGTGGTGGAGCGACGCACTTCGTATAGCGCTCCGGTCAGGCTTTCCATGATGGCGGCCAGGATGGAATTGCCTGCGGCCTGCGCGACGATGCGGTGGAAACGAACATCGTGGATGAGGTATTCGTGCGGCTGGTCGATGGAGGCTTCCATCTCTTCCAACTCTTCGGCCATCTGCTGCAGGTGTCGCTCAGTGGTGCGTTCCGCGGCGAGCGATGCGATGTGGCCTTCGAGAATGCGGCGCGCCTCAAACAACTGATGTATGTCGTAGCCGTGCAGGGCATCAAGAAACGGCAGCGATGCTGCGCCGAACTGCGTGGGAGCTTCCGAGATGAATGCGCCCACACCATGCCGCACCTGCAACAGCCCCATGGCCGCGAGATAGCCCAGGCCGGAACGCAGGCTGGAGCGGCTGATGCCGAGCGTGGAGGCGAATTCGCGTTCGGGAGGCAGCTTGTCACCGGGCTTCCAGGTGCCGTCCTCTAGTGCCTCGCGGATACGTTCCACCACGCGCATGGCGGTCTGGCGGTCGGCGGCTGGGGGACGGGAAGCGGTGTTCGACATGGTCAGCACCCATTCTGCACATAGAACGAGGCATTGGGAAGCCGATTGTGCTTAAAAGGTTTGACAGTGGCTCGCGGGCAGGCGTACACATACAGAGTGGTCAGACCACTTGCAGCCTGATATCTTTATCGAAGCGTTTTTATAAAGGGCGTGCCAATGGCACGCAATTCGCTGTAAGCTTGTCCGGCATACCTGAACGCCCTTATTCGGAGCGCGAGTGAGCCCCTTGGAACCGACTGCAGACCTGTCGCCCGGCCAACGCCGGACGCACGTGGGGAATGTCCGCTGGACAATCTGCGCCATGCTGTTTGTGGCAACCACAATCAACTATATGGACCGCCAGGTCCTCAGCATCCTGAAGCCAACGCTGCAGCATTCGATTGGGCTGAGCGAAGAGGGCTACGGAAACGTAATCGCCATGTTCCAGGTGGCGTATGCGGTTGGCCTGCTGGGTGTGGGGCGATTGATTGACAAGGTGGGCACGCGTCTGGGCTACAGCCTGGTGATGGCGCTGTGGAGCCTGGCTGCATTGGCACATGCATTTGTCAGCACTGTCACCGGCTTTGGTATTGCACGAGTTGCGCTTGGCCTTGGTGAATCTGGCAACTTTCCTGCTGCGATCAAGACGGTTGCAGATTGGTTCCCGCGCAGCGAGCGTTCGCTGGCAACCGGCATCTTCAACGCGGGTGCAACGGCAGGTGCGATCATCTGCCCGCTTACGATTCCGTGGATCACCATTCATTACGGTTGGCATGCCGCGTTTCTTTTCACAGGCCTGGTCGGTTTGCCTTGGATCATCTGGTGGTCTGTCTACTATCGCAAGCCCACGGATCACCCGACGCTGACAGGCGAAGAGCTGCGCCACATCTACGAAGAGAACGCTGCGCAGATGGATGCGGCGAACATTCCGTGGCTGAAGCTGCTGACGTATCGCCAGACATGGGGCATTGTGCTGGGCAAGGGCCTGACCGATCCCATTTGGTGGTTCTATCTGTTCTGGATTCCCGGCTATCTGGATTCGCGTTTTCACGTGGACCTGAAGAATCTTGGACTGCCGATCATGACGGTCTACGTTGTGTCCACCATTGGCGGCATCCTGGGTGGTTGGCTGCCCGCGCTGTTTGAGAAGTTTGGCCTTCATGGATCGAAAGCGCGTTATGGTGCCATGTTTGTATGCGCACTGTTCTCGCTGCCCATGCTGTACATCCACCACGTGAACAACATGTGGACTGCCGTGGCCCTGCTGAGCCTTGCAACTGCGGGACACCAGGGCTGGAGCGCCAATGTGTATACCTGCGCATCGGATGTGTTTCCGAACAGCGTAGTCGGCTCCGTTGTGGGACTGGCAGGCATGGTGGGTTCGGTGCTGGGCACGTTGCTTTCGGTATCCGCAGGACGCATTCTGCAAGTGACCGGTAGCTATAACAGCCTGTTTGTTCTTGCGGGTTCCATCTATATGGTGGCGTTTGTGTGCCTGCAGATTTTCGCGCCCGGCCTGCGCCGAGCGGACGTACCTGTTACCAGTGAGAGGTTGGGAGCATGAAGCATCCTTTGAGTTTGGAAGGCCGCGTGGCGGTTGTAATTGGTGGCACCAGCGGCATTGGCCGTGCCATGGCAATTGGTTTGGCACAGGCTGGTGCGGATGTGGTGAGTACCGGTCGTCGCGCTGAGCAGGTGAATGAAGTTGCCGCCGAGATTGAATCGATAGGTCGCAAAACTATCCGTCAGACGTGCGATCAGACAGATCGCGCGCAGGTGGAAGCTTTGTTGGCCGCTGTGCTGAAGGAGTTTGGCAAGGTCGACATTCTGATCAACTCTGCGGGCATCATCAAGCGCCAGCCCACGCTGACGTATCCGGAAGCAGAGTGGAACCAGATTATGGACACCAATCTGACCGGGATGCTGCGTAGCTGCCAGGTGTTTGGCAAGCAGATGATTGAGCAGAAGTATGGCCGCATCATCAACATTGCTTCTCTGAACAGCTTCGTTGCGCTGAGCGAGGTTGCGGGCTATGCGGCGAGCAAGGCTGCTGTGCTTTCGCTGACGCGTTCGCTTGCAGTGGAGTGGAGCAAGCATGGCGTGACGGTCAACGGCATTGCGCCGGGTGTGTTCCGCACTGAGTTGAACGCGGCGCTGCTGGATGGTTCGCCGCGTGGACAGGAACTGCGCATGCGTTGCCCGATGGATCGTTTCGGTAAGACGGAAGAGCTTGTGGGCGCTGCGATTTATCTTGCCAGCGATTCCGCCAGCTTCACCAATGGCCACACGATTGTGGTGGATGGTGGCTTCCTGGCGAGTGGTGTGAATCAGTAAAGCTTCTAGCTGTTGGCTTTGGCTCTCAGCTAAGAGTGCAGTAGAAGGAAATATTTTGAACACGGTGCGAATGAGAATGCGCCAACAACAAGAGCTAAAGGCTAAAAGCTGAACGGCCAAGAGAGGAATTATGCAGCTACCTAAATTTTCGCTCGGTATGGGCGATCGTTTTGCACATCAGGCAAAGGCGCAGTTGCAGGCATGCATCATGGCCGCTGAGGCCGGTGCGGACATTACGCCTGTTTGGAACAAGTCCAACCGTGAGCACCTGATCATTGGTTCGGAACCCAGCCAGACGCGCGCTGCGATTGATGTTGCGGTGAAGGAACTGGGATGGACGAAGCCTTACTTCGCTGATGCCGATCACATCAATCTGAAGACCTATGAGCGCTTCGTTGTACCGTGTGATTTCTTCACGCTGGACGTGGCGGACAACATTGGTCAGAAGAGTGATGAGAATGAGATCGCGAAGTTTGTGGCGCGTCATCCGGAGTTGATTGGCGAGATTGCAATTCCGGGAATTGAGAAGCCGTTTTCGCTGGACAAGGCATTTGTCGAGAAGACGGCGAAGACCTTCCTTGCTGCTGTGCAGGAGGCTGCTGCGATCTACAAGGCAGTGGTGGCAAAGAAGGGCTCTGAGGATTTCGTTGCTGAGATCTCAATGGATGAGACCGACAATCCACAGACGCCGCCGGAGCTGTTGATTATCCTGGCCGCGATTGCGGATGAGAAGCTGCCCATCCAGACGATTGCTCCGAAGTTCACAGGCCGTTTCAACAAGGGCGTGGATTACGTGGGCGATGTGGCGCAGTTTGAGAAGGAATTCCGCGAGGACATTGCCACCATTGCATATGCAGTGAAGACGTATGGCCTGCCCGCGAACCTGAAGCTGAGTGTTCACTCTGGCTCTGACAAGTTCAGCATCTATGAACCGATCCGCAAGGCGCTGAAGGATACCGGCGCGGGTGTTCACGTGAAGACTGCTGGCACCACCTGGCTGGAAGAGTTGATTGGCCTGGCGGAAGCAGGCGGTGATGCGCTGGTGCTGGCGAAAGAAGTGTACGCAGAAGCATTTGCGCATGCGGATGAGCTTTGCGCTCCGTATTCCACAGTGATCGATATCAAGACGGAAAACCTGCCGACACCGGAGACGGTGAACGGATGGACGAGCGAGCAGTATGTGCGCGCGCTGCGCCATGTTGAGGGTGATCCGCAGTACAACCCCGACCTGCGCCAGCTTCTGCATGTTGGTTTCAAGGTGGCAGCGAAGATGGGCAACCGCTACATTGATGCGCTGGAAGCGAATGAGGAAGTTGTGGCGCGGAATGTAACGACGAATCTTTTCGACCGTCACATCAAGCACCTGTTCGTGGGATAGAGGGAACCTCTTTCTTCAGCGTTTCGTATTGCGAAGAAAGATTCAATTTTGAAGGGACTCGGGTGCAACCGAGTCTCTCTTAATCCGTTTGGAAAGTGCGGCATTCGCCGCTGAAGGAAGAACATCGTGGCCTGGTTTACCGTACAAGCACCGCACGTCTCGGACGCACAGATTAAGGAAGCCTGCGATCGCCTTTTGAGCGAAGCGCGTACACGCATCAACAAGGATCTGAAGCGCGTTCTGTTGCTGCCGCCTGATCTTACTCGCGCACACTCTGGCGCTGGCTGGATCACTGAGTATCTTTACAACGCGCTGCCTGACGCGCATGTGGAAGTGATTCCCACGCTGGGCCAGCATGTGCCGCACACCGAGGCAGAGAACAAGTGGATGTTCGGATCGATTCCGAATGACCGTATCTTCCCGCATGACTGGCGCAATGGTGTAACCAAAGTTGCGAACATTCCTGCTGCGTTGGTGAAGGACACCACCGATGGCGCTGCAGACTGGGACATTCCCGTTGATCTGAACAGCAAGCTCATGGACGAGCAGTGGGACCTGATCATCAACGTGGGCCACGTGGTGCCGCATGAAGTGCTTGGCTTCGCGAACCACAACAAGAACTACTACATCGGTCTTGGCGGCAAGGACACCATCTGCGCGTCGCACATTGCGGCTGCGGTGTATGGCATTGAGAACAATCTTGGCTGCCTGATTACTCCGCTGCGCGCCTGCTACAACTGGAGCGAGAACGAGCATCTGCGGAATCTTCCTGATGTGTATCTGCAAATCGTCATGCAGCGTGATGCGGATAACAAGCTGGTGACCAGCGGCATTTTTGTGGGCGATGATCTGGACACGTATCTGCAAGCTGCAAAGCAGAGCCGCGAACAGAACATTACGCTGTTTGATAAGCCGATCAAGAAGGTTGTTGCGGTGATGCAGGCGGATGAGTTCCGCGCAACGTGGGTAGCGAACAAGGCTGTTTACCGCACGCGTATGGCGATTGCCGATGGTGGCGAGTTGCTGATCATTGCGCCGGGGGTGGAGCGCTTTGGCGAACAGCCGGAAGTGGATGCGCTGATCCGCAAGTATGGCTACAAGGGAACGCCGCGCACGCTTGCTCTCTATAAGACCGAAGCTGACATGCAGGAGATTCCGCATGGCGTGGCTCACCTGATTCACGGCAGCAGCGAAGGCCGATTCCACATCACGTATGCACCGGGTCATCTCACGAAGGAAGAGATTGAGCAGGTGGGTTATGGTTACGCGGACTGCGAAGAGATGCAGAAGCGTTATGACCCCGCCGTGATGAAGGAAGGCTGGAACACCATGCCGGATGGCGAGGAAGTGTTCTACATCAGCACGCCTTCTGCGGGTTTGTGGGCTACGAAGGAAAAGCTGGATAACCCTTCGCGCAAGGATCTTTCGCGCGATCTTCCTGAGGCAAAGTAACGATGGATACCGCACTGGCGCAGCTTCGTGAACAGTTACATGCGGAGCTGCGCCGGTATGAACGCATGGCCGTGGCGTACAGCGGTGGCGTGGACTCCGCGTATCTTGCGTGGGAGGCGTTTCAGGTTCTTGGCGACAAGATGATTGCCGTGATTGCCGATTCGCCCTCGTTACCACGCACGCATCTTGCCTTTGCGATGAAGTTTGCAGAAGACAATGGCATTCCTCTGCGCGTGGTGCAGACCAGCGAGATGGATCGCGCAGAGTATGTGCGCAATGATGGCGCTCGCTGCTTTCATTGCAAGGATGAGTTGTTTCTCACGATGGAACGTATGTTGAGCGAGACGGGTATTGCGACGATTGCCTATGGCCGCAATCGCGATGACAGCGGCGACTTTCGTCCGGGGCAGCGTGCGGCTGCGAATCATCATGCGGTGGCACCGCTTGCGGATGCTTCGTTGGGTAAGCAGGAGATTCGCGCGCTGGCACAACACTTTGGTCTTGAGGTTTGGGATCGGCCCGCTTCGGCTTGCTTGTCTTCGCGGCTTGAGTATGGCCGGCCTGTGACGGCAGAGGCTTTGCGGCAGGTGGAAGAGGCGGAAGAGGCTTTGCTTGCGCTTGGGTTCCGGCAGCTTCGTGTGCGGCATCATGGCGAGTTGGCGCGTGTGGAGATTGAACGCAGCGAACTGGCGAAGGCGTTGTCGCTGGACATGTTGTCGCAGATCACTGCGGCTGTGAAAGCGGCAGGATTCACTTACGTCACGCTCGACACCGAGGGCTATCGCAGCGGCAGCATGAATGCTCTGTTGCCGGTGGCTTCACTTCTGCAGGCTGGTCATCATGCAGCGTGACGCACTTCTCCAACTTCTTCGCCAGCTTGAATCCGGCGACATCACCGCCGAACAAACTGCAGACAAGTTAGCTTCGTTACCTTTTGAAGACCTGGAATTTGCCAAGGTGGATCACCATCGCTCGCTGCGTAGTGGTTTACCGGAAGTGGTGTTCGCTGCGGGAAAAACTGCAGAAGAAACCGCCACGATTCTTTCGCGCATTCATGCCAGTGGGACACCTGCGCTGGCTACGCGTGCGGATGCCGCTGCCTTTGAAGCGACGCAGAAGCTGATCCCTGATGCGAAGTATCATGCACGCGCTCGTGCTATCACCTGTGGCGATGGCGCCAAGAAGAGTGGCGGACGTGTCGCGGTGATCTGTGCGGGCACAAGCGATCTGAATGTTGCGGAAGAAGCTGCCATCACCGCGGATTTCTTTGGTGCGACGGTTTCCCGGTTTACGGATGTTGGCGTTGCAGGATTGCATCGTCTGCTTGCGCACCTCAACGCCATTCGTGAGGCGGATGCGGTGATCTGCTGTGCGGGGATGGAAGGTGCTTTGCCTTCGGTTGTGGGTGGACTGGTTGCAGTGCCGGTGATTGCGGTACCGACCAGTGTTGGTTATGGTGCAGCTTTTGGCGGCGTGGCGGCGCTGCTGGGTATGTTGAATAGTTGTTCGCCGAATATTACGGTGACCAATATCGACAATGGTTTTGGCGCTGGGTATGTGGCTACTTTGTACTCGAACCGCGCTGTGCGTTAGTCCAGTTTTTGCTTTCCTTCAGCATCGTAGTGGTGTGAGAGGAATGCAGGTCCTTCAGCTCCGCTTCGCTTCGTTCAGGATGACGGTCTTTCCGTCCGTATGAGCTTCGCTGGTTTCTGCTTTGTGCAGGAACTTCACAGATGACGGTCTTCGACCGTAAGAGCTTCGCTGGCTTCCTTGCAGGAAACTTAATGAGGTGACGGCGCGCGCAAATGTGTTGGGATTCTTCGCTCTGCTCAGAATGACGATCTTTCAGACCGTAAGAGCTTCGCTGAATCACAGCCTTTCATTGGATCACTACCCATTTCGAGCGAATGCTCTAAAGTGGACGTGACTCTCTTCTCACGAGGCTGCCGTTTTGATCGCAACAGGAAAACAGGAACGCAGCCTTCGCGCGCATCAAGGCATCACACTCGTCCTGCTTTTTACAGCGGGCATTGTGAACTTCTTCGATCGCTCGTCGCTGTCGGTTGCGAATACCGTTGTGCGCGGCGAACTGCATTTAAACAATGCGCAGATGGGATGGTTGCTATCTGCCTTCTCGTTGTCGTATGGGTTTGCTCAGCTTGGGCTGGTGGCGTGGCTGGACCGGCTGGGTACGCGCGTGATGCTGGGCGTTGGGCTGGCGGTGTGGAGCCTGGCGCAACTGCTTACGGGATTCGTTACATCGTTCCCTGTGTTCATTGTTCTGCGTATTTTGTTGGGTGCAGGTGAGGCGCCGTTTTATCCGAGTGGGATTCGCAGTGTGCGTGAGTGGTTCAGCCGTGGCACACGCGGGCGCGCTACGGCGCTGATGAGTTCATCGCAGACGTTTGGACTTGCGGCTGCACCGCCGTTGCTTACCCTGCTGATGTTGCGCATTGGCTGGCGCGGCATGTTTGAGGTGTTGGGTGCGGCAGGACTCGTCGTTGCGTTGCTGTGGTTGTTGCTCCATCGTCCGCGTGCGGCGACCATGCACAGCGATGAGACGCTCACGGTGATTCCTACAGGCAGCGTCTATCGCGAGTTGCTGACGCAGCGCACGGTATGGGGCATGATGCTGGGCTTTGGCGGCGTGAATTACACCGCGTGGCTCTACATTGCCTGGCTGCCGGGATATCTGCAGACGGAGCGTCATCTGTCGCTGTCGCAGAGCGGATGGCTTGCGGCGATCCCGTTCCTTGCAGGTGCGTTTGGCATGCTGGCCAGCGGATTTCTTGCCGATGCGTTTGCGGCGCGCGGTTACAAGCTGACGTCGATTCATCGCACGCAGATCATCCTGGGCATGGTGATGAGCGCGGCGGCGTCGTTCTTCGCGTCGCATGCGTTTTCGCTGCCTGCTGCGGTGATCAGCATCAGCGTTGCGTTTGGGTTTATCCAGTTTGGCGGCACCAGCGGATGGGGCTATGTGCAGGCTGTCAGCCCGCCGCATCTGGTGTCGGCGTTGGGTGCGTTGCAGAACTTTGCCAGCTTCCTGATCGCGTCGGTTGCGCCGGTGGTGACGGGCATGATCGTGGATCGTACGCACAGCTTTACGCTGGCGTTTGCGGTTTGTTCCGCGGTGACGCTGCTGGGTGCGTTGAGTTATGCCACGCTGGCTGCGCCGAGTGGGATGAGGATCGACGATTAGGTTGGTGTAGGGCTTCCCATCGGCGTTGTAGTGGACTGCGAGAAATGCAGGTACTTCGGCTTCACTTCGTTTCGCTCAGGATGACGGTACTTCGTACGTTCTCGATGCTGGACGTGTTCGTGTGAGTTTTGCTGGGCTGTGGTTTGAGGTCATAAGTTGTTTTCCGATTGCAGCAATGCGTCCACATCGGCGCGGTGGGGCATGCCTGTTTGCGCTCCGGTGCGTGTAATGGAGAGGGCTGCGGCGGCACAGGCGAAGCGTGCGGCTTCTGCCGGTGTGCGGCCTTGGGTGAGGGCGACGGCGAAGGCTCCGTTGAAGCAGTCGCCTGCGGCGGTGGTGTCTACCGCGCGGAGATCCGGCGAGGGAACGTGGACCGGCTTCGGCACATCTGCTCCTGCAAGATAGGCTCCTCGCGCGCCCAGTTTCAGGATGACGTTTCGCGCTCCGAGAGCCAACAGGCGCTCCGCGGCTTTGGCTTCTGTCATGGCGGTGGTGCGGCCCAGCAGTGTGCGGGTCTCCGATTCGTTGGGCGTGAGCCAGGTGACGCTGCGGAGCAGATCCAACGGGAGTGGTTGTGCCGGTGCCGGGTCGAGGATTAGCGGGATTTTGGCGTCGCCGCATTCCTTTGCCAACGCTGCAACGGTTTCCAGCGGTGTTTCCAGTTGCGCCAGGACGATTGCGGCTTTGCGTATCTGCGAGCGGGCGGCGGCGATATCCGCGGGGTGCAGGGTGGCGTTGGCTGCGGGCGTAACGACGATGCTGTTGCTGCCATCTGCCGCCACGGTGATGGCGGCCACGCCGCTTGGACCTTCCACGGTGACCACTGTGGAGGTGTCGACTTTCTCAATGATCAGGGCATTGCGCAGGAGCTCGCCAAAGCTGTCTGCGCCGACACGCCCGATCATGTGGACGGCGGCACCCAGACGGGCGGCAGCGACGGCCTGGTTGGCGCCTTTGCCGCCGGGAATGGTGGCAAAACTGTTTCCCAGCAGCGTTTCACCGGGTGTGGGGATCCGATCCACGGTGCTGACCAGGTCCAGATTGATGCTTCCGACGACGAGGATCATGCTCATACTGCCTCTTTTCATAGCACGTCATAGCACGCAGCAATGATTTGGACGAAAAAAGCGTTGGGATTATTCCCGATTTAGAATGAGAAATGGATACTTTGGCGCGGAAACCCGGCGCGCCAACCAGACAGGAAAACGTGGCAGAGATCAAGAACCCTAATCAGGGAGGCGGCGGCTCGCAGAGCAATACCACCTTCCTCGTAATGTTGGTCGTCATGTTCGGCGTGTTTGCCGGGCTTCAGTTTTATAAGTCGAAGCAGAAGCAGCCGCTGCAGCCGCCTACGGCGCAGACGCAGACCGCGAATGCTCCCGTAAGCGCGCCCACCGGCAGCAAAGCCGCTTTCAATGCGAACGCCGTGCAGGCTCCTGCAGCCAGCGCCGCCAGCAATACGGTTTCCGCTGCGGCTGAACAGACCACCACCATTGAAAACGAGCTGTACAAGATCACCTTTACGAACCGCGGCGCGGAAGTTCGCTCGTGGATTCTGAAGAAGTTCAAGAGCCGCTACGGCGCTCCACTGGACCTGGTAAATGCGAAGGCGAGCCAGGAGTTTGGCTTCCCCATGTCGCTGCACACGTATGACGCAGGCACCACGGCCGGGCTGAAGCAGGCCCTGTTTGTGCCCAGCGCAACGGGCAACCTGACCGCTCCGCAGACGCTGACCTATCACTACACACAGGGCAACGTGGATGTGGAGAAGACCTTCAGCTTTGACAGCACATACGTGCTGAAGGCGACGGTCAGCGTGAAGGTGAACGGCGCTCCGGTGCGCGCTCTGCTGGCGTGGCCCGCAGGCTTTGGCGACCAGGAGCAGGTGCTGGATTACAACGGTTCGCGCATTGAAACGATGAAGGACGGCAAGGCCGAACACATTGAATTCAAAAAGGTTTCCGGCGGCGAAACGTTGAATGCTCCCTTGCAGTATGCGGGCACCGCGGATGGTTATTTTGCTGCGATCTTCCTGCCGGATAATCCGGGCTCTGCGACGGCAGTCACGCTGCACAACACCGTTGACGTGAACAAGCTGCACCGTGATGGTACGGTTTCGGAAAAGTCTGTGGATGTTCCGGTGGTCGGCATTGCCGCGGGCAGCACGGACAACACCAGCACCATGCGCGTGTACGTTGGACCGAAGTCAGTGGATGTTCTGAAGGGCATCAAGGTTTCTGGCTCGAGCGAGACGCTGGAACCGGTGGTTGATTTCGGCTTCTGGGGACCGTTCGCGAAGGTTCTGTTCCTGCTGCTGAACTGGATTCACGATCACGTTGCCAGCAACTGGGGATGGGCGATTGTGGTGCTCACGATCTTTGTGAACATTGTGATCCTGCCGTTCCGCTACCAGACCATGAAGAGTGGTTTGAAGATGCAGCGCATTCAGCCGCAGATGGACGCCATCAAGGCGAAGTATGCCAAGTACAAGGTGACCGATCCGAAGCGTGCGGACATGAACACCGAGATCATGGCGCTGCAGAAGGAAAACGGCGTGAACATGTTCGGCGGCTGCGTTCCTACGCTGCTGACGTTCCCTCTGCTGTTCGCCATGCTGGGCATGCTGCCCAAGGTGGTGGAACTGCGCGAGGCGCACTGGTTCTGGCTGCATGACCTGACGGTGGCTGATCCGTATCACATCCTGCCCATCGTGATGGTGCTGACGCAGTTCCTGACGCAGTTCTATATGCCGGCTCCGGGTATGGATCCGCAGCAGCAGAAGATGATGGCGTTCACGATGCCGCTGTTCTCCGGCTTCATTACGTGGAACTACTCGTCGGGTCTGGCGCTGTACTGGTGCGTGGGTAACATCATCATGATTCTGGCGCAGTTTGCCATGAACCAGACGAAGGAAGGCCGCGAGATGCGCGAACTGGCTGCGAAGCGTGCACGCCGCAAGGCAGGCCAGCCGCGCACCATCCAGGGCAAACGGTAAACCGGGCGGGTACGCATGAAATGTGCAACTGAGATTGCACTTCATGCGTACCTGTCAGAGACACCCTAAAATTTTTATCCCACGGGACGGCAACCGCAGTGCGGCGACGATCCCGAAAGAAGGAAGAAAGCACGCGCATGCAGGATCTGAAGACCGCAGCCCAGCAGACCCACGATTTTCTGAAAATGCTGACGACGACAGGCGGATTCAAACTCCGCTTCCGCATTGTGGCCGGCGCAGGCGCCGCCGATCCGGATGGGCTGGAAGACCGCCTGATCTACGTAGAGTTGAGCGGCCCGGATGAGCGCATGCTCATTCAGCGCGATGGTGAGCTGCTGCGCTCGCTGGAGCATGTGTGCGCGAAGATTCTGCGGCTGGAGCCGGAGGAGCACGATCGCATCAGCTTCGACGCCTGCGGCTACAAGGCGGAGCGTAATCGCGAGATTCTGGATCTGGCTGAAGAGGGAATTGAGGCCGTGAAGAACAGCCGCAAGCCTTATCGCTATGAACCGATGAGCAGCCGCGAACGCCGCATGCTGCACCTGGCGCTGAAACGTGCCGAGGGGCTGCGCACGGAATCCAGCGGCGAAGGCCCGAGCCGGTTCGTGGTGCTGTATCCCGAAGGCTGGCAGGCACGCGAACGTGATGACCGCGCTCAGAAGATTCGCGAACGCTTCCGTCGCCGGTAGAGCCAAGTTTCGAGCAATGCAATGCACAACAGCGCCCCATGCGGGCGCTGTTTGCATATAGCGGTGCTCTGGATAAATACCTCACGCGGGTCATGGCAGAATGAGCGCCATTTGGTATCTTTCCCTTTGTCCCTCAGAACCGATCATGCCCCCGCACGAGACACATCAGAAGCCCGTTTTGCAGCAGTCCATTGATGACCTGAAGCGCAAGTTATTGCTATGGATTTTGGCCATGGCATGGCTGGGCACAATTCCTGGCTGGGCCGTGAAGGAGTCTCTGGGCCAGTCATCGGCTGCGTTGCGGGTCATTTTCGCGCTCAATGCGGTTTTTCACCCCGTCATGTTCCTGCTGTTGTGGAAACGTCATGTGCAGCAACGGACGGCTGAGCTCTGCTGTTTATTGTTTGCCGCTATTGTTTGTGCCGGGTGCATGGCGTTGAGTTTGTATTCCACGCGATACGGCGCGAGCATGGATCTGGAACCGCTCTATCTGTGGATTCCATTGATCTACGTGCTTGTCTTTGCGTTGTTTGATCGGCAGACGAGCATTCGGCTGTCATTGGCCATGATGACGCTGTTCTTTGTGGTGAGTCTTCCTTACCTAGTGCGGCCTGCGCATATCCACACTGTTTTTACGATCACGTTGCATATTGTGTCGGCAGCGCTGGTGGCGGCTTTGTACTTTTTCTCCAGCTATCAGCACCAGGTACAGATTGCGGAACTCAACATGGAGCAACTGGCTCGTCTGGCGAATACCGATGCGCTCACTGGATTGGCGAATCGGCGGCGCATCAGTGAGGTGATTGAAGCAGAGCTGATTCGCTATGCGCGTTACGGGCACCACTTCGCCGTCATCCTGCTGGACATTGATCACTTCAAAGCGATCAACGATCGACTGGGGCATGACGTTGGCGATGAAGTGTTGAAGGCACTTGCACTTCGGTGCTCTGCGCTTTTTCGCGATGTGGATCTTATTGGCCGCTGGGGAGGCGAGGAGTTTCTGGTTGTGATGCCGGAGACGCCTTATCCGCAGGCGTTGCAACGGGCGCGGGTGCTTTGCGAGCAGATCGCCGCATCGCCCATCTTCAGCGACCATGTCATTTCCATCAGTTGCGGGGTTGCCAGTGTCGAGGCGCAAGACAATCTGAGAGAGCTCTTTCATCGAGCCGATACCGCCCTCTATGAAGCTAAACGGAATGGACGGAATTGTGCAGTGGGAGCTTCGCCGGAGACGCTTCCGAGCCCGGCCGTTGCGCCATAAACAATGTCTGTATCAACGGCGGGATGTATCTGCTACGCTCATTGCCATGCGAATTACGCCTGCCCTGTTGCTTGCCTGCACAGCCGTTTCTGTGTGCGTTTCACTGCCTGCCCAAACCTCCGTTGCCGACCGCACGACCGCGCAGAATGCGCTGTTTGAGGAGTATTTCCAAAATGGGCTGAAGCGCAATCCTACGGGCGCTACTTCGTTTGGCGACTATCGCTACAACGACAAGCTGGGTGATTATTCGCTTGCCTCCATTCAGCGCGATCACGCGGAGAATGACGATTTTCTAAAGCGCCTGAACGCTATCTCCACCGATGGCATGACAGACACTGACGTTACCTCGCATGCGTTGCTGCAGGATCGCCTGGAGCGCGGCGATGTGAGCTATGCGCTGAAGAACTATGAGATGCCCATCAATCAGCAGAACGGCATTCATACCGGATTGGCTGATCTGCCGCTGAGCATGCCGTTCGATTCCGTCAAGCATTACGAGGACTACATTGCGCGTTTGAAACAGATTCCACGTGTGCTGAGTGAGACGACGGATGTAATGCGCATTGGCCTGAAGGATGGCCTGATGCCGCCGAAGGTGATTACAGAAAAGCTTGCTGGACAGTGCGACGGCGTGGTGAAGGCGAACCCGTTCCTGCTACCGACGAAGAAGTTTCCTGCAAGCTTCAGCGATGCGGACAAGACACGGTTGACGCAGCAGATTACGGATGCGGTGAATAACGATGTGTTCCCTGCCTATGCAAAGTTTTCTGCCTTCCTGCGCAATGATTACGCGCCGCATGGACGTGATGCGCTTTCGATTGAATCGCTGCCAGACGGCAAGCGCCGCTATGCCGAAGCTGTGAAGCAGATGACGACGCTGGACATTACACCTGCGGCGGTTCATCAGCTTGGGCTGGATGAGGTGAAGCGCATTACGGCAGAGATGACCGTACTGGCGAAGAAGGCCGGGTACAAGGATCTGGCGACGTGGCGCGCTGCGATCAATAACGATCCGAAGTGGAAGCCGAAGAGCGAAGAACAAATCGTAGAGGACTTCCGCAAGTACATTGCGCAGATGGAGCCGAAGTTGCCGGAGCTTTTTGGCCTGTTGCCGAAGTCGCCTGTGACGGTGGAGCCGATTCCTGACTTTGCTGCTGCGGAAGCTACGCACTACAACGCGGGTACGCCGGATGGTAAGCGTCCGGGCCGCGTGGTGGTGGCGGTTGCGAATCCCACGACACGCACGCTGGTACTGGATGAGGCTGTTGCTTATCACGAGGGTGTGCCGGGCCATCACATGCAGATCAGCGTGGCGCAGCAGTTGAAGGGGTTGCCGAAGTTCCGTCTGCGCGGCGGCTACTCTGCGTTTAGCGAAGGCTGGGCGCTGTATGCAGAAGAACTGGGCAAGGAAGTTGGTTTCTATCAGGACCCGGTTAGCGATTATGGCCGCTTGAACAGTGAACTGTTCCGTGCGGTGCGTCTGGTGGTGGACACCGGTATCCATGACAAGGGGTGGACGCGGCAGCAGGTGATTGATTACATGCATGCCAACGATGTGAATGATGCGCTGGCGCAGACGGAAACCGATCGCTACATTGCATGGCCCGGACAGGCGCTGAGCTACAAGATGGGACAACTTGAGATTCGCAAGCTGCGCGAGAAGGCAAAGGCGAAGCTGGGTGCGAAGTTCGACATCAAGGCGTTCCATGATGAGGTGTTGAATGGTGGCGCGCTGCCGCTGACCGTGCTGGATGCTCGTGTGTCGAAGTGGATCGACGAGCAGGCTAAGAAGTAGTTCACAGAAACACAACGGTCACACCGAGTACATAGGAGTTGTCTTCGTGTACTTGGTGTGGCCTTTGTGCTTTTCGGATATTTCTTCAGAGAATCACTAAGATAAGTGCATGAGCGCCGCGCACGATCTTTTGGACGAGACCACTATTGTTGCTGTTGCTACGCCTGCGGGGCGTGGTGGCATTGGTGTGATTCGTTTGTCTGGTAAGAGTGCGCTCACTGTGGCTCAACCGTTGCTCCCAAAGATTTCAGAGGCTGGGCCGCGTCATGCGGTCTATGGCATTCTGCGCGATGTGGATGGCACGCGCATCGACGACGCCATTGCCACGTATTACAAGGCACCGCACAGTTACACCGGCGAAGATGTTGTGGAGATTGCAACGCATGGTTCGCCGGTGGTGCTGGATTGGCTGTTGCGGCGATGTGTTGCGTTGGGCGCGACGCCTGCGCGGGCGGGCGAATTTACTGAGCGTGCGTTTCTGCGTGGGCGTCTTGATCTGACGGAAGCGGAAGCTGTGCGCGATCTGATTGACGCGCAGACTCTGGAACAGGCGAAGCTGGCGGCAGAGCAGATGAGCGGCAGCATTGCCGCGGAGATTCGTCCTGCAAAAGATGCGCTCCTGGTTTTGATTGCGACGCTTGAAGCTGGCATTGACTTTGCTGAAGACGACACGCCCATCATGGCCGTGGATGAAATCATTGCGGGTGTTCGAGCAGTGCAGCAACCACTGCAAACATTGCTGGCCAGCTTTACGCATGGGCGTTTGATGCGGGAGGGGCTTCAGCTTGCCATTGTTGGTAAGCCGAACGCAGGCAAGAGTTCACTCTTCAATCGGCTGGTAGAGCAGGATCGTGCGATTGTTACGTCCACTCCTGGCACCACGCGCGATGTGATTGCAGAACGCGTAAACCTGAACGGCATTCCGGTGGAGTTGCTGGATACTGCGGGTATTCGCGACACAGCAGACGAAGCGGAACGCATGGGCGTGGAACGTTCGCGACGCGCGATAGCCGATGCGGACGCCGTGCTTCTGGTGGTCGATGCGACGGAGATGGCTTGGACACAAGACGATACGCTTGAGGCTTATCTTGAAAAGCCTCTGGCAGATGCACTGCAGAATCGACCGCTGCTGGTGGCCTGGAACAAGGCGGATCTTCGCCACGGCTCACAGCCGCTTGTTGCAAACACAAAAGGCGTTGTGACCTCTGCTGCAACAGGCGAAGGAATTGCAGAGCTTCGTGAAGAGATTCTGCGCATGGCGGGATCGCAACCCTCCGCAGCAGGCGCAACGTTAACTAACCTGCGTCAACGCGATGCGGTACAGAGTGCGCTGGAAGCGTTGGAACGCGCTGTGGCTGCGGCCCGCACTGGCATACCGCATGAGATGGTGCTGCTGGATCTTTACGAATGCCTGCGTGCGCTGGACTCGCTGACCGGACAGACTACAGCAGACGATGTGCTGAACCGTATCTTCTCCAGCTTCTGCATTGGCAAATAAACACAAAAGCCCTCCCATGGTTGGTAGAAGGGCTTTGCAGTTGTTCCAAATGGCAGGAGCAGGTGATTAGCCTTCTTTCTGCTCGCCTTCGCCAGTTTCCTTGTTAATGAAATCCTTCAGCGCGCCGGTGCCTTCAAATCCGGCAACCGCGGCCGCAGCTTCGGTGAGGATGGAAGGGTCGGAGTCCACCTTCTTCAGTCCCTCGACAGCAACCACTGCACCAGCGACCTTCTCCACTTCGTCCATCAGTCCCATGAGGTTTCTCCTTTTGATTCCTGTGCGCGGTGGGCTCTCTGTCGGGTACCGCTCATACAGGGGTTTCAGCATACACCCGTTCTCGCTGGGCTGATTTTTTAACTCCGTTGAAATTTTGCGGCCTGCTGTTCATGCCCCCAATTCCACACAACTTGTTGGTGTTAGGCGGGTAACGCGAAGAGGCACGCGGTATACCCCGAATAGCGTAACTGCTCCTCGCGCGTGTGATTTTCATACGTAGAGAGCGATGGGAAACTCATTTCCAGAAGTTATAAACAGGCGCATCGCGGGCCAACTGCGAGCGCGAATCTGCAACCAGTGTTGCTCTTGTCCGCTTGTTCGGATGACTTGGTTCTCTCCCTTCCCCAGGGACCCTTTGAAGGAAGTTACAACTTAATGTCTGTCCGTTTGTCGAAGACCTGGCGGCGTCGCACGTCCGCGTGTCTGCGCTCCGTTTTGCTCCGCACCGTGGGAGCGTTGGTTTCCTGCATTGGCATAGCAGGAATTTCTGCCGCACAAACCGTTCAACACATCCCAGGCAGCACTCCGTTAACCGGGAGCGCGAACCTTACGGTTACGCTGTCTCCGACTGCGGGCACGGTGGCGAACGTTCTCATCCTGACCCAGGGCATTGCGAATAAGGATTTCACCGATGCGGGAGGCAGCACATGTGCTGCCGAATCTACCTTGTCGTCGTGCACTGTGAATGTTCTGTTTAAGCCATTGGCGCCGGGCCGTCGTTCGGGTGCGGTGGTGCTGATGGACAACGTAGGCCAGGTGTTGGCGGAGCAGTTGATTGATGGCGTGGGCACTGGGCCGCTTGCTGTCATTCAACCGGGACAGGCAACGCTGGTGGCAGGCAACGGCACGCAGCCGGAATACATAAATGGCGAGGACGGCGGAAACGCCACCAGCGCACACGTTTATCTACCGCGAGGTGTTGTAGGAACCCCGGCGGGCGACTTCTACATTGCCGATACCTTGAACAACCGTATTCGCCACGTGGATACTGCCGGCAAAATCTCAACCTACGCTGGCATCGGTTACCCCTCCAGCGAACACGATGGCGCGTTGGCAACGACTGCAGGTATCAGCTCTCCTGCGCAGCTTGCGTTGGATGGTGCGGGCAATCTGTATTTTGCGGATACGGGCAATCATGCCATTCGCCGTGTGGATGCGGTGACACACATCATCACGACGGTTGCGGGCACGCTTGCATCACCTGGATCTTCACCGGACAACGTACTCGCAACGTCGGGAATGCTGCGGTCTCCGTACGGAATTGCCCTCGACGCTGACGAGAACATCTACATCTCTGACTCAGAGAACAACGTGGTGCGTCGTGTGGATGCCACCACGGGCATGATGACTATTGTTGCGGGTACAGGCGTTGCCGGCTTCGCCAACGACGGTCATCTTGCTATAACCGCGCAGTTGAACCAGCCCTATGGGCTTGCGTTTGATAGCAACGGCGCTCTCTATATTGCTGACAAGCTGAACCAGGCCATCCGCAAGCTGGGAACCGATGGCAAACTGACCACGGCTGCGGGAACCCTCAACGGGACACCCAGCCTTACTGGCGACGGCGGTTCGCCCCTTAGTGCCACATTAAACTTTCCTACCGCTGTTGCAGTGGATGCAGTGGGCAATGTTTACATTGCTGACTCACAGAACAACCGCATCCGTCGTGCCAACATTACGACAGGAAAGATGGAGTCGGTCGCCAGCTACTACTACTCCACTGTCACTACGACCAACGACAACCTGCTGAACGCCGATACGATTTCGCTTTCCACGCCTTATGCGATTGCGCTGGATGGGCACAACAATCTTTACATTACGGATGACTTCAACAAACGTGTGCTGAAGATCAGCAGCAACAAAGCGTTGCTGCATTTCCCTGACATGAAGGTGGGTAAGAAGTCAGCCACACCGCAGATTCTGCAGATCGAGAATGACGGCACTGACACGCTGACATCATCCAACATTCTTTTCAATCAGAGTGCGCTGGACGTGGCCACCACCACATGCAGTGCCTCCACGACTCTGACGGCCGGCTACAACTGCGCACTTGGTGTAGATTTCGCACCGACCACCATCTCAGATGGGAACAATCCTGTGGGGACACTCACTGTGCAGTCGGACGGTGCCAACTCGCCGGATGTGATCACGATGACCGGTAAAGTTCTTTCTGTGGAACCGACGGCGGTTAATGTGTCCGCAGTAAGCAATCCCTCAGGTTTGGGAGACAACGTAACCTTCACTGCGGTTGTCAGCGAGACGCAAGCATCGGCTGTTCCCACAGGTACCGTGACGTTCTACGACGGCACCACTGCTATCAGCGGCGACATTGCACTGAATAACAATGGCATTGCCACCTTCACCACCAGCGCACTGACGCAGGGACAGCACACCATCAATGCAAACTACTCCGGTGATAACAACAATGCCGCGAGCACGGGCTCTGTAACACAGAGTGTTCTGCAGACCACTTCGATTGTGGTGGTTTCGTCAGACCCTACAGCGACTGTGAGTCAGAATGTAACGTTCACGGCTACCATCAGCGCCACGTCGCCGATCACCAGCGGCACGATCACTTTCTATGACGGTTCAGCAGCAATTGGTGCGGGCAGCATCAATCCCAACAGCACTGCCAGCTTCAGCATATCTACGCTCACGGGCGGGACGCACACCATCACAGCAAAGTTCGCAGGCGATACCAGTAGCAAGAGCAGCACATCGCCCGCACTGGTGCAGACAATCACCAAGGCTGCGTCCACGGTACTGGTGGGTTCCAATCCTTCTACCATCACCGTGGGACAGAGCACGACGCTAACGGCGACGGTTACCAACTCAAATGGCCCTACGCTCTCAGGCACCATTACCTTCAAGAATGGTTCCACCACGTTGGGTAGCGGACCGATCGATAGCAATGGCACGTTCTCGTTGCCTACGACTGGTCTGACATCGGGAACCGATACTGTCACTGCGACCTACAGTGGCGACGGATACACGGCTGGCAGCACTGGAAACACGACGGTCACAGTCAATCGGCTGGCTACGATCACGACTCTCAGTAGTGATGGCTCGCCTTCGAATGCAGGCTCTTCCGTAACACTAACGGCAACCGTTACGCTGTCGCCCGGTGAGACCGCAGTAGGCGCTATCGGCGGCAACGTCACGTTCTACGACGGCAGCAGCCCGTTGCAGACGGTGTCTGTGACGAATGGTGTAGCGACGCTTTCCACAACGGCGCTCTCGGTGGCTACGCATCCGTTGACTGCCAAGTTCAACGGCAGCACGAACTATGACGTGAGCACGTCTGGCGTCTTCAACCAGGTGGTGCAATCCACCAGCTCCAATGTGGCGTTAACGCTCAGCTCGAACAGCATCCTGGCGGGCAAGTCTGTGACGCTGACCGCAAATGTTACGGCTACGGGTGTTGTTAAACCAACTGGTCACGTTACATTCCTGGATGGCGCAACCACGCTTAACACTGTTTCAGTGAATGCACAGGGCGTGGCGGCCATCACGCTGAGCACGCTTGCGGAGGGATCGCATAGCATTACCGCAACGTATAGCGGCGATACGAACTACATCAGCGCTACTTCCCCGGCTTCCACTCTTACGGTGACGCTGGGAGCGCCGACGCTTACGCTGACATCCTCAACCCTGCACACCACGTACAACACGCCGATCACACTCAATGTAACGCTGGGTAGCAATGGCGTTCTTCCATCGAGCCCGACGGTGAAGCTGCTGGATAACGGCGCGTTGCTGAACACCGCGACGATTAATGGTTCCGGCACGGCGAGCTTCGCCACGTCGACGCTGGCTGTGGGAACGCATACCATCACTGCGCAGTTTGCAGGTGATCAGAACAACTCCGCGGTGCAGCAGACGGTGACCATCATCATTGATGCGGCATCGACCAACACGGTTCTAACCACGAGCAACGCCTCTGCGGGTTATGGCGATACGGTGACGCTGCGTGCGACAGTAAGCAGCGGTGTCGCCAATCCCACCGGGAATGTGACTTTCCAGGAGGGCGCAGCAGTCATTGGCGTTGCTTCTGTAAATGCTTCCGGCGTGGCTACGTTCAACATCAATACGTTGTCCGTGGGTCAGCACAACATTGTTGCTCTCTATGCAGGCGATTCGACGCATGCGAGCAGCACTTCTGCTGTGGTGACAGAATCAGTTTTCGTGCAGACGCACACCTCTCTTGCATCCAGCACGAACACTGGCATTGGAGGAGCGTCGTTAACACTGACGGCTGGCGTTTCTGCTGCGGTAACGGTCAACGGTCTTACGGCACATCCCTCCGGCACTGTTACATTCCTGGATGGTTCCACCACGATTGGAACAGGCAGTCTGAACGCGAATGGCACGGCTACATTGACGACCTCAACTCTTGCCGTGGGAACGCATAACCTGACTGCGGTGTATCAAGGCGACAGTACGTTCCAGGGAAGTACGTCTGCCCCGCTGTCGCAGGTGATTCGCAACGCTACAACGCAAACCACGTTGTCCACCAGCGGCTCACCCAGCCACTACGGCAATGCTGTCACCTTCACAGCAAACGTGACGGGTGAAAGCGTGACGCCTACCGGCAATGTGAAGTTTCTGGATGGGACGACCGCGCTGGGACAGGTTGCGCTGAATCATGGCACTGCGACGCTCACGCTGACCACTCTGACACCGGGCATGCACACGATTACCGTGTCTTACGCAGGGGATAGCGACAACTCATCCTCTATCTCCGGCGCGGTGGCACAGCAGGTAACGCAGATATCGCAGCTCACGCTGGTAAGCAACATGAATCCGGCGCTGACTCTGGATACACCCGTGTTGATTGCAACCATCAAGACCGCAGTTGCTCCTGTGCCCACTGGCAGCATCCGCTTCCTGGAAGGTACGACATTGCTTGGTACTAGCGTGTTGGATGCGAACGGTACTGCCTCCATCACCGCAGCTGCGTTTGCGGCAGGAACACATGTCATCACCGCGCAGTTTGCTGGCGACGTAGCGACAGATGCCACGACTTCGGCGGCACTGACGCAGGTAGTGAACTTACGCGCTACGCAGACGTCGCTTACTTCTACGGCTGCTTCAACGGCCACCAACGGCGTGCAATCGCTGGTTGCGGTAGTGAAGGGAACCGGTCCTGTTGCACCGACGGGTATCGTCACCTTCTACTCTGGTGGGAAGTCGATCGGATCCGGACGCCTGGACACAACCGGTGTGGCAACGCTGAGCGTGCAGAACACGGTTGTGGATGGAGCTTCTCTAACGGCAAGCTATAGCGGTGACGTGAACTATGCAGCATCCACCTCTGCACAGGTTCAGCTTCCCCCAACCAGTGCAACAAACTTCACACTGAGCCTGACTCCTTCAGCGCTCAGTGTGCAGTCGAAGAAGTACGTTGAAACCTACCTGGTGATCCAGTCGTTGGGTGGCTTCAGCGACACACTGTCATTGGGCTGCCTGGGTCTTCCTTATGCCGCGACCTGCACCTTTGAGAAGGTCAGCGTGGGTCTGCCGGCAGATGGCCAGGTGAAGATCAAGGTTGTCGTCGACACCGGATCACCGTTGACCTCAGGTGGTGAAAGCGCAAGCAACAGCACGCCCATGAGCAAAGGTCCGCTACTGGCGATGCTGCCTGCAGGTGCTTTGTTTGTATGGCTGCTGCGAGGCAAGCGCCGCGTTCCGGCTCTGCTGATGCTGGTTCTGCTGACCATGCTGATTCCGGTTACGGGCTGCGGCACGCTGAACCAGAGCAGCACGCCTGCGGGTTCGTACACCTTCAATGTGAGCGTGTCCAGCAAGTCCGGCGTTACGCTGTCGCTGCCCGTTAGCCTGACGGTGACTCAGTGAGGAGAACGGTGAGAAACAACATCCTCGCTGTGCTGGGGCTGCTGTGCGTGACAGCATCCCCAGCACAGGTCACAAAGGCCGCTGCGACCGGGCCGGGCATGTACACCACAGTGGGCATTGCCGGTTCGCTCTACAGGAGCGACTACGGTAAGTCGAACCTGTACGGCCCCACCCTCTATGTGGACGCTAACTTTCACCGTTACGTGGGTCTGGAAGGAGAGGCACGCTTTCTGCGCTGGGGCGGCAAGCAGGGCATACAGCAGAACACGTATCTCATTGGGCCGCGCGTCAGCTTCAAGCCAGTGGGTTGGGTGCCCTATGTGAAGATGCCGGTCGGTCTGGGCACCATGCGTTTTCCTTACGGCTATGCCAACGGACAGTACTTTGTGATGGCACCGGGCGGGGGTTTGGAAAAGTGGATCTCCAATGACAACATCCACATCCGCGTGGTGGATGTGGAATACCAGGTGTGGCCGCAATTCACCTTTGGCACGCTGAAGCCGTACGGCATCAGCACCGGCATCAGCTTTCGCGTTTGGTAATGCGGAGCTGTTGCCGGTGCAGGTTCTGTTTGCGATATCGGATGTACCGCATGCGGCAACAGCGGATGAAAACAAATATGTTGCAAAAATCGTGCAACGGAAGTAAAGAGTTCACACTCCCATCACATAGCGCGCGCAACACTGCTGTGCAGGGAGGGAACACGCAATGGTTTCAATCCGGGGAATGCGCTATGACGAAGTAAGCCAGGTGCTGACGGTGGATTTCCGCAACTGGGGCGGCACTACGCGGTATTTCGACGTGCCTCCCAGCGAATGGGCACAACTGCAGGCGGTTTTTGCGAAGGCGGCATACCTGCAAAACGAGATCGCACAAAGACATCGTTCTGAAGCGCTGCTGGCTGCCTAAACAACGCTCAGGCAGCACACGATGCATGCGCTTTGATAGGCTTGCGTGCGTGAAGCTGCACTCTCTGTTCGTCGTCGGAATTCTGCTGGCAATGACGCTTGTTGCAGGCGCAGAGACACTGCGCTATCGCGGCAAGATTGGACAGCGCACGGCGACGATTACGCTCAACGTAAGTGGCGACGATGTCACCGACGCCAGCTATCGTTTCGACCGCGAGACCGCTACAAGCACTTTTTCGCAGGCGCACCTGATGGGTACAACGCTGGTACTGGCCGATGACGATGGCAACATCTTTCATCTGCATCTGCAGGACGCCGCTGGTAGCGGAGTGAAAGACTTTCCCCAGGCGCAGCAATTGCAGGGCAACATGACGCGCGATGAGTTGGATCTTCCTGTGTTGCTGAGGAGAATCAACACATCACCCGAAGATAGGTCAGTTCCTTAACGAACTGTTATTTTGCGAATAGTGACAGCGGAATACTTTCGGCGATGGCGTGGTACGCTGCCTGATTCGGATGGATGTGATCGCCGGAATCGAATTTAGGCAATAGCCGCGCGGGATTTGCAGGATCCGCAACAATTTTGTCGAAATCCAGAACGGCATCAAAGTGCCCCGATGTACGTATCCATGCGTTGATCTTCTGGCGATCCAATTCATTCGTTGCAGTGGGATGGTAGAAGGTGAAGCCCTGATAGGGCGTGATCGTGGCTCCGTAAATCTTTAAGCCTGCCGAATGTGCACGGTCGATCATCTGTTGATACGCGCCGACGATGTGTGCCACCAACGCGGCATGCTCTTCGGGAGAAATCTCGATATCCTTCGTGAACATGCCGAGATCGTTCACGCCTTCAAAGACGATGACGTATTTCACGCCGGGCTGTGCGAGAACATCGCGACTGAAACGGGCCAATGCACTTGGCCCTTGGCCATCCATCAGAATGCGATTGCCACCGAGGCCTTGATTCAACACGCCGCGCGAACGCGTTTTCGTATCGGCCAGCAAACGTGCTGCAAGGTCATCGGGCCAGCGGTCGTTGCCGTTGTCCGTGGCTCCGTGGCCATCGGTGATGGAGTCGCCCAGGGTGACCACTGTTGCGGAGTCTTTCGAGGCTGGCACATCCACGCCGCCGATCTGAAACCAGTGTTCAAACTTCTTCGCATCGGGCATCGTTGCGGCGTCAACCGCTGCGGTGTGCGAAAGATAGGATGTTGCGCGGGAGCCGGGATGGCTGGTCTGAACGTCTGGTGCAGCAAGATAACGAATGGTGATGGCTAGATCCGACGTTGCTGGTGCGTGAAACGGAATCGGATCGGAGAGATACTCTGCGCCTGCCGGGATCAGTACGTCCGGTTTGCCGTCGAAGCTTAGAGCACGATCGGTTGCAGGATCAATCGCTGCATCGGCTGCAGATTTTGGTTTGGCGATATGTACTGTGGCGATACGGAGCGGTGTTGTACCGAACGTATTGGCGATGCGGATACGAAGCTGCTCGCCGCCTAACGAAAGATGCACGATCTGTCGCAGCGTGGCGGCCTGTAACTCATTCGCTGCCAGCGCGTTGGCTCCGGTGGGAACCTGTTGCGACGCAGCCCAACTGCCCACCCATGTCTGCGCGGGAAGAGACAGACAGACGCTGAAGAGGATAGGCAGAAGACGAAGGCTTTTCATATATAGTTTGTGACGCGAACTATACGAACGCCGCGACTGCGCTGTCAACGAATTTGCTGGGCCAATGTATCTTGGCTTGGATTGACTCGCAGCGTGAACACGCAACACGAGATGAGGGAAACAGAATGGATCTGAATGGACGCACGGCGGTTGTGATTGGCGGAACATCCGGCATTGGCAAAGCCATCGCGCTTGGTTTCGCAAAGGCCGGCGCGGATGTTGTGGCGTCTTCGCGATCCGCAGAGGGCGTTGCGGCGACTGCCAATGAGATTCGCGAGCATGGTCGCAAGACGATTGAAGCGACTTCCGACGTGCAGTCGCGCGTTTCGCTTGAGGACCTTTGCATTCGCGTTCTGGCGGACTTCCCTTCCGTGGACATTCTTGTGAATGCTGCTGGCATTACGAAACGCGAGCCCACGCTGGATGTTGTGGACGATACGTGGAACAACATTCTGGATGTGAACCTGACCGGCACGCTGCGCAGTTGCCAGGTGTTTGGTCGCCACATGATTCAGCAGAAGCGCGGACGCATCATCAATATCGCGTCGCTCTCCAGCTTTGTCGCGTTCATGGAAGTCTCGGCGTACTGCGCCAGTAAAGCTGCAGTAGCGTCGCTCACACGGTCACTTGCGGTGGAGTGGTCGCGGCATGGCGTGCTGGTGAATGCGATTGCACCGGGCATTTTCCCGACTGCACTGAACAGCAAGATCATCGACAGTCCTCGTGGACAGGAGCTGAAGATGCGCACACCAATGGATCGCTTTGGCACAACAGACGAACTGGTGAGCACAGCGCTTTATCTTGCGAGTGACGCGACCAGCTTCACCACGGGACAGATCATTGCCGTGGATGGCGGCTTTCTTGCCAGCGGTGTGAATCAGTAGCTTGTTGCTAATTCAGCGCCTTGTAGTGGAACCAGTCGATATCCACGCGGCCTGCATCGCCAGTGGCTGAAGTGCGATAGGCGAAGATCGCCGGGCGTGCTCCCTTCCACCATGAAAACGTCATCTTAGTCTCTGGACCAAGTGGCTGGAAGTTCGTGCCGTTCTCTGTGCTGTAAGAATAGGCGGCCATATCGCCATGCACCGATACGCGGAGGTCGATTACATCACGCGTTAACTCAGGGCCTGCGACGCGATCATTTCCGTGAAAGAAGAACAACTGACGTTTGCCTTGTGCATTGGCAGTAACCTCTACGCCTCCTGCAGCCTTCTCAAACATGCTGAAACCCGCATGCCCGCTGGGCGGAAGCCTGGTTACATCCAGACGCACGGTGGCTTCCAGATTGTTGTCCTGCATTTGTTGCGTCAGCGTATTGTGTGCAGTGAAGAGATCCGTTGCAACAGATGGGGTCAGACTCAGATAGCCGATGCGCTTCGTCAGCGACCACGATGCATTGTCGGGGTTGTGGTTCCACTCCCATTGCGGTCCCAATGTCTTCGCAGTGAATTCATCTGATGTCTGCGGCGATCCTTTGCCAACGGATGCAACAGGAACGGTCACTTCGCCAGAAGCGACAGGTGTTCCCTGCGTTGCGCCTGCAGGAGCATCGCCCATGATGGGCCAGTCATCCTCCCAACGCACCGGTTGCAGATGAAGGATGCGCCCGTGCGATTCGCGCTTCTGAAAGTGGATGAACCAGCCTTTGCCGTCGGGCGTTTCAATGTAGCCGCCCTGGTGTGGCCCGTTGACGTTGGTGTTGCCCTGCGCCAGAACGGTGCGATAGTCGTATGGTCCCCATACGTTCTTCGATCGCATCACGACCTGCGCGCCGGTGCCCACGCCACCATACGGCGCAAAGATGTAATACCAGCCGTTGCGCTTGTACATCTTTGGACCTTCCAGTGTGTGCAGGTTCTTCGGATCGTCCACGATGACCTTGCCTTCATCCAGCACATGCAAT
The DNA here is from genome assembly GCF_036877645.1 of Terriglobus sp. ADX1. Classification (NCBI taxonomy): domain Bacteria; kingdom Pseudomonadati; phylum Acidobacteriota; class Terriglobia; order Terriglobales; family Acidobacteriaceae; genus Terriglobus; species Terriglobus sp. ADX1. The sequence goes on from NZ_JAEDXV010000022.1 coordinate 35,644, forward strand.
CCATCCGGCGACATGCGATGCAGAATCAGCGGGCCTGCGCCTTTGCGCGAGTGGATGAGATAGGCATTGCCATCGTCATCCCAGAACGGGCACGGATCCTCCAGCTTCGGCTGTGCAATCACGGCAACGGGCTTTGACCATGGGCCATGGATGGACTTCGCAGTGGTAACAAAGATGCCTTCGTCCGGCGTGGGGAAATAGATGAAATACGTGCCTTTGTGTTTGCGAATGGCAGGAGCCCAGATGCCTGCACCGTAACGGTTGCCATCGACCATGTCGTACTGCGGCGCCAGCGTTACACGATCGACGGCGTGGCCAAGAATCGTCCAATGCACCAGGTCTGTTGATTCAAGGATTGGGATGCCGGGAACGTAATGAAACGTGGAGGCAACGAGGTAATACTTGCCGCCATCGGCGATCACGTCTGGATCGGAATAATCGGCGAACAGAATGGGGTTGTGGAAGGGAACGGACGCCTCTTTCTTCTGCGCAGTAGCCACACCTGCAACCATTCCACTTACCAACATCAAGCCCGCAATCCAGCGCCGCATATTTCCTCCACGTCCACGACTTATTCCTTTCAGTGAGCCACGGAAGTATCAGGAAGCGCAACCGCATCCTGATACAAAATCCGGGAGATGGTGTGGGTAGCACCTAAAATAGAGTTTGCTTGGCGGACACGACCTCATCTCAGAACACGCGCGGACGCGCTTCGTCTGCGTTTTCCGCATCGCTGCTGCTTATGGTCTCCGCGCTGTTGAGCGGATTGCTTGGGCTGGTGAGAAGCAAACTCATTGCGTATTTCTTCGGCGTTGGTCCGGCAGTGGACGCATATACCGGTGCGTTTCAGCTTCCCGACATGATCTCGTATTTGTTGATCGGTGGTGTAGCGTCCACAACGTTCGTTAAGTTGCTTACGCAATATGAAAGCGAAGGTCGACAGGCAGACGGCGACCGCGTACTTTCCAACGTGCTCAACGTGATGATGATCCTATTGAGCGGGGCGCTTGTTATCGCCGGGATTTTTGCGCCACTGTATGTGCGTTATGTTCTGGAGCTTCGTAATCCTGAGACCGCACATCTGTGCGTGCAGCTGACACGCATTCTGTTGGTGAACCAGTTATTGCTGTTTGCCGGAGGCATCTTCGGATCGCGCCTCATGGTGCGAAAAATCTTCACCTATCAGGCATTGCAGCCACTGCTGTACAACGGCGGCATCATTGCAGGTGCGGTCCTATTACACGCGCGCATGGGAGTGTATTCGCTCGCTATTGGCGCGGTTGCCGGTGCGTTCTTCGGGTTCTTTCTTATCAATTACATTGGTGCGCGTTCCATTGGGATGCGTTGGTCACCCGTGCTGAATCTGCACGATCCGGCGCTGCGAGAGTGGGTCGTGCTGAGTCTGCCGCTGATGCTGGGACAGTCCATAGTTACGCTTGACCCGTGGATACGCAACCACTTTGCAGGCCACACAGAAGGCGCGATCTCGCTGATGAACTATTCGCGGCAACTGTTCAATGCACCCATGCAGATTATTGGACCTGCGGCGGGCGCGGCTTCCCTGCCATTCTTCGCGTCGCTTTGGGTTAAGGATAAAGGTGCGTTTAATTCTGCGGTAAATCGATCGGTGTCGCGTTTGTTGGCAGTGAGTCTTCTACTTACGTCTGTGATGATTGCGCTGGCGCAGCCGATCATTGACGTGGCGCTGCGTGGTGGAAAGTTTCACGGTGGTGATGCTTCCGCTGCAGCTTCTCTGTTTGTTCTGTTCTGTCTTTCGCTGATCTTCTGGGCTTCGCAGAACCTGTATTCGCGCGCCTTTTATGCTGCGGGTAACACGCTGACACCGATGATCTCCGGCACCATTGTCACGGTGCTTTCGCTGCCCCTGTATGCATTGCTGTTTCGCGCGCATGGTATTCCGGGCTTGGTTATTGCGTCAGACATCGGTATTGCTGCGCACATGATTGCGCTGGTGGTGCTGTTGGACCGCAAGGGCATGGTTCGCTTCGCAGACCTGGAGTGGAATGAACTTGCCAAGTCGTCGTTTGCCGCCATTCTTGGCGGGTGCGCAGCAGCATTTTCCCTGCGCTATCTGCCGCAGGGAACGACATTTGTCACGGCACTTCTACGGCTGGCAACAGGTACGGCAGCATGGCTCTTAGTGGTAGTTGTCGTGCTATTGGTGACGCGTTCCGCATTGCCCGATGTTGTTCTGCGGCGTAAGAGAACAGCAGTTGCTGCTATGCCGTTGCCTGAGGCCACCGATGCACCCGACCGATAGCGCGCGGCTGCGCTTCCGTACATGGCACAACGAGGATCTTCCGCTGGCCATTGCGCTCTGGACGGATGACGACGTGATGCGTCACATGGGCGGCGCTCGTTCTGTGAAACAGGCTGAGGAACGCTTTCACGAGGAATGCGCGAACCAGCAGAAGCATGGCTTTCAATACTGGCCGATATTTTCGCTGGAGACAGGCGAGCATGCCGGATGCGCCGGGCTTCGCCCTTTTCACGGCTCACTGGATGAACTGGAAGTCGGCGTGCACATTGCACGTCCCTTCTGGAGCGGACGCTACGGCGAAGAAGCTGCTCGAGCTGTTATTGCGCATGCGTGGGCACACACGTCCGCATCGTCACTGGTCGCAGGACATGGTCCGGATAACGCAAACTCTCAGGCGCTGATTGAGCGGCTGGGGTTCGTGTACACCCACCACGAACCCTGGGGACCGCATCAACGCATGCATCCGTACTATCGGCTGGATCGACTTTAGTAGCGGGCTACTCCGCTTTGCAGGTGAAGCTAGTTGGCTGCTTCGGATCGCCTTTACCGTCATAGATAGCGCGTTTGGGATAGGCGCAGAGCGGGCGCATCGTCTGTGGCACTCGTGGATCTTTCGGTGTGACGGCAAGGATCATTTCCGGCGCTGTACCCTTCTCTACCCACACCTGCAGCAGATCCAGCGCGCCGCTACCTTTACCATTTGCCGCGGGGAAACCTACCTGACCGAAGAGACTTGGTCCCGGCCCGCCAAGGCAATGTTCTACTCCGGGCGCCATGAATAGACGAACGGTCTGGTCTGCCTTCGCTTCGCCCATTGTCTTCTTCACTTCGTTGAAGTAGTTCACGGTATTCCAAGGCGATATGCCGGGGTCATTCCAACCGTGATACAGAATCAGTTTGCCGCCATGCGCTGCGAATGCAGACAGGTCAGGATTCGTGGCATCGATATCTTTTGCAGGGCCTTCCATGCCGCGTCGCAGAGCATCGTTCGTGTTGGCCGCCAAGGGATTCCACTTGGGATCGTTGTAAACCATGTAACGGAAGTAGTTGGCGACATACGCGCCGCCGCTGCCGGTGGTGGGTGCTGTACCCAGAATCCAGCTCTTCCATCCCCCACCTTCATCACCGGGGACATAGCCGGGGAAGATGATATGTCCCTTCGCATCCTTACTGCCGCCATACAGGGTGCGCAATGTTTCTACCTGCTTTGGTGTCAGACAGCTAATGTCCTCGGAGCCTTTGCAGGTTAGTACTGCGGGATTAAAACGACAGTGTTCCGGGTCACTGAGGATGCCGTCCTTCAAGCCATCCTGCGCGTCACATGCGGCCAATGAAGCAGCGTGAATTGCGGGCAGTTTCATGCTGGAGAAGAAGGTCGTGGGATCGCTGCCCATGGCCTGCATCATGGCGAGACCGTTGGCCAGCATGTGCGTCCAGTTGTTTGCCGGCGCGCCCGCGAGGATGCCGTCGTAATCCTGCGGAAAGCGTTGCGCTTCCATCAGCGCTTCACGGCCGCCGTCACTGCATGAGTCGAAGTACGCCTTCTCCTGCGGCTTGCCGTAGTAAGCCTTCACCATGATCTTTGACACGCCTGCGGTTAGATGAACCGCGCGCCAGCCGAAGTCCTTGATCTTTTCTGGATGCCCGAAGGCCCAGCTTGCATCTTCTGAGTCGGCCTGGTGTCCGGCATCGGAATCGGCGGTGGCGTAGCCCTGTAGTACGTTTGCGCCCATCTGCTGGTTGCCGATCGAACCGGCAAACCCGCCATTGCCAACATCCACAATTTTTCCATTCCATCCTGTCTGCGGCAGCCACACTTCAAAACGGATTTTAGAATCTGCCGTGGGATGCAGGATGCCTTTCACCACGCACAGCGGCGGCAACATTAACCCTGGCCCAGAAACGGGCGTGGCAAAGGGCTGCGAAGGCACTTCGGTGGCGGAAAGGATGGTGGCATCCGGCACCGCCACCCGTTTGAGTGCTGCGCAATTCTGCGCGGCAAAGGCGGAGGCGGGAAGGGAAATGAGACTCAGCGCAAGCAGGGAAGAGCGAATCATAACGCGACCACTCTAATACCTATGCTGACAGGAAACACGTGAATTTTATGCGGCACATGACCTGTATTCCTTTGCAATTTCATGGGCTTGAAGCGATAATCGCACTATGGCGTTCCGCTCCTTCGCAACCCGTTCTTGTTGTTGCCGCTAAGTTTCTGAGCGTTCGCCCCTCCGCGTTTTCCTTCCTTTTGAATACCTTCCGGCCTGATCCCCTTCAGGCAGCGAGCTTGCTACCCGTGCATTCTGGTTCCGCGAATCCCTGTTGTTGTTGTCGCTGATATCCCGCTCGCTTCTTGCGGCGCATCGCCGCGCATTTCTTACTACACAGATCGACACATAAAAGGATTCCTCGCGCATGCTTCCGCGTCGCTATCGTCTTGCATCTATTGCACTCGCTCTTATCGCTACCTCTGCTCAGCCGTCGCTTGTGGCGCAGGTTGTGGGCAGCACCATCCATGGCGTCGTAACGGATTCGTCCGGCGCTGCTGTCTCCGGCGCAACGGTCATCGTGCGCGATGAAGATACCGGCACGGAACGCCGCCTGATCACGGATGCGGCAGGACGTTACGCTGCGCCGTCCGTGGCCGTTGGCACTTACAGCATTTCCGTGCAGGCCGCGGGGTTCGCATCGGAGAAGCACAGCGGCATCAACCTCACCGTGGGACAGGCTGTTGCGTTTGATCTGCACCTGCGCGTTGCGTCAGATGCACAACAGGTCAGCGTGACGGATTCTGCGCCCACCGTGAATCTTTCGAACGAACAGGTGTCCGGGCTTGTGAATGAGCGCCAGGTGAAAGACCTTCCGCTGAACGGGCGCAGTTATGACCAGCTCATCACGCTGAATCCTGCGACGGTGAATTACACCTCGCAGCGATCGGGCTCTGTTGGCACGTCGAACTCGTCTGTGGGCAATATGTTTTCTGTGTCTGGTCGCCGCCCGCAGGACAATCTCTACCTACTAAACGGCGTGGAATATACCGGCGCATCGCTCATCAATGTGACACCCGGCGGCACCAGCGGCCAATTGCTGGGTGTGGAGGCCGTGCGCGAATTTAACGTGGTGTCTGACACGTATGGCGCCAGCTATGGCAAGCGACAGGGCGCGCAGATCAGCATTGTTACGGCGTCAGGAACGAATCGTGTGCATGGTTCGGCGTATGAGTTTCTGCGCAACTCTGCACTCGATGCGCGCAATTACTTTGATCAGGCGAAGAAGCCGAACTTCCAGCGCAATAACTTCGGCGCGGCGTTGGGCGGCCCCATTCGCAAAGACAAGGTGTTCCTCTTCGGCAACTATGAAGGCTATCGCCAGAATCTTGGATTGAGCGACGTGACGCTGGTGCCCAATGCGGCTTCGCGCGCGGCTGCCGTGGCTTCGGTGAAGCCGCTGCTGAATCTGTGGCCTATTGCGAATGGGCCGGATCTTGGTTCGGGCATTGCGATTGCGTATTCCACTCCGACACAGCACATCCGCGAAGACTTTGGTACGGCGCGCGCCGATGCAAACCTGACGGCGAATGATCTGCTGTTTGGCGTGTACACCGTGGATGATTCCACGGCACATACCCCCACGCAGAATCCACTTTCGCTGATTGATGAAGCGTTGCGCGAACAGGTGTTCAGCGTGCAGGAACAGCATGTGTTTTCACCGCGTGTATTAAACACGGCTCGTTTCGGCTTCTCGCGCGCAAGCTTTTACTTCATGGGTTCAGTTCCACCAGATGTTGCTGCTGTGTCCGGTACATTCGTTCCCGGTAAGCCTGTGGGCGCGATTGTGATTGCGGGATCGACGGCCTCCAATGGTTCTTCGCAGATCACGGGTGCGGGCGCAAACGTTGGTTCGAACAATGCGATTACGCGCAACCTGTTCACCTTCGACGACCACGTTTACATCACGCTGGGTAATCACACGCTGGAAGCAGGCGGCTGGTTGCAGCGCCTGCAATCAAACGACAACCTGGCGCAGAATCAATACGGGCAGGCCAGCTTTGCATCGTTGTCAACGTTCCTTGCGGGCAATATCAAGACATTCACTGTTGTGCCGTCACCTACGGAACTGGCGTGGCGTAGCTGGTTTGGCGCGGCCTATGTGGAAGACACGTGGAAGGCGCATCGCAATCTGGAGCTGAGCTACGGTCTGCGTTTTGAAAGCAGCAATGGGTTCAATGAAGCCCGGGGCCGCGCTGGTGTGTACACGCTGACCAATGGCGTGATCAGTACCAATCCCACTGTGGGTAGCAACGGCCTGTTGAACAACCGCGCGAAGTTCCTGCCGCAGCCGCGTGTGGGACTTGCATGGAACGTTTCCGGCGACGGTAAGACTGCTGTCCGCGCCAGCTTTGGTCTGCATCATTCACTGCTGGATAACCTGGACTACCGCTTCGATCAGGCTGCGCCGTTCAACACGACGCTTTCGTACAGCGGTACAACTGTGGCAAATCCAACATCTGGTGCAGCAGGTTTGATCTCACCTTCGAACGTGCAGACGGATATTGCAACGCCAACGGTTGCGTCCTATACGCTGCGCGTTGAGCGTCAGCTTGCACCGAATCTTTCGTTGACTGCGGGCTATATCGGATCGCACGGCTATCACCAGATTCTGAGTGAAAACCAGAATGAACCTGCGTCTATCGTCTGCAACAACAACTGCCCCACGGGTGTGCCCAACGGCACGCTGTATTACCCGAACACCACACGCGCGAATCCTGCGGTGGCGAATACGACGTCATGGGTGTCACAGGGCAGCAGCAATTACAACGGCCTGCTACTAGACCTGAAGCGCAACTTCGCCAGCGGTCTGCAATTCCGCGCTGTGTATACCTTCAGCAAGAATCTGGACAATGGCTCGGCGTGGAATACCAGCGTTTCGGCGAATACGCCCGCGTTCGTCTCTTACCCAAAGAACCCTGCACTAGATTACGGCCCTGCCGCCACGGATGTTCGTCATCTTGCAGCATTCAACGGAACGTACAATCTGCCCTTCGGTCATGGCCATGCATTTGCTTCGAACACCGGCGCGTTCACGAATCAACTAGTGAGCGGATGGACCGTGAGTACCATCCTCACGCTGCAAAGTGGCCTGCCGTTCTCGCCGCAGCTTGGCTACAACCCCACGGGCTCTGGCGATACGCGTAATCCTGTTCGCCCGAACGTGAACCCCAACTTCAACGGCAAGCTGATCAACAAGGGCACAACCACGCAGCGTGTGGCGCAATACTTCAACCCTGCCGCGTTTAGCGCGCCTGCGTATGGCACGGTGGGCAACCTGGGACGCGACACGCTGAACGCGCCGGGTTATGCGGATTGGGATTTGTCGCTGCAGAAGACTACTTCAATTGGCGAACGCGTCTTAGCTCAATTCCGTGTGGAGAGTTTTAACCTGTTGAACCACACCAACCTGCTTGGGCCCAATGCGGTGATCTATTCCTCAGGACCATCGCAGGGAACAACGGCGAATCAAACAGCAGCGATTGTCGCCAGTCCCACGGCTGGTGTGATCACGGCAGCGGCGACGTCACGACAGTTGCAGTTGAGTTTGAAGCTTAGCTTCTAAGAGCATCGGCGTTGCTTGGTCATTCTGAGCGGAGCTTTTCGCGCAACTGCAATTTTTGCGCGTGAGCATTCGCTTATGGCTGAAGGAAGGTTGTCCTCAAGCATCGTAGTGGGCAGAGAAAATGCAGGTCCTTCGACTCCGCTACGCTTCGCTCAGGATGACGGCCTTTGGCCGTATGAGCTTCGATTCGATACAAAATGACGGCGGTAAATGCAGAGAGGCGCGGCATCGGCCGCGCCTCTCTGCATAAATCGAACGTCAGTTTCTACGAGCCGGAGCCCGCCTTGAAGATATCTTCCGCGTAATAGTTTTCCACCTTCGCCTGATCGCGCAGCATTTCGAGGTACGCGCTGCGCAGCAACTGGCTGCGGGTGTTGCGGATCTGATCACGGATGTTCTGCTGCACCGCGGGATTGTTCAGATCACGCTGTCCAGCAGCCTCACGGCTTACAAGATGAATGATGGAGTAGCCGATGGGCTGCTTCGTACCCGGTGGTGTGATCGTAATGATGGCAGTGTTCTCGCCCGCTTTCAGCTTGCTTACCGCATCCCACACCTGCGCGTCCTGTCGCAGTTGCGATTCGGAGATAAAGCCCATATCGCCTCCGTTGGAAGCGGTCTGTGGGTCTTCGGAATAGTTCGCAGCCAGCGCGCTGAAATCGGCGCCGCTATCCAACTGTGCCTTCAAGGTTGCAATCTTCTTACGAGCATCGGCGTCATTGCCAGCCTTGCTGCCCTGAAGGTTTCCGCCTGCCTGCTGTGACGGCTGATTGGTCACTACAATCTGCGCCAGATGAATCTTGTTTTCAATCAGATTGAAATCGGCTTTATGCGAGTTGTAGAAACTCGAGACTTCGCCATCGGTCACGTTGATCTTGCTGTTGATCTCTTTGTTAAACAACTTTTCAAGCGTGATGGACTTGCGCAGGTCGCGTCGTACTTCGTCCAGCGACCGGCCACTTTCCTTGAGCATCTGGTTGAACTGCTCTTCGGTGTAGTGGCTCTTCATCTCCGTCAACTTGGCGTCCACTTCTTCATTGGTGGCCGTCAGGTTCATTTTGGCGGCCCGCTGCTCTGTGATCTCCGCGTCGATGAGTGTGCGGAGAATCTGCAGCTTGTCGCTTTTGGCCTGCTCTTCCGTGATGGGCTGCTGATCCTGGCGTGTACGCTCCTGATCCTCGTAGGTGCGGTCCAACTCAGAACGCATGATGGCATGGCCATTCACGCTGGCAACGACATCCGCTCCGTGTTCTTTCTTGCACCCCACGGTGGCGACAACGGTGAAAAGACTAACGGCAGAAAATAGCCAGGTGGCGCGATGTGCGGTCTTTAAAAGCATCCGGTGCAATGGTAACGCCTTCGCGCCCGGAGCGCACGGTTGCGACAAAAGCTGTGCAGATTCACGAAACATTATTTCGCCGCCGGAGCCGAAGTGGATGCCTCAGGAGCATCCAGCGAGGGCAGTGGAACTGCGGGTGGAGGAGTGACTCCCTGTGCCAGCAGGGCGTCGTCTACGGCACGATAGACAAACTCAATCGGCACGGCGCCGGTAATCATTTCGCCGTTGATGAACAGGGCCGGAACGCCGTTAACATTCAGCCCCTCACCTTCCTTCATGTAGGCCTTTACAGCGGTCTCATCCTGTTTCTCCACGCAGGCAGTCAGGCGTTTCATGTCCAGCTTCTGCTTCGTGCCTTCGTCCAGCGCGGCGCGATCCAGTTGCTTCAGGGCCGCGGGAAGGGTCTTGTTGTTGTCCTTATCCTTCGCGTCTGGATCGATGCCGATGGTGTCCAGATGGCTGTGCATGTCATCCACGTAGTTCCAGTAGGCCTTGGGGTTCTGGTCTGCCAGGCAGTCCGCGTTCACCGCTGCGTGCAGGCCCCAGGGGTGAATCTGCGTCAGAGGGAAGTCCTTGTACACAATGCGGACCTTGTCGCCATAGCGATTCGTAATGGCGGGGAACATCTGCGCGTGCATGCGGGCGCAGAACGGGCACTCCAGGTCGTCGTAAACCACAATCTTGACCGGGGCCTTCTCATTGCCACCGCGCGCGGGGCGGCCAGCGTCACTGGTCAGGTTAAGGGGGTCTTTGGACAGGTCGAAGGTATTCATCTGCGCCAGCGACTGGTTGTCCTTGCTGATGAGAAAGGTCATGGGCTTCAGCGCCTTGCCATATTCGCCAATGGAGACGGTGATCTGGTCAAAGCCTGAAACGGGGCTTGGGCGGCGATCACCAACTTTTACGTCATAAGTGAAGGGCAACTGCGCCTTCGTACGGATCAGCAGCGCGACGCGACGCGTCAGTTCCGGCGACATCTTCATGGCGTCCGCGCCAGCCTGGGCACGGCAACCACTGCTAAGGATGGTGCTGGCAGCCAGCAGAAGAAGTGCAGAAAGACGCGTAACGCGAGGGAACATCGACATCCTTTCATTATCTCAGGCCTGTTAGACGCACTTCTTTTCACAAGGGCACAACCGCAGGATGGTAGCCTAAGGCGAAAGATCGGAGTCTTTACGCCATCATGAATGACGCCTTGAAACCGACCGTGTCACTTGGAGAGCGCGTGCGCGCTCATATCGCCATTGCGCGGTTGGACCACTCCATCAAAAACCTTTTCGTCCTTCCGGGCGTAATCGTTCCCCTTAGCACTTACCCCGCACTGCTGGATCGCAGCCTCATTGTCCGGCTGGTGCTGGCCTTTTTTTCCATCACATTGGTGGCGTGCAGCAACTATGTCATTAATGAAGTGCTGGACGCCCCATTTGACCGCCTGCACCCCATTAAGAAGAACCGGCCGGCGGCGCGCGGTGTGGTGAACATTCCCGTAGCCTATATTCAGTGGCTTTGCATGATGCTGGTGGGACTGGCCATTGGCTGGTTCTTCATAGGCAGGATGTTCACACTGGTGGCGCTGATCCTGTGGATCATGGGCTGCCTGTACAACTTCCCTCCCGTCCGCACCAAGGACAAGCCCTATGTGGACGTATTGACCGAGTCAGTAAACAACCCTCTGCGTATGTTGCTGGGTTGGTATGCCGTAACGGCAGTGCTGGTGCCGCCGGTTTCGCTGCTCATTGCGTACTGGATGATTGGCTGCTACTTCATGGCGCTGAAGCGCTTCAGCGAACTGAACGAGATTGGCGACCGCACCGTTGCCGGGTCGTATCGCAAGAGCTTCCAGCACTACACCCCGGAGCGCCTGCTGGTTTCGGTTCTGTTCTACGCCTCCACGGCCATGCTCTTCCTGGGCGCGTTCATCATTCGTTACCGCATGGAACTGATCCTGGGATTCCCACTGGTGGCCTTCACCATGGCAATCTATCTGCAGATTGCGTTCAAGCCGCAGTCTGCTGTGCAGAACCCGGAAAAGCTGTATCGTGAACCGTTGCTGATGGCATCGTTCATTGCGACGTCGTTGGTGATGGCGATTCTGCTCTTCATCCACATGCCGCGGCTCGAAGAGTTCTTCAATCCCACGCTTCCTTCTACGCCCGCGGTGACCGCTCCGGCGGTACAGTCGCAGTTGCGGAACGGAACAGAATTCACCGGCGAGGTGGCATGACAGCAGCGTCTGAGACACGATTCAGCCGCACTCTGCTTGCTCTTCTTCTCATCCTTACGGCGGCCAGCGCGCTTGCCTGGGGCCACTATCGTCCGCTTGATCAGGACGAATGGTTCGTCTTTCAGACGGACACGGTATCTTCCATCAGCAAATTGATCGAGGTCCAGCGACACTACCCCATCTCGCTGGACCCGCTCTTCTATCACTTGCTGGGTCACGCTTCGACATCGCTCTTTGGTGCAACAGCGTTTGCTATCCGTCTGCCGTCACTGCTGGGCTTTCTGCTGATGCAGGTCTGCCTGTATGCCATAGCGAAGCGCATTGCAGGTAATTTTGCCGGCTTCATTGCGGCTGCTGTTCCTGCTCTTACCGCAACGCTTTTTTACGCACAGCAAGCACGACCCTATGGTGTTCTTCTGGGACTCGGCGCGTTGTTATTGCTTGCCTACCAGCACTGCACACGCGATACGGAACGCACTGCGTGGCTGATTGCGCTTGCCGTTACGCTGGCTCTCGCGCTAAATACGCATTACTTTGCGATCCTTCTGCTACTGCCGTTGTATGCCGCTGAGCTGGTGCGTATTGTGCAGCGTCGTCGGATCGATTGGCCCATGATCTTTGCGATCGGAATCGGATCAGCCGGAGTTCTTCTCACGTTGCCGTTTCAAAAGAGCGCTGGCGAATTTCGGAAGCATTATTACAACGTGGGTAAGGTGGGGCTACATGCAGTCACGCAGTCGTACCGTGCGCTTCTGCTGAATTACACGCAGTATTCCTTGCGGACACAGCACATCCTTATGGCGCTTCTTGTTGTGGCAGCGCTGATTTTTGTTGCCGCGCTTTTGGTTCGTTTTCGCGCCAATGATCCAACGGTGCCGTTAGCTGAAAAGGCATTCCTTCTGGTGCTGGCGATACTCCCCTTTTTTGGATTTCTTCTGGCACGCTTCGTCACCCATTCCATTGAAGTGCGTTACATTCTGCCAGCGATTTTGGGACTGTCTGTCCTCATTGCGATTACTGTCACACCGTTTGAGCGCAATGCGTTTCGTGCGCGTGCTCTGGTTGGTGTTGTGTTGGTATTGCTTGTTGGCCTGGGTTTTTCACGCGCAGCAAATGCGCGCCTGCAAAGGCCGTCGCCGCGAATGCTGACGATATCGCATGTGCCAGCGCAATCGGGACCTATCTACATACAGAACATGGGCAACTTCGACGAGATTGGAAATGCCGTTGCAGATCCTGCTATCCGCAGCCGGTTCGCGCTCGTCTACTCCGCGCCGCTAGAGATTGCTCTGGCGCATCACGACACGCAGTCACTCACCGCAGAACACATGCGGCATTTCACTGGCTATCGTATCGAAAACTACGAAGATCTACGCAGACAGCCCGGGCCACATTTGATGATCCTCTATCACGGCGGTGGGTGGAATTGGCTTGATCTCCAGCTTGTACGCGATCACGCGGTGGTTACTCCCATTGGAACCGCATTGGGCGGCGACCTGGTCCTTGTATCCTTTACCCAAAATGAGGCAGCAAGCCCAGATAGAAGATAATCTCTAAACAGCAAAGATGATGCTTGCCAATCGCCTAAACTGACCCCTCGGATGCTCTCTATAGCGTGGCGGCAGCGGCTATTGTGATTTGTCGCTCCAATGCTCTAGCGGTACATCTGTTTTGCTACGGCTATCTCGCTTATGTTGACGTCTCCTATCCGTTGCAACAAGAAGAACATTCCGCTTAAAAAGGTTGTGTCTCCCTCCGCCTTCTCGTATATGTTTGGCTAGACTGTTGTCCTCTTATATCTGCAAGAAGATGCTGTACCGCTTTGTGCTTGGTTCGGTCCGGCAAAAATGACATCTATATCGTTTCATTTGCGAGAAATTGTGCAACATGAAGTGCTTATATCAACTATGCCGTAAGCTGTGAGGATCCTTGCTCAGCGAGACGAAAGAACTCGAAGCAGTTCCGCTTCCTGAAAATAAGATCTACTATCCTGCCCTGGATGGATTGCGCGGCCTTGCAGCTTTAGCTGTTTTCAGCTTTCATTATCTGGGCCTGCCGAAGCAGTTGAATTGGGGATGGGCGGGCGTGGATATCTTCTTCGTTCTTTCCGGTTTCCTCATCACCGGCATCCTGTACGATTCACGAGCCCGTGCGGATCGTTTTCGCATTTTTTACATTCGACGTTCTTTACGTATCTTTCCGCTTTACTACCTGGTGCTGTTAATTCCGGTGCTGCTGTATCCGTTGGTTCACTGGCATTTCTATCGTGGACTGTGGGTATGGCCTGCGTATCTAGGAAATTATGCAAATTTCTTATTTGCTTCCGATTACGCGGCCAACGCGTCGCCCTTTGCAGGACTTATAACGACCGTTCACGGTTACGCCTTCGGCTACGGGTTAGACCACTTATGGAGCCTCAGTGTAGAAGAGCAGTTTTATCTTGTATGGCCTCTGCTGGTATATGTCATAGGTCGCAGAATCACTCTCCGGAATCTGTGCGTTGCTGTCGCAGTAGCAATTCCATTCTTGCGTTTAGCGTGTCTCCATTTTCTGTCGCCACGCTGGATCGAGCTTGGCGCTATTTACTTCCCAACGCCGCTACGTGCGGATTCCTTGTTGCTCGGTGGTGCAGCGGCGCTCGCGCTTCGCGGGCCTGAAGCTTCGCAACTGCAGCGGTTTGCAAAGCCGCTATTGCTTTTAAGCGGACTCGCCTTTGCTGCGATCGAGATGCTCAACCTGGTGCAAACACATCAGCTGATCGATGCAAGCCTTATAAGAAACAACAATGCCTTCATCTTTTCGCTATTTGCCGTGTTGGGCGTAGCGATGATTCTGCTGATGATTCAGTCCGGGAGTTTTTTGTTTCGGCTAGGCATGCTACCCGCGTTGCGGGCCTTGGGACAGAGGAGCTATGGCTTTTATGTGTATCACCTTATCTTCTATTCCCAGTTTCATACCATAGCCCTGCTGCTCATGCTTGGCCACAAGAAGTATCTGCCACAAGGGACTGCAGTAGTAGCATTCGTCGGAACGCTGGTACTCTCGTGGCTCAGCTTCCATTATTTCGAAGCGCCCATTCTGAGATTGAAGAGCCGCCTGGCCCCATGAACCGACGAAACACATTACCGGATTGGCAACGATTTGCTACATACTTTTTGTTCCTTTTAAGTGCTGCGTTTTATTTGCTCTACTTTGTCCATCTGAGAGCGGATTTCCCAAACTTTTCTCCTTGGAATGACTGGGCGAAATCGACCGATGAGGGCTGGTATGCAAGCGGTGCAGTGCACCAGAAAGTACTTGGCAACTGGTATTCGCCAGGCGCATTCAACCCGGCAGTTCCGATGCCGGTATGGTCTGTGCTTGCTGCTCTGTGGTTTCGCGTAGCTGGTTTTGGGATCGTGCAACTGCGCGTCCTGGCACTATTGGTGTTTGGGGCTTCCATGGCAATGCTATGGGCGCTCGTAAGAAGACACGCCAGTATCCTGATGGCAACATTAGCGGTTGCACTCATTCTTTTGAACCCTTTTAGCTATGGTTTTCAGCGGCTGGCTATCCTGGAACCTGTCTTGGTGTTCTGGATGTTGTTGTGCTGGATTCTTGCTCGTAGGGCGGCGCTTTCTGCGTGGCCGCTGTACTCCGTTGTACTGGGCATGAGCATGACCGCACTGCTGCTGACGAAGAGCACTGGGCTAGTACTGCTGCCTTCTGTTGCCGCCTATTTCATTCTTTGTGGGCAACAAGAGGGTTCCGCGCGATCCCTTTTATTTCGCCGTGGTGTGATTGCTACGGCTGTCATGGCAATAAGTTTTGGCGCGTATCAATTGGCGATGTATCCGTATCGCGAAGATAGCCGACTATTATTTTCAGTCAATCATGGCCGCGTTCACCTGAGCATTGTTCCGCGATACTTCATGCTGACCCTGCGCGATGGAGGATGGATCCATCCAGTTCTGTTTCCCTTAGCGTGTCTTAGCCTTGTGGGAGCGGCAATATGGCTGAGAACGCTTTGGAAATCACCGCTTTTTACCGCGGCTGCACTTGCCGCAGCGGGATACCTAATGTTCATTCTGTACCATGGCAACCTGCAGCCACGGTATTACCTGGTCGTAGCGCCGTCGATAAGTATTGTGCTGGTCCTCACATTGCAGTTGCTTATGGACCGCGGTCCACAGCAATCTAACTACCGATGGGCAACGGTGTGTTTCGCGGGAATTATGCTAACGACAATCGTTACCATGACTGTCAGGACGCTGCGGTATATAACCCATCCGCAATACACATTTCTGTCCGCCACAAATAGCATCCGGGGCGTTATTGATTCAACGCCATCTTCCAATCGGTTTATCGTTTCTGATTTAGGGGATGAGATTTCGCTGTTCACGGGGCTCTCCTCGATTTGCGAAAGCTATGCTGTATTTCCCCCTGCAGATCTAGATAAGATGCACCATCCAGGCTGGTTCATTTATCTGATTGGGACGAACAAAACTACACCCATGCGTCAATACCTCTTCACCCATCATTCGGTGGTTGAGGTTGCGCGCTATGACATTTTCGACGACCCTGCACACCATATCCTTGTGCTGTACAAGGTTGGTTCTCAGAACTGATTGGCGTCATACATCGCATAATGGAAATGCCTCTTCATTCTTCAATGAAGAGGCATTTCAGTATTCCAAGCGCATTACGTTGTTACAGGCTCTTCTGAGCCGGTCACCTGGAAATCAAGATGTTCTCCCTTTGCTTCCACGCGTACGTGGTCGCCGTGGCGAACTTCGCCGTTCAGGATCTTGATGGCCAGTGGATCCTGCACCAGCCGCTGGATCGCACGCTTCAACGGACGCGCTCCATAAGCTCGATCGTATCCTGTTGCAAAGACCAGATGCCGTGCTTCCGGTGTTAACTCCAGCGTGATCTTGCGATCCTTCAGCAGGTTCTCCAACTCATGCAGGCGCAGATCAATGATGTGTGTCAGTTGATCTTCACCCAGCGCATGGAAGACAACGATATCGTCCACACGATTGAGAAACTCAGGACGGAAGTGTTTCTTCAGCTCTTCCAGCACACGCTGTTTCGCATCCTCAAAGCCCTGCGGCCCCTCTGCCCATGCGGTCGTCAGAGCACTTGCGCCGATGTTGCTTGTCAGAATCAGTACAGTGTTCTTGAAGTCCACTGTACGTCCCTTGCTATCGGTTAAACGACCATCATCCAGCACCTGCAGCAGTACATTGAACACATCGGGATGTGCCTTCTCGATTTCATCGAACAGCACAACCGAGTATGGCCGACGACGCACAGCTTCTGTCAGTTGACCGCCCTCATCAAAGCCGACATATCCCGGAGGCGCGCCAATCAAGCGTGCCACGGCGTGCTTCTCCATGTACTCGCTCATGTCGATGCGCACCATTGCCTGATCGTCGTCGAATAGAAACTCAGCAAGCGCACGCGCCGTTTCCGTCTTACCTACACCCGTTGGGCCCAGGAAGATGAACGAACCAATCGGCCGCTTCGGATCGCTGAGACCCGCACGCGAACGACGAATCGCATTCGCAACGACAACCAGCGCTTCGTCCTGACCGATGACGCGTTCCTGCAGACGCTTCTCCATCTGCACCAGCTTCTGCACTTCGCCTTCGAGCATCTTGCTGACGGGGATGCCGGTCCACCGCGAAACAATCTCCGCAATGTCCTCTTCATCCACCTCTTCTTTCAACATGCGTGCCGAAGCGCCGGCCTTGATGGCATCCTGTTCGCTTTCCAGCGACTTCAGCTCTGCTTCCGCCTTTGGCAGATCGCCATACTGAATCGCAGCAGCACGTTCATAATTGCCGCGACGCGTCTGGTCCTCTGCTTCAAAGCGCAGGTTCTCCACCAGCTTCTTCAGTTCAGTGATGCGGCCAATCGCTTCGCGCTCATGCTGCCACTTTGCACGCAGCCCGCTTGCCTTTTCGTTAAGTTCAGCGAGCTCGCGCTCCACATCTTCCAGACGATCACGGCTGTTCTCGTCCGTCTCGCGTGCGAGAGCTGTCTTCTCAATCTGAAGACTCATCACGCGACGATCAATCGCATCAATCTCTTCTGGAACGCTGCCAATTTGAATCGCCAGTGAAGCCGCAGCTTCGTCAACAAGATCAATCGCCTTGTCCGGCAGAAAGCGATCGCTGATGTAGCGATGCGAAAGCTCTGCCGCTGCAATGATGGCGGAGTCCTTGATGCGCACATTGTGATGCGCCTCGTACTTCTCCTTCAATCCGCGCAGGATGGCGATGGTGTCCTCAACGTTCGGCTCACCGACATACACCTGCTGGAAGCGACGTTCGAGCGCAGCATCTTTTTCGATGTACTTGCGGAATTCGTTCAGCGTCGTTGCGCCAATGGCACGCAATTCACCACGCGCCAGCGCGGGCTTCAGCATGTTGCTGGCGTCGACTGCACCCTCGGAAGCGCCTGCACCCACAAGGGTATGAAGCTCGTCAATGAACAGAATGATCTGCCCATGCGACTCTTCAATTTCCTTCAGCATCGCCTTCAAACGCTCTTCAAACTCGCCGCGATACTTGGCACCGGCAAGCATGCTCGCTAGATCAAGCGAGACCACGCGCTTGTCCTTCAACGATTCAGGAACGTCACCGCTCACAATGCGGCGCGCAAGTCCTTCTACAATCGCCGTCTTACCTACACCGGGTTCACCGATAAGGACGGGGTTGTTTTTTGTACGACGCGAAAGTACCTGCACCACACGACGAATCTCTTCATCGCGACCAATGACGGGGTCCAAACGGCCTTCACGCGCCTGCTTGGTGACATCCTTGCCGTACTTTTCCAGCGCCTGGAACTTACCCTCAGGGTTTTGATCCGTTACACGCTGCGTTCCGCGCACACTTGTGAGCGCCTTCAGAATCGCGTCATGCGTTGCGCCCAGAGCGTTTAACGCGTCGCGCGTGGGATCGTTCTTCTGCTGTGCCAACGCCAACAGAAGATGTTCCGTTGAAACGAACTCGTCCTTAAAGTTGTCGGCTTCCTTAAACGCCTGCTCCAGCACCTTCGTCAGCGCCGCACCGGCACTGGGGTTCTGCTGTGCGCCCTGAATCTTCGGCAACCGCTGAATCGCGGCATTCACATTCGCCAACAACTGCTGCGCCGGTACGCCAATCTTCTCCAGAACCGGCAACACAATACCTTCACGGTCTTCCAGTAGAGCCGCCAACAGGTGCAGCGGCATCACTTCCGGATTGCCATATTCCGCGGCCATTTGCCCGGCGGCTTGTATCGCCTCCTGGCTCTTGACCGTCATCTTGTCCCACTTGATCGCCATAATCTCGTTCCACTCCCTTGGAAGCTTTGCGTTATTTCACTGGCCAAGCGTCGCCACGCCCGTACCTGCCGATCATTACAATCATCCTGTCACGGAGTGTTGTTTGCTGTGTTGCAAATCACACGCCAGTTCTTTCAAAAAGGAAACGCCTACACCTTGCCTGATCCGCTTCCGCGCAGGCCAGGAATCATCCTGGCCGTTATGCTGCTCGCCATGTCTTCCGGCCTGGTGGATGCCGTGGTCTACATGCGCCATGGTCACGTCTTTGCCTATGCCATGACCGGAAACCTGGTACTGCTGGGCGTTGCGTTTGCCTCCTACAACCTGCATTCGATCCTGAGTCACCTTGCGCCTGTTCTCGGTTTTGCCTGCGGTGTGTTCATCGGCAAATCCCTCCTCCGAAAATTCCGCCCTTTTGCCCTGCATCTCACACTGCTACTTCAAATTGCGACTCTAACGCTTGCAGGTGCTTTTGCCTCGCGTATCCCGGCAGACCTGCTGGTCGTCTGTCTTGCTGTCTCCGGTGCCGTGATCATCACGGTTATCCGCCGCGCGGGAGAGGTCGCCTTCAATGTCACCTTTATGACCGGCAACCTTCGCGCTGTGTTTGAAGGAGCCTTTGACACTCTCTGGCCATCCCATGCCACCACTCATCTCACACTGGGCAAGCAACAGTTCCTTATCGTTGGGCTTACGGTGATAGGCTTCCTCGGCGGTGCTGCCATCGGTTCACTTTCGCTGCAACGCCTTAGTGACCACACCTTTTGGATCGCTGATTTGCTGCTTATCGTTGCTGGATGGCTTATTCGCCGGGTTCAGGCCTCCGAAGAGAACTCTTAGCTCCATCTGAACGGAGGGCTGCCAAACTTCCCGGCAGCCCTCTCCTGCGTGAATTTTGAAAGCCGATTAAGCGGCCTTCTGTTCCGTTGAGGCAGGCTGGTTTTCCTTTGCCTCAATCTGGTTCGCGGGCTGTGCCGCCGTCACCTTGATCTGCTTCGGCTGCGCGGCCGCCTTCTTCGGCAACTCCACGATCAGCACACCGTTCTCGCTCTGCGCCGTCACCTGTTCGGTGTCTACCGTCTGCGGCAGGGTAAAGCTGCGAACGAAAGAGCCGAACCGGCGTTCAATGCGGCGGAAGTTCTCTTCCTTCTGCTCACTCGACCAGTTACGTTCGCCCTTCACGGTCAGCACATTGTTTTCCACGCGCACATCCACATCCGCAGGCTTGATGCCGGGGATCTCGAAGGTCAGCGCCAGTTTCTGCGCGTCCTCATAGATGTCGACCGCCGGAACGAACGATCCGGCCTGCAGGCTCTCGCCCTCTGTACCCTGGGGGCGCGAGAAGTCATGAAAGATGGAGTTCAGCCGGTTCTGCAGCACGGCTACATCGGAAAACGGTGTGAAACGGGTAATCGTCATGTCTGTATCTCCTTGAACCTGCATATCTTGTGGGGCCGGAAAGATCTCGCAGAATTCCGGCCTCTGCACTATCTGATGCAGATACTAGCACCACGGTTGCAGATTATGTGAGCGTACTAGACTCATATTAAGAGAAAATTAAACGGCTGGCAGTCCTGAATAACTGCCAGCCGCCACATCCCCGGGGAAGGCTCTTACTTACAACTTGAAGATGGAGTTGGAAAAAGGGGTCTTGGGTGGGGGAGCGTCCTTGTCGTACTGAATCGGTGCAAACGGACGCGGCTGATCGGGATTTGCATGTACTTCATGCTTAGTGCCGGTCACCGTGTGCAGTGAGTTATGTTTCTTGCCGATTCTGCGCGACAGGTGGTTATGGTTGGATGAGTTGTGCGAGAGAAAACTCATGGGGATACCTCCTAACGTCCTCGATCTACGTCAGAGGTGCTCGTCTGGAGCGGGTCCAAGAGGGTGCGGTCGAGAGCGGCAACAACAACCGGGGTCGGCCAGGCCCAGAGGGGCGGGCTGAAGGCGGATAACACCTCCCTGCCGCGCAGCATACGCCTACCGGTCGATAATCGGCAACCACCGATTTTCTTTCCTGTGAAAAAAGAAAAGTCACCCAACCGTTGTCTTTAAGGCCGGGCGTCTTGCTTCACCTTGACGACAAAGTAGGTAAAGGGACTCCCCTCAGTCAAAACCAGTTGGTGTGCCACCTTCGGACCAATATGAACCACCGCCCCAGGCTTTAGAACTCTGGAAACGCCGCCAGTCACGCTGCTGCCTCTCTGCTCGCCGGGGGCGGTGGTTCTTGCGTTTTCCAGATGACCTCCACTGACCAGAGTTGCTTCACCGGCGACAGCAACGAAGATGTCCACCCAGTCGCGATGCTGTTCCGCTTCGCCCGTCTTTACGCGTGTCGTAATTCCCATGCTGTGGTTTCCGTACCCACCCAGAGGCTGCGGATAGACACCGGATTCTGCCTTGGCAGCGTCTGTGGTCGTGGCTTTGGTCCAGTTCTGCATCTGTTGGTCGGTGAATACTTCCGCTGATGAGAAGGGTTCACCGGTCAGCTTTACGGTGCCCTTCTTGCGGAAACCGGCAATGCGATGAAACGTCAGGTAATTTGCATCGTGAAAGTTGTGGGCTGTTCCCTGGTCATCGTCGAAGGCCGTGCGCGAGGCCACGATGATGTCGCTGCCATCAAACTGCCAATCGACATATTGAAAGCCATGCACGCGCGATTCGGGGTGATGCAGCACGATTTCGCGCGGTGTCCAGTGCGTCAGGTCAGGAGAACTCATGAGCGCCAGCGTATTCCGTACGCTCGCGGGCGAGCTTACTGCCATGGCTTCGCCGGGTAACGCGGGGTTTGACAGTGCCCAGTACAGCTTCGACGAGGGATCGAAACGAATGGAAAATTTCGTTGCGCCGCCGGGAAAGTTCACAAAGCGATCCAGCTTCATACTGTGGTCTGCAAGTTTCAGCACGGCAGCACGCGATGCGTTGTTCACACGCAGAATGTCCAGCATCGATCCATCGCGGTCAACAACGGCATTGCCTTCCAGCCACGTATCGCCCATGTCGCCTACGGGGAATGACAGCCGGTCAGCCAAAGTCCAGCTCGCGGGCTTGGTGAGATCGCTGTCCACGGACGCCCACATCATGAAGGCCTGAAACGAACCCCACGGCCCTTGCGGATGGAATTCAAATGCGCGGTAAATCCTGCCATCGTGCATCACCACGGGCACAGGCGCCGTGTGGTACCCGGTGTCTTCTGTCAGGAAGTGGGTGGCGCTCCAGGTCTTGCCGTTGTCATCGGATTCGCGGATTACGATGCGTCCGTACTCGTAGCTGGTGCCCATCAGGTAGATGCGGTTCTTCACTACAAACAGGTTCGACCAGAACTGGTCGTTTACCTCAGCAACCTTTGTCCAGCTTGCTCCCCGGTCGTGCGAAAGGAAGATGCGCGACACAGCAGACACGGTGCTGGTTGACCCGGGGCCAAACAGATCATGCGAAGCGATGTAGTCACCGTTCGGCGCAATCACAATCGAAGGAGAACCAACATATTCACGACTCGCAACCGGCTGATGGTCAATGACCACACCCGGGACCTTCTGGCCGAAGATGCTGGTGCTCAGGACAAGAAAAGCAAGCAGGGTGCGAGCGCGGAATCGCATAATGGCTCCTCAAACAAATAAGCGGCCCCCTTGAAAGAGAGCCGCGAGCAGACAATAAAAATAGGGTATCGCTGGATTGATCGAGAGGCCAGAGTGAACAAAACAAAGCTGTCCTTACGGGTTCTCGACACCGCCCACAGAAAACTGATGTTGCTTTCAACGCCAAATGCGCTTCGCCGAATTAGTTTTCAGACGGCTTTTCTATGTGGTCGATTACGACTACGGGCACCTGCGCTTTGCCACGCGTCAATTTCAGCCCAAGCTGTTCCTGAATCGCTGTGAAGAAATCGGGATCGTTGCTGGCACCGGCTGCTGTTGTATCCATGTCCTGCGGAGCATAGTGCAGTTCAAAATCATATTGCCCAACATCGCCTGACTGATCTACCACCAGGCCACCCGCCGGAATGCTCAGAATATTGCCGATAAACGAGACTGGAATGCCTTTTCCAGTGATGTGATCGCGAGAAAAATTTGCCGAGCCATGCGCCGGATCTGCAGCCGTTTTCATCTTCAGCCCGCCCTTCGCCACGGTCAGCAGAAACACATTCCGTTCACGCAGTTCTGTATGCACCTTCAGGTGAAAGCGTTCTTCCAGCAATGCCTGATCCATCAGCATTTCGCCCGTGTACTGCCTCGTGGCAAATGCTTTTGCAGTATCTGGAATGGAAAGACTTGTGAGCTTCTTGTATGCAGCCGCGTCCTCGGGAGATACGCGCGCCTCGACGTCGTACTTCGTATCCTTCGCCCAATCGGGAAGCCCTTCGATCAGGTCCTTTGTAGGGAAGATGGTGAAGGTATAGGCGCCTGCAATAAAGAGATCCATCGTCATGGCATGCTGCGATAAGCCATTCGCTGTGTTGCGTTCGAAGCCGTTATCAGCATGCGCTGGATCCGTGACGTGAATAGCGATGGTGTCCCATGGCACCGGTGCACCACCCGGCGGTGTTGCCGGTTGTTGCGCGGAAAGCGCGACGGCGAACAGCAGCGATAGCAGGCAGGGAAGTTTCATGCCAACTGTTTTACAGGATGATGGCCGTCAATCGCCGTGGTCCGTGTACGCCGCGGATGCGTGTCATCTCAATGTCGCTGGTGGCGGATGGTCCGGCGATGGTGGTGATGGGCGAGGTGCGATGCGTGATGCGTTGCAGCGCTTCAGCGATCGTCTCTACCACCTGGTCGCGCCAGAGCACGCAGATGTGATGGTCAGGAAGAAGCGTTGCTGCGCGACGACCCTGTTCATCGCTATGTTCCAGGATGATAGTGCCGCTCATCGCAATGGCGACGGTACATGGTGTGAGCACGACACGAGGCTCTTCCAGCGGCTGCAGGGGCAGATCAAAATCGCGGCGTACTTCTATATCGTTCTGCGGCAGCCACTCCTGCGGAACACCTGCGGGAACAAGAAGAAGCGACTCGTTTGCCTCACGCATGGCTTGAGCAACGGCGTTTGCAATCCCTGCTTCATCCGTGAAGACAAGTTCCGAATCGTAATCGCGCAACCGGTCGTAGAACAGCTCCAGCGTCTCTTCGCGATTCAGCTTCGCCGTGCGCTGATAGGTGCGCGGAATGCGTGCGTAGGCTTCTTCCGGAGAATCATCGATCAATGTCTCCACGTCAGGATCAGCAGCAAGCTGGCGGCGGATCGTATCCAGTACGGTAAAACGTGCGTCGTCACTCATTGCCACTCCAGTTGCTGCCGTCTCCGCGGTTTGTGCGGTTGCGCTTCCACCATTCACGGAAGCTCTGCTTCGGCAGGGCGCGAAGATCGCGATACTGCGTCCATCCTGCGGCCATGCCGGGCAGGTTCACCAGTTGGCCGTCTTTTTCAAACAGCCCTTGTCCTGTGCGAGCAAGACGTTGCGCAGCTTCATACTGCTTGGGATGCTCGAAGAGATGCGCAGCCATCTTCATACCCATGCTCTCCTGCGAGAGCTTTCCGGCGAGCGTGTTCTGGTCCTGCTCCACGATCTTGCCACGCAGATGAATCAGCGTCTCCGGGATATTGATCTTCACGGGACAGACTTCATAGCACGCACCACACAACGATGAAGCGTACGGCAATGACCGCGAATACTTCATGCCATTCAACTGCGGCGAAAGAATCGCGCCGATGGGGCCGGAGTAGATGGATCCATACGCATGGCCGCCCGTCTCGCGATACACGGGGCACTGGTTCAGACACGCGCCACAACGAATGCAGTTCAGCGTTTCGCGTTCGCGCACGTTGGCCATCATGCGAGTGCGGCCATTGTCCAGCAGAATCACATGGAACTGTTCCGGGCCATCACCCGGCGTCACGCCTGTCCAGATGCTGTTGTACGGGTTCATGCGCTCACCCGTTGCAGAACGCGGCAACAGTTGCAGGAACACTTCCAGATCATCGAACTTTGGAATCACCTTCTCAATACCGATGAGCGTGATCAGCGTCTTGGGCATGGTGACGCACATGCGTCCATTGCCTTCGGATTCGACGACGCAAACACTGCCCGTCTCAGCAATGGCGAAGTTCGCGCCGCTGATGCCGATGCCAACTTCCAAAAACTTCTTGCGCAGATAATGCCGCGCAGCGCCGGTTAAATCCTCGGCCTCAGTGCCAAGTTCCGTCAGCCCCATGTTCTGCAGAAACAGTTCACGTACCTGATGGCGATTCTTGTGCAGTGCAGGAACGACGATGTGCGACGGCTCATCCTTGCCCATCTGCACAATCATGTCGGCAAGATCGGTCTCCCACGGCGTGATGCCTTCCCGCTCCAGCGCGCGGTTCATGCCGATCTCGTCCGAGGTCATGGTTTTCACCTTGATGACTTCGGGATGTTCCACTGCCAGCCGCGCTGCTGCCTTGCGAATCAGACGGATGGCAATGGTATTGGCTTCATCGGCATCGCGCGCCCAATGCACCTGCCCACCTGCACGGATGCAGTTGCGCTCAAACTCTTCCAGATAATGCGGCAGATGCAGCAGCGTGTGCGTCTTGATGGCGTGTGCCGCCGTGCGTAGGTCCTGCCAGTCCGGCATCTCCTCCACACGCAACGCGCGCTTGTTGCGGATGACGTTCGTGGCGTGGCGCACGTTGCGCCGTGTCTGATCGTCTTGCAGCAACTCATGCGCAAGAATCGGGAATGCGGGCTTCTCCGCGGTGTGGCCCACGCGAACAGTCATGCTGTGGCTCCTTCCCATGCCAGCGATTCCGCGGTCAGCGGATTTTTACGCGTGCTGTTCAGAATCTCTGCCAGATGCACTGGACGGATGCGATCACGCGAACCCAACTCGCGATGTAGACCGCCATCAATCTGCATCAGGCAGGAGTTATCAAGCGCTGCCACAAACTCTGCATTCGACTTCTTCACGCAGCCAATCTTGTCTGCCAGCATGGCACTGGATACTTCCGCATTCTTCACAGCAAAGGTGCCGCCAAAACCGCAGCACTGATCGCTGCCTTCCATCGGCGTGTATTGCAGACCTTCCACACCCTGCAGCAAGCGCACCGGTCGGTCACCCACGTTGAGCAATCGCAACGAATGGCAGCTTGGGTGATAGGTCACGCGATGGGGGAAGTATGCGCCAACATCGGTCAGTCCCAGCTTGTCTGTAATCAGCTCACTGAACTCAAACACGCGCGGCAGAAAACTCTTCACGTCACCCATCATGTGCAGGTCGTTCGCGTTGTGCGCCATCAGTTCATAGTGGTCGCGCATCATGGCCACGCAGCTTGCGCTGGGCACCACGATGGTCTCCGCATCCAGAAACTCATGCAGCAGCTTCCGCACAATGGGTAATGCTTCGGCGTGGTAGCCGGTGTTGTAGTGCATCTGGCCGCAGCAGGTCTGGCTGGTGGGGAAAACCACCTCGTGCCCCAGGCGCTCCAGCAGGTTGACCACGGCCATGCCCGTGCGTGGGAACAGCGTGTCGTTGTAGCAGGCAATGAACAGATGAATGCGCAAGGCAGTTTTTCCCTGATATGAAACGATTCAGTCCGTACAGAATCTTTCACCAGCCATGCTACTACCGGATTGCATCGGGCGGCTACGGCTTCCCGTTTGCAACTTGCGCACACCCGAGAGGCAGGTTAGGCTCATGGCGTTTCACTGGCAGGGGATTTGCGCGCAGCGAAGGAGAAATGGATGCGTATCCATCACTGGATTTCTGTTCTTGCAGTCAGTCTTGGGGCGATCCCTTTGTTTGCAAATGCGCAAGAAGTGCCTGCCGCTCCAGCCGTGCGTGTGGATTGGACGAAGACTGTCACCATATCGCGTGCTACGCCAACACTGCAGGTTGTCGTCAACCCGCAACTGTTACGCGGCGCAAAGCTGCATGACGGCTCGTTTGCCGCACTGAAGCTGCTCGGCGCGGATTATGTGCGTTATGTTCCGTGGCTGCCCTACCCAAAGCAGGCCGTCGCCGAGCTTGAACCGCCCACGAAAGAACGGACGAGCTGGGATTTCCAATACATTGATCCAACGCTGGATGACTTTATGCATGCCACCGCGGGCCACAGCGTGATGCTGAACTTCAGCACCATGCCCGCATGGTTATGGAAGACGGACAAACCTGTAACCTACCCGTCTGATCCCAACCAGGTTTTCTGGGGCTACACGCAAGGAACGGAGATCGTAGACCCCACCTACAAGCAGGCAGCCGATTACTACGCGCGGTTGCTGAGCTGGTACACCAAGGGCGGTCTCACCGATGAGAACGGCAAATGGCACGCCAGCGGCCACCATTACAAGATTGCGCATTGGGAGGTGCTGAACGAAATCGACTTCGAGCACCACTGGACACCCGAGGGATACACGAAGTTTTTCGACGCCGTGGTGGAAGCCATGCGCAAGGTGCAGCCGGATCTGAAATTTGTCGCCATTGCAGCAGCAGCTCCGCGCGATGACGGCGCCATGTGGGAATACTTCCTGAATCCCAAGAACCACAAACCAGGCGCAAATGTGGACTTCATCAGCTATCACTTTTACGCAACACCGCCGCATGGCGAACCCTTTGCGGCCATGCAGTACACCTTCTTCGATCAGGCAGACGGCTTCCTTACCGGAACGAAGTTTATTGAGCAGATCAAGCAACGCATGATGCCTGCAACGAAGACCGACCTGAATGAACTCGGCGTGATTCTGCCCACTGACAATGACAGCAACAATGGCAAGGGCTCAGTGGCGGAACCTGAGGGTTACTGGAATCTTGCATCGGCACTGTATGCGTATCTCTATGTGAAATCGGCACAAATGGGAATCGACGTGGTGGGCGAGTCGCAACTTGTGGGCTATCCCACACAGTATCCGTCTGTCAGCATGATGAACTACAACACTGCCCAGCCCAACCCGCGTTTCTGGACGCTGAAGCTGCTGCATGACAACTTTGGTCCTGGCGACAAACTCGTTGCCACCACTAGCGCAGGCAGCGATATGACGGTGCAGGCTTTCGATACATCGCGGGGCAAGAAGATTCTTGTTTTGAACAAGCGCGCGGTACCGCAGACGCTGAAGCTTGGCGGCGATACCGCGAAGGCCATCACATATGTTGCACCCAGTACAGGCGATAATCCGCCAGTAACGAAGACGATCAGTGGCAACGAGATTGCGCTGGAACCATTTGAAGTTGCCGTGATCGATGTGCCATAGCAACGCACTGCTTAGAATGGACGGCAATGGAAACTGCTGCTTTCGCTACCTACCCAAGTCTTCGTAACCGCTCCATCCTTGTTTCGGGTGGCGCCAGTGGTATTGGTGAAGGCATCGTAGAGGCGTTCGCCGCGCAGGGTGCGCGCGTGGCGTTCCTGGACATTCAGGATGAAGCAGCACAGGCGCTCATCGAACGCATTGCATTCGCAGGGCATACAAGGCCCACGTACTATCACTGCGACATTACAGACGTTGCGGCACTACGCAGCGTTGCTGCTCAGGTTGAGCAGGCACACGGCACAGTCGATGCGCTGGTAAACAACGCAGGTAACGACACACGTCATCGCGTGGAAGACGTTACGCCTGAAATGTGGGACGCGGCCATGCAGGTGAATCTGCGACACCAGTTCTTCCTATCGCAAGCGGTGCTGCCCGCCATGCAGCGCCAGCAGAGCGGTTCCATCATCAATCTCAGTTCTATCTCATGGATGATCCCATCCACTGGCTTGCCTGCATACGTCACGGCAAAGGCAGCGATCGTGGGCCTTACGCGAACATTGGCGCACGAAGTAGGCAAAGACAACATCCGTGTGAATGCGGTGCTGCCCGGAGCCATCCTCACCGAGCGACAGAAGCGCCTGTGGATGACGCCGGAGTACACGGCAGAGGTGATGTCGCGGCAGGCAATCAAACGCCATCTCTATGCAGATGATGTAGCGCGTACCGTGCTGTTTCTCGCAGCCGATGACAGCTCCGCCATCACGAATCAAAGCCTCGTTGTGGATGGCGGCTGGGTATGAGTTCCGCCACACTTCACTTTCTTTGCGGACGTCTTGCCTCTGGCAAGACAACTCTCGCGCGGCGGATTGCAAGCGAGAAGAATGCTGTTCTTTTTTGTGAAGACGAATGGCTTTCGAAGCTCTCGGATGGCATTACGTCGTTTGACGACTACCTGCAATGGTCACGGCGCTGCCGATCGGTAATGGCCCCCTTGATCGTGAACACACTGCGGTGCGGAACCTCGGTTGTACTGGATTTTGCAGGCAACACGCCGAAAGAACGCGCCTGGGTGAGGTCCCTGTTTAACGAAGCAGGAGCAATGCATCAACTGCATCTGCTGGAAGCCGATGAAGAGGAATGTCTGCGCCGCCTGATGCGCCGCAATGTTGAAAGGCCGGAAGGACTTCACTTCGCCGACACAAGCGAAGTCGACTTCCGCGCCATCTGCAAATGGTTCCAGCCGCCTTCAGAGGAAGAAGCTTTCTCCGTTACCCGTTATCCGATGTGAGGATCCCGTCAGAAATCTCGCTCCTCATCCGAACGTGAAAGAAAACGCCTGCACGCCGGGGCCGAGAAATTCAATAGCAAACGTGTGATCGCTGGGTGTACCACTTTGGCGAATCAGTTGATACAGGCGATGTTCCATCACCACGCCGTTTCCCTGAGCGTCGGTGTCCACGCCATGGTTGGCGCCTAAAAGTTTGCCGTCCATCGTCACGCGATAGCGCACTGGCTTTGCGTTCATGCCTGGGCCGAGAACAAGGTGCAGATCGCGTGCATGAAAGCGGAAAACGATTTTCCCGCCTGCTGATTGCAGCACTGCGTTTTGGCCATGATCGATCCAATTGCCCACCAAGCTCCAGTCATTCAATTGCAACTTTCCGGGTTCGGCATACACATGTTCCGTGTCGCGTTTGATACCACCCGGAGAAGCAAAGTGAGAAGCACGTTGATACCCGATGTAAGTCTCTGGCGATTCAATCTCGTTCATGTTTGCGGCAGCTTGAACGCCCTGCCCATGAACACTGGCTATGCCGGAAGGAGCCGATGTTGCATTTGCTTCTTTCAGTAACTGCTGGATCCATCGCTCCGACTGGTCGTATTCGCCCTCGCCGAAATGTTGAAAACGAACCTTGCCCTTTGCATCGATAAAGTAATGCGCCGGCCAGTATTGATTATGAAATCCCTTCCAGATGGCATAGTTGCTATCGATAGCCACGGGATAGGTAATGCCAAATCTCTGCACGGCCTTTTCCACGTTGGGCCGCAGCTTCTCTTCATCAAACTCCGGACTGTGAACGCCGATCACAACCAGGCCGCTGTCTTTGTATTTGTCGGCCCATGCGCGAATGTACGGAACAGCGCGAATGCAATTAATGCAGGAGTAATCCCAGAAATCAACGAGGACGACTTTGCCCTTGAGATCCTTCGCGGTCAGCGGTTTGGAGTTGATCCAGCCCGTTGAACCCGCAAGAGAAGGAAGCGGCATGCTGCCAACGATGCTGGGCGCGTCCTGTGCCTGCGCGGTTGCGAATGCATGAAACCCGCCGAGACTTAGCGCCAGAGCGGCGACCACAGCCGTGGTGCGTAGAGTGTGCCTTAAAGAACCGAGCATTGGCTTTCATCCTTCCATCGGCCACAGCGTTCCACTGTTTCCAATCAGCCTCAGCTAGTAGATCGTTTCGAACAGCAAAAGTTACAGAGTGACTTGTGGACCTGGAACATATCGCGCAAACGTGAGGGCAGGCCGCTGTGGCCTGCCCTCGTTCTGTTCGCGACGAAAGCGTCAATTAAGCGCTGTAGGCGGTCACATTCTGCGTTTGCGTTCCAAGGCCTTCAATGCCCAATGTCACTACCTGTCCGGGCTTCAGGTACACCGGTGGCTTTTGACCCAGACCCACGCCCGGCGGCGTGCCGGTGGAGATGATGTCGCCCGGCTGCAGGCTCATGAAACGACTGAGATAGCTGACCAGGTGAGCAACACCGTAGACCATCGTCTTAGTGGATCCGTTCTGGTAGCGATGGCCGTCCACTTCAAGCCACATCTTCAGGTTCTGCGGATCGGGCACCTCGTCCTTTGTCACCAGCCACGGGCCGATGGGGCCGAAGGTGTCGGCGCTCTTACCCTTCACCCACTGGCCTGTGCCCTCAAGCTGGAAGGCGCGTTCGGAAAGGTCGTTGATCACGCAGTATCCGGCGACGTAATCCAGCGCGTCAGCCTCGGAGACGTAGCGGGCTTCGCGGCCAATGACCACGCCCAGCTCCACTTCCCAGTCTGTCTTTTCGGAGTCCTTGGGGATCACGATGCCGTCGTCCGGGCCGCAGATGGACGATGTGGCCTTCATAAACAGCACGGGCTCCTTGGGCACTTCCATGCCGGATTCCGCAGCGTGGTCGGCGTAGTTCAGTCCAATGCACAGGAATTTGCCCACGCGGCCCACGCAAGGACCAATGCGCGTTCCCGCAGGAACGGCGGGCAGGCGGTTCAGGTCCAGCGCGGCCAGTTCTGCCAGCGCATCCGGACGCAGGGCGTCGCCGGCAATATCCGGCACAATACCGGTCAGATCACGCACGGTTCCATCCGGAGCCACAATGCCGGGATGCTCGTGTCCCGGACGGCCATAACGAACAAGTTTCATGGTCGGTCAGCTTTCCTCTGCCAACCAATGTACTTTGCTGCGGCATGGCCCTGCTTGCGCAAGGGATGAAAGCGTTGCGAAATTGTCCAGCCCGCAGGACGTGAGTCGGGGTTTTGCGCGTAGAATTGAGACGATTCAAAATTCACACAGCAAGCGTGGCCAATTCCACTTTCGCTGTGCGATGATGCGGGCGTCCGCAGACTTTATGGCAAAGATGGCCTGGCTTTCTTTCCCCGGTCGGGCGGCGCTTGGAATGTTGAGAAGGGACCTCATGGAAAGCACTGCAAAGCTGAAGTTTCTGGAAGACCGCTGGGACGACGCCATTGCGTCAAAGCTTGATCCTGCGGAATTGCTCCGTTATCGCTCAAACCTGCTGGGATCGGACCTGCGTCTGACCAACTTCGGCGGCGGCAACACTTCGTCAAAGCTTGACGAAATTGATCCGCTCACCGGCGAGACGGTCAAAGTGCTGTGGGTGAAGGGCTCTGGAGGCGACCTGGGTTCCATCAAGCGCTCCGGCTTTGCCACGTTGTATCTCGACAAGCTGCTGGCGCTGGTGAAGCGCTACCGTGGCGTGGAGCTTGAGGACGAGATGGTGGCCATGTACCCCCTCTGCACCTTCAACAACAACCCCACGCCCGCGTCGATCGACACGCCGCTGCACGGCTACCTGCCCTTCCCGCACGTTGACCATCTGCACCCGGACTGGGGTATCGCTCTGGCTGCATCGGCCAACGGCAAGGAAAAGATGGAGCAGTTCAACGCGGAGTTCGGCCACAAGATTGTGTGGGTGCCGTGGCAGCGTCCGGGCTTTGAGCTGGGCATGATGCTGGTGAAGGCAGTTGCAGACAATCCTGGCTGCGACGGCATCGTTCTGGGCGGACACGGCCTGTTCACATGGGGTGAGACGCAGCGTGAAAGCTACCTGAACACGGTCACGATCATCGACCAGATCGGCCAGTTCATTGAAGCGCACAACCTGAAGAAGGGCGCACCTGCATTCGGTGGAGCAAAGCACACTAACCACGCGGAGCGTGAAGCCCTTGCAGCGCAGTTGATGCCGATTATCCGCGGTGGCGTCTCGCAGAAGCAGCGCCTCATCGGCACCTTCAGCGACAAGGAAGATGTGCTGGAGTTTGTGAACTCAGAGTTCGCGAAGAAGCTGGCGCACCTGGGCACCTCCTGCCCGGACCACTTCATCCGCACCAAGATTCGGCCCATGTACGTGGAGTGGGACGTGAAGGGCGGCGATGTGGAAGGTCTGAAGAAAGCCATCGCTTCCACGCTGGAAACGTATCGCAAGGAGTATGCGCAGTATTACTCCAACCACGCACTGCCTGAGTCACCCAAGATGCGCGACCCCAATCCGACGGTGGTTCTGATCCCCGGCGTGGGCATGTTCAGCTTTGGCAAGAACAAGGCAGAAAGCCGCATCACCGGCGAGTTCTACACCAACGCTATCCACGTGATGGGCGGTGCTGGCCAACTGGGCGAAGGCAAGTGCCCGCCGGTGCTGCCGCAAGCCGGTCCTGCTGCGGATACATCAGCCTTTGCCACAGAAGAGAACTACGTTGCACTGCCGCCCAGCGAAGCTTTCCGCATTGAATACTGGGCACTCGAAGAGGCCAAGATTCAGCGCCAGCCACCTGAGAAGGAGCTGAGCCGCCGCATCGTCATGGTTGTCGGTGGAGCATCCGGTATCGGCCGCGAAACCGTTCTGCTTGCAGCGCAGCGCGGCGCACACATTGTCGTTGCTGACCTGACGCAGGAAGGCGCGGACAAAGTTGCCGCAGAGGCGCAGGCCATCGCAGGCAAGGAAGCAGCCATCGGTGTCACCATCGACATCCGCAATCGCGAGAAGATTCGCGAGGCGTTGAACAAGGCTGTTGCTGCTTTCGGCGGTCTCGACATCCTCGTCAACACTGCGGCCATCTTCCCGTCATCGCCTACGGGCGTCATCAGCGACGCGCAGTGGGGCACCACGCTGGAGATCAACGTGACGGCCAACTGGCTGCTGGGCGATGAAGCCAACAAGGTCTTCAAGGCACAGGGTCTGCAGGGTTCGTCCATTGTGCTTACCAGCTCGGCAAACGCTGTTGTGCCGAAGAAGGGAAGCGAGGTCTACGACATCTCCAAGGCGGCGCTCAGCCACCTGGTGCGTGAGCTTGCCATCACCTTCTCGCCTGACGTGCGCGTGAACGGCATCAGCCCGGCCACAGTCGTAAAGGGATCGACCATGTTCCCACGCGATCGCGTGAAAGCGTCACTGGCGAAGTACAACATCGCGTTTGAAGAGAACGACAGCGATGACGACCTGCGCAATAAGCTGGCAGAGTTCTATGCACGCCGCACGCTGACGCATGTGCCCATTGACCCGAAGGACAACGCAGAGGCAATCCTCTTCATCGGTGGCCCCAAGGCTCCGGTGACCAGCGGCCACCTCATCCCCGTGGATGGCGGCTTGCCAGAAGCTTTCCTTCGTTAATTCGGAAACCTAACCCAATCGAGGAGCGTGGCCATCTGCCACGCTCCTCGCGTCTGTCCCCTATGGAGAAGCACCACGTGACACCTACCGACACACGCGCACTGGTCGCCATCGATCTTGGAGCCGAAAGCTGCCGCGTCTCGCTGCTGCGCTGGACCGCGAGTGGTCCACAGAGCACGCTGGTGCATCGTTTTCCGAACAACGCGGTGGAAACACCCGAAGGACTCCGCTGGAACCTCGCACAGATTGAGGCGGGTCTTGATGCAGGCCTGAAAAAGGCTGCGGAGATTGCCACAGAAGGCATCCGCTCCATCGCCGTGGATGGCTGGGCTGTGGACTATGCGCGCCTCGATGAAAATGGCGTAGCCATTGGCGATCCCTACTGCTATCGCGATGTGCGCAACATTGCCAGCGAAGAAGCTGTTCACACGATTCTTCCGGCGTCGCAGATGCGCGTGCTCACCGCCATTGGCATCATGCGCATCAACACGCTTTACCAACTCTATGCGGATAAGATGGCTGGCCTGCCGCAGACACGGTGGCTTCATCTGCCGGAATACATTCTCCATCGACTGGGCGGTCAGGCGGTCAGCGAGTACACCAATGCAACGCATACGCAGCTCATTGATCTGCATCGCGGGGAATGGGCTACTGGCATCTTTGAAAAGCTGCAGCTGGATCCTGAGATGGCTTCGCCCATCGTGCCGCCGGGAACTATCGTGGGCAAACTCACGGGGCCGCTCGCATCGTTACCTGCATTCCGCGACACGCAACTGATCGCGCCTTGCTGCCATGACACAGCATCAGCGATTGCTGGCATTCCTGATGCCGCAGAGGACTGGGCTTACATCTCCAGCGGCACATGGTCGTTGGTGGGAACGCTGCTGCATGAGCCGAATAACTCGCAACCAGCACGCGACGAGAACCTGACCAACTTCGGCGGTGCAGGCGGACGGATCCTATTCCACAAGAACGTAAACGGTATGTGGCTTCTACGAAACTGCCTGGACGCGTGGCGCGCAGCAGGCCGCGACTGGACCTTTGAAGAACTGTTGCCGCTGGCCGAAGCATTGGGCGAGCCGCAGTACCTCATCGACGTAGACGCGCCCGACCTGCTGCTGCCCGGCGACATGCCAGCTCGCATTAATCAGCAGCTTTCGGAAAACGGCCATCCCACCCTATCGCCTTATCCCGAAGATGCGCCGGGGATGACCGCGCTTATCCTCAATAGCCTTGTTTTTCGTTATGCGGAAGTGCTCGATGCCATCGCATCCATAACCGGCAAGAAGCTGAAGAAGGTCTACATTGTGGGTGGAGGCAGCCGAAACGAAGTGCTGAACCGCCTTACGGCAAAGGCAACCGGATTGGAAGTGGTGCGCGGTGCTGTGGAATCGTCTACGCTGGGCAACTTCGCGGTGCAGATGGCGGCCTTGGAAAACTCCGCCGATGCGCAAAGCATTGCGGAATGGGCCGCAGCACTACGAACGGCTTTTTAAAAGCAGCGGGCCAAAGAAAGAAGGCTGTGTTCACCCTTCTTTCGGGCAGGGATCGTCGCTTTTATGCTTTAAGACGCTACAATTCCCTTCTGAATGGCACCTACGCAAAAAGAGCTGGCTAAGCTGGCAGGCGTCTCCGCTGGTACGGTTTCGAATGTTGTCAACGGTGTTCCCGGTGTCAGTGAGGCGGCGCGTCAGCGTGTGCTTGCGGCCATCCGTGAACTGAATTATCAGCCGAACCTGATCGCACGCAGCCTGCGCACCAATCGCACACACACGCTGGGCATTGTGGTGCCGGACATCACTGTGCCGTTTTATCCGCACATCATCCGTGGTGCGGAATCCGCTGCGCGTGAAGCGGGCTATTTCCTAATGGTGCTCGACAGCGAAAATGATCAGGACCGCGAAGGCGCCATGCTGGAACTACTGCGTTCGCAACGCAGCGAAGGCACGCTTTTAGTGGCTGCTGGTGGGCATGGTTGGACAAAGGAACAGGCAGCATCTGTCACCGCACAGGCGCCGCTGGTCTGCCTCGATCGTCTGCCGGAAGGGCTGGCTGTGGACTCTGTTTGCGTGGACGACGCACGCGCAGCCGCCATGGCTGTCTCGCACCTGGTGGAGCGCGGTCATCGAGAGATCGCCGTCATTACCGGCCCCCCGACGCTGCGCAACGAGCAGGCGCGTCTTCGCGGCTATCGCACAGCCATGCAGCACCACGGTCTGCAGGTGCGCGAACGGCTCGTGTGGCAAGCCGGCTTCCAACAGGGAGAGATTGCTCGCGTCTGCCAGGAGGGGCTTCTCGGGTCGCGCGAACGTCCTTCGGCAATCTTTGCCACCAACGGCGTCACCGGCCTGGGGATGTTGAAGGCGCTGTACGCGCTTGGCCTGGAAACACCGCGTGATGTGGCAGTGGTTTGTTTTGATGAGCTGAACGGTGAGGACTTTTTCCGTCCGGGCATCACTACCGTTGTTCAACCAGCGGCAGATATCGGCGCGCGTGCCGTACAGGTTCTTTTACGCCGTATCCGCAATAGCGGCGAAACCCCGCTGCCTCTGGAGACGGTTCGCCTGCCTGCAACGCTCGTGGTGCGCGAATCCAGCAGTGAACCGCATGCAGCGCGCGGAACGGCGCGTCCCCGCAGCAAAAAACGCGGATAAAACGCGATACACTGAACGCGTCGGAATAACCGCTGCAATCTCACTCGAAGTTCTCCGCCTGCCAACAGGCGGATGCAGAGGTGCATTGCATCGCTTGGCCCGCTGACCGCAACGCACGTCCGCGCCCCGGGTCTTCATTGTTTGTAATTTCTTTTTACGGGTGACAGAGAACACATGAAGCATGTAAAGCCGGTAATTCTTAGCTTGACGTTTGGCCTTCCGTTGCTGGTCTGGGGCGTTTCCCTGGGCAATGCCGTGTCGGCGCAGTCCGCTGCGGACCAGATGCCCGCCGGCCCTGGCAAGGACATCACCGTGGCCACCTGCACCAAGTGCCACTCCATCACCAACATCACCGGCCAGCACAAGGACCGAGATGGATGGACCGCGACCATCACCAAGATGGTGGGCTACGGCGCCACCGGCTCGGATGAAGACTTCCAGGCCATCCTGGACTACGTGACCAAGAACTACGGTCTGGACAGCGCTGGCGCAGCGGCACCGGCTCCGGCTGCCACTGCAGCACACAAGATTGCGGTGAACACGGAACCGGCGACGCAGCTCGCCACCGACTTGGGCCTGACCGATGACGAATCGAAGGCACTCGTGGCCTACCGCGACAAGAACGGCACCTTCAAGACCATCGACGACCTGAAGAAGGTTCCGGGCATTGACGCTACGAAGTTCGACGCGCACGCTGCTGACCTGCAGTTCT
The DNA here is from genome assembly GCF_036877645.1 of Terriglobus sp. ADX1. Taxonomy (NCBI): domain Bacteria; kingdom Pseudomonadati; phylum Acidobacteriota; class Terriglobia; order Terriglobales; family Acidobacteriaceae; genus Terriglobus; species Terriglobus sp. ADX1. Next base: position 72,903 of record NZ_JAEDXV010000022.1, read on the forward strand.
AGTCAAAGCGAAATCGACAATCAAAGAGAGCGGCCTCCGGGCCGCTCTTTCTCTTTCCGATAACTACCAAAGACCGTCATTCTGAGCGAAGCGAAGAATCCCAGCGCATTCGGTCGCAACAACACGTCGACACCTTGCAGCCGCCGCAGCTTTTCCCCGGCCAGGAAAGCTGCGACACAACGGCAACTTACAACCATCCCGTACTATCCAATCCAACATGCCGAACCGCACGGAACGCGAGAAGATGCTCGCAGGCGAGCTCTACGATCCCTTTGACCATGAATTGATGGAAGGCAGAGAACGCGCGCGCGACCTATGCCATCTGCTGAATAACACACGCGATCGCGATGCGGACGAACGCCGCTCGCTGATGAAATTGCTCTTTGGCAAAGGCGGCGACACGGTATGGATGCAGCCGCCATTCTTCTGCGACTACGGCGCAAACATTGAGTTGGGTGAACGCGTGTTCTTTAACTTCAACTGCATCGTGCTGGATGTTTGCCGCGTCATCATCGGCGATTACACGCAGATCGGCAGCGGCGTGCAGATCCTTACACCGCTGCATCCGCTGGAGGCATCGCTGCGCCGTCAACAGGAGTATGGCGCGCCGGTCACCATTGGCAACGACGTGTGGATCGGCGCGGGTGCACTGATTCTTCCCGGCGTCACCATCGGAGACCGGACCGTCATCGGTGCGGGCAGTGTGGTGACACGCGATATTCCTTCTGATGTGCTGGCCGTTGGCAATCCATGCCGCGTGCTTCGGCCCATCACATCAGAAGATCGCGCAAAGACTACTGCGCCGTCACGTCCATCGGAGGCTCATTCGTCACAAACGTCCGAATGAAGTAGGTTGCGCTCAGCGTGCCATTCGCGGGCAGCCACTTGAATCCCGGTGTATTCAGCGTGTGTCCGCGTTCCACCATGGACTGACGGGACTCAGGGAACGGGCTCACGCCGAACTCCATGCCACGCGTTACACCGGCGTTCTTCCACGGCGCATGACTGCGGCTGCGGTTCTCCTCCCAGATGCCAAGCCACGGGAAGTCTGCGC
>NZ_JAEDXV010000023.1:0-72117 GCF_036877645.1 Terriglobus sp. ADX1
GCTACGCCGGAACGAATTACAAACAAGCTCTTCAACTCGGAGGAAAGTGATCGTGGCAGATTCCGATCAGCAGCAACAGCAGCAGAACAAGGCAGCAGCACCCGATCCGTCTGAGACGGCACCGGCAAAAGCTCGCCGCAAGTTCATCATTATTGTCGTGGTCCTCCTTCTGGTTCTGGTGTCCGGTTTCTTCTACTGGCGCTCCACACTGACAGAAGACACCGATGATGCGCAGGTGGATGGCGATCTCTACCAGGTATCCGCGCGTGTCTCCGGCCAGGTCATCAAGGTCAATGTCACGGACAACCAGGAGATCAAGCAAGGCGACGTCATCGCTGAGATTGATCCCCGCGACTACCAGGTAGCCGTCGAACAGGCTGAAGCGCAGCTTGCCAATGCAAAGGCCAGCTATATCCAGGCCAATTCCAACGTGCCCATCGTGAACGTTCAGACGCGCACGCAGGTCGCGACATCGGGATCGGACGTTTCGACGGCCGAGGCTGCTGTGGCACAGGCTCAGAAGAACGTGGCTGCCGCACAGGCACGCGTCGATCAGGCGAAAGCAAACGCACTGAAGGCACAGCTTGACGTAGACCGCTACAAGCCCCTCGTCGAAAAAGACGTGATCAGCAAGCAGCAGTTTGACCAGGCAGTTGCTCAGGCCGCAGCCACCAGTGGCGCTCTGCTGGAGGCACAGCAGAATGTGGTTGCGCAGCAGGCAGCCGTGGCCCAGACGCTGTCCAAACTGAACTCAGCACGCAGCGACGCAGCGCAGGCACGCGAGAACGCTCCGAAGCAGGTTGCGGTACAGCAGGCTCGTGCAGAAGCAGCAAATGCCGACATCATGACGGCACAGGCAAAGCTGGATCAGGCAAAACTGAACCTCAGCTACTGCCACATCGTTGCTCCGATCGGCGGCATTATCAACAAGAAGAATGTTTCGGTGGGTCAGAACATCTCGCCCGGCCAGAACATGCTGACCATCATTCCGCTGGATAACCTCTGGATCACCGCGAACTTCAAGGAAACCCAGCTCCAGCACATGAGGGTAGGTCAGGAAGTTACCGTTAAGGTCGATGCTCTGGGTGGCCGCAAGTACAAGGGCCGCGTAACTCAGGTTGGTGGTGCAACGGGTTCGCGTCTGTCGCTCTTCCCGCCAGAGAACGCCACGGGTAACTACGTGAAGGTCGTGCAGCGTATCCCCGTCCGTATCGACCTTGAAAAGGGCGAGAATGACGACCACTTGCTGCGTCCTGGCTACTCAGTAGTTCCGGATGTAGGCATTAAGTAACTTCACTGCAACATATACGAAGGGCGCGGCTTTTAGCCGCGCCCTTCGTGTTTTCTGCGTCGACGAAAAAGGCCACCGTATCCCCTGCCCTCGCATCCAACGAGACAAGCCCAAAGGAGAGCAAGCACCATGGCAGTTGCAATGAAGAAGGCTGAGTCAAAGGATCTGATCACACCCCACTGGCACGAAAAAGCCCACGAGATTCAGAAGTGGGGCACCGTCGTTCAGGACCTTCCGTTAGCCCTGGATGCAGAAGTCCGCGCCAAATCGTGCAAAGCACTGAACCAGCTTCTGGCGGATTCCATCACGCTGCGCGACATGTATAAGAAGCACCACTGGCAGGTTGCCGGTCCCACCTTCTACCAGCTTCACCTGCTGTTCGATAAGCACTTTGACGAACAGGTGGAGATCGTCGACACCATCGCAGAGCGCATCCAGATTCTCGGCGGCGTTTCGGTAGCGATGGGTGGCGATGTTGCAGAAGTAACTCGCATCGCGCGCCCCCCGCGCGGCAAGGAAGAGGTCCCCGTGCAGATCTCTCGCCTGCTGGAAGCACACAAGATCATCATCGAAGACTGCCACAAGATTGCGAAGGAAGCCGATGACAACGGCGACGACGGCACCAACGATCTGGCTGTCTCCGACGTGCTTCGCGCAAACGAGCTGCAGGCTTGGTTCATCATGCAGCATTTGGTGGAAATGCCGCTGGTACACGCGAAGTAAATCGACTTATTCAACATGCAAAAACGGCCTGCCACACGGCAGGCCATTTCGTTTGATTCCTTGGTGCTATTACTTTTGCGCATCGGGATAATCGACACGCAGTGAAGTAATCGAATACGGAGTTACAGAAACCTCAACCTTATTCTTATCAACAACAGGTATCGGATCTCCCTCAGGCTTCTCCATCAGGTTCGTCAACGTAGCAGACTTCGCTCCCACAGGAATGCGGAACTCAACCTTGCCACTCTGCCCTGCCCATTCATAGAAGTGCAGGATCAGTCCGTTTTCGTCTTCCGCCTTCTTCACCGCTGTCAGCACAACATTCTTGTTGTCGACCTCGATGAAAGAGTGCGTCAACGGCAACGATCCCGTATGCGCCTGCACCTGCAACGCCTGCAGCTTGTAGTTGTACTCATAGCCATGACGAACGGTGAGTGCCGTCTTCCAGTCAGCAGCATGCGGATAAAGCGCGAAACTGAAATGCTGATGGCCACGATCGGCTTCCGGATCAGGAGACAAAGGCGAACGCAACAACGTCAACCGCAACACATTGTCTTTGCCATCGTATCCATACTTCGACTCGTTGATGAGAGAAAAGCCATGCTTTCCATCGCCTAAGTCAGCCCAGCGCATCGCGGCAACTTCAAACTTCGCGGCATCCCAACTATTGGTTCTTGTCGTCGGGCGCTGAATCGTTCCGTAAGGAATTTCATAAGTCGCCATACTGCTCGATGCCGCCAATGGGAAAGCAGCCTTCAGCAGGATATGGTTCTCATGCCAGTCGATATCGTTGACCACTTCCACCTGATCCGAATTGGCGTAGAGTGTAATGTCCTGCACAAACTTTGAGCTCTGCCATGTTCTCTCCACACGAACTACCGCACGGAATGGCGTATTCTCCACCAGCTTTACCGAATCAGCCTTGGTAAGTGGAATGACATGGTCCAACGTGCTGGGATCAATGTTCCAGGCATCATCATCCACAGGCGTGTCTTTGAACGCCTGCAATTCGTTGCCGCACGCACCCGAAGCCAACGCCTCAAAGTTGTCCTTCTTGTTATAGAGACTCGTGATGCAACCTGTGCTCTGATCCACCGACACCTTGAGGTTCGCGTTCTCAAGCACGGTTCCATTTGCCTTGAGATCGGTCACGAACGTGCGATGGCCAGGAACAACATGAAGCACCTCGTAGCCAAGCGACGGGATATCCTTCGCCTGAATCAACAGGCTGTACGTGTTGGTCGTCTTATTGCGCGATACGATCTGTGAGGGCACAACACGACCAGCACGATCCAGCACCGTAACACCATCGCCTTCTGACGTTGGCATCTCTACGTCAACCGGCACAACACCCGAACGATTCCATCCCAGTGGATTGAAAACAACAACAGGAACCTGCCCTGCCAGCCTGGTGTTGATGTGTCCTTGAATCGTGTTGAGTGCTTTCGAGGAAGCCTCGTTCGTTGCCCAGCGAACCTGGTCGTAATCCTTCTGCGATTCCTTATAGAGAACACCTATTCCCGAACCTGCAGCAAGATCATGGAACTGGTTAAAGAGCACCTTCTTCCATGCTTCATTCAACTCCGCGGAAGGATATTTGCTTCCATCGAGCCATGCGACCGAAGAATATTTCTCTGCATTCAGAACCCACTCTTCGCTCTCACGCATATTGCGTTTGTGCGTAGCCTGTGTGGTGAGCGTGCCGCGATGATGCTCGAAGTAAAGCTCGTCATTCCACGTGGGGATGCTGATCTTTCCTGCTTCCGGCTGGGGTAGTGCAGCAACTCCCTTCCCCATGGCCTGATAGTTCCACGTTGGCGAGGCAGGGGAAATTTTATTCTCAACATCGCTGAAGTAAGTCTTCGCAAAGCCCCACTCAATTTTGGGAGCAATCTTATCTGGCTGTGCCCAATGCGTTGCCTCATCCAGAACCATGCGTGTCGCGCCACCACCGTGATCGCCCACACCGTACAGATCCATCATCTCCGTCAAACCAGGAGCAAGCGTGCGCTCTTGCACAAAATCATTGGTCATGCGGAGAGGAGTCATTTTGTTATTCGCATAACCGTGCGGAAAGTAAGTAAGAACCTTGCTGCCATCAGGCGATTCCCACCAGAACAACTTGAATGGAAGTGGATTCGCTTCATTGAATACCATCTTCTGCGTCACGAAGTAATGAATGCCGGACTTCTTGTAAATCTGAGGAAGCTGCCAGTTGTAACCAAACGTATCTGGATTCCAGCCAATGCTTGCCGTCGTTCCGTAGAGTTCCTTGAACGAACGCTGACCAATCAGCAGCTGACGAACCTGCGATTCGCCATCCGGCATATTCAGGTCCGGCTCCACCCACATGCCGCCAACTAATTCCCAGCGCCCTTCCTGGATACGCTTCTTAATCTGACTGTTAATCTCGGGATACTTATCAGCCATCCATTCGTTATATTGAGCCGCTGATTGCGTATACGTGTAAGAAGGATATTCATTCATCAGGTGGAGCGCGGAGCCAAACGTACGACGCACAACATCCACAGTCTCAGACCACGGCCACAGCCATGCCGCATCAATGTGGGAGTTACCGGTGATGTGATAGGTCGCCTGCTTCACAACTGGATTCAGCACTTCCAAATCCTGTTGTGACTTGCGCAGTGAAACATCAAATGCCTTCTGATCTCCAGCATCCAGAGACTTGAAGTCAATGTCCTTCACAGCCTTATCCAGAGCAGCCGTTTTCGAAGGGTCGTTCTTTGCAAATTGTGGAACGAGAAGCGTTGAAGCAATGATCTCGTTATACAAATCGCGCGGGCTGGGCCGTGATGGAAGAAAATCAATGCGAATGCGCGTGAGCGGCACTCTCTTAGGACGCCCTGAAACTCGAAGCTCCATCGCAACGAAGATCTTGTCGCCCGGCTTGATGTTCTTGGCAAGAACCTGCGGCATCAGGCCTTCGCCTTCGCCAGCAGGCTCCCCATTAATAAAAAGCGTAAGCGCGTATTCTTCAGGACGCCACCCCTGAATCCATAACTTCGTTCCCGTAAGGTCGTATCCGTTGAGCGTCTGCGGAACCGTTACCGTCCCACGCACCCAAAGAATCTCTTGCGTGTGTACAGAGCCGGAAGCACTTGCCGCAGGCCAGGAAGAATCATCAAACGAAGGTTCTTGAGCACCGGCCACATATCCAACGTGATATTTCCAGCTTGGCGCAGGAAGTTCATCTAACTTAGAAAGTTTGTCGATGTTATCTTGCGACTGCTTCGATAAGGCCTGCACCGCAGTAGCTATCTGTTGCGGCCCAGGATTATCAAACTGCTTCGTCTCCGGAGTATATTGCGCATGAGCAATGCCGCATGAAATAAGGCATCCGCACAGAACAGCAGCCATCGCAAGCGAATTTACACACAGGCGATAATAAGTCGACTTACTAAACTTTTCAGTAAACACAAAACACTCCCTTGAGAAGCGATAAAGATGTAACGGAGTCGCGCGCCCACTAACGCAGGTGCGGTGAATAAATAGAAACGCTGTCCCGCGAATTCTATCGCGCAGGCTAACGGCACTTCTCACTTCACCAAAGGTGTCTTGGCTTTAAGTTGTCATAGCAGCTTTGTCCGGAGCTGTCTTGACAGGTGTTGAGCCCAAAAAAGATAAGAGCATGTGTGATTCTGGCAGGATTGCCAGAAAAGTATCCGACGACAGCGAAGTGTAAATCGCGCCGATGGCTCGACATGGAAGACGTGTGTTTCCTATCGACATCTTCACGCGCAGGGACTCTCGTGTGTCGTGCATACCGCAATCAATGCAAGAGGAAGGTCTTAATGAAAACAAATGAAAGCGGCCTGTCCAGAAGAGATTTTTTAATTCAGGGGACAGCAGCACTCAGCACAGTGGCAGTTTCCAATTCCTTTGCCCAGGTCGTGCACAGCAACAGTACAAACAGCAAACGCGTAATGCACATTATGGGGCATTCGCACATTGATGCCGCATGGCTATGGCCCTGGCGCGATGGCTCTGACGAAGCGTTGAACACATTCCGCAGTGCGCTGAATCGCATCAAAGACACACCGGGATTCTGTTACACCCACTCTTCTTCAATGCATTACCGCTGGGTTCAGAATGCTGATCCAGGAATGTTTGAAGAGATCAAGCAGCGCATCCGTGAAGGCCGCTGGGAAGTAGTGGGTGCGTGGCCTGTTGAACCCGATTGCAACATCCCCGCGACGGAAAGCTTTGCTCGCCACTGCCTCTACGGAAAAGAATTCTGCAAGAACGAGCTCGGAGTCGATGTCAAAATCGGATTCAACCCTGACTCCTTCGGACACGCTGCAGGACTTCCAACCATCCTGAAGAATGCTGGCTACGAGTATTACGTCTTCATGCGGCCACAGGAGCATGAGATGGATCTTCCACTATTGTTTTGGTGGGAAGGACCCGATGGTTCGCGTGTACTCGCACTTAGAATTTATAAGGATTACGAAGGCAAACCTTCAGGGATTGCGCCTGCAGCAGAACACGACTTTGCACCCGGTATGAATGATGCGGCATTCTTTCTCGGCGTCGGTGATCATGGAGGCGCAGTAACTGCCGCACAGATTCGTGAAGTCCTGAAGATGAAAGGCGATCCGAATCTCCCGGAATTGCGCTGGAGCACGCTACATGAGTTCTTCGATGCAGTAAAAAAATCACCTGCATTCAGTTCCCTTCCTGTAGTGCGCCACGAATTGCAGCATCATTCGCGTGGCTGCTATTCCGCATACGGAGAAGGCAAGGCGCTTAATCGCCGTGCAGAACGTTCTATGGTGGAAGCCGAGTCCATCTCTCTGTTCTCAAGCCTCACGACAACGCATCAATACCCTCACAAGGAATTTGTCGACTCCTGGTGGAAGATTCTGTTCTGTCAGTTCCACGACATGGCCGCAGGAACAGCACTTTACACGGACTATCAGGATGTGCGTGACAGCCTCGGCTTTGCATGTGAAGTTGCTCAAACAACTAAGGTGCAAGCACTGCAGACAATGGCCCGTCAGGTAGACACCACCAAGGTAGTCCAGGGTGCAGTATTCCTATGGAATCCTCTACCTTGGCCGCGCAAAACACTAGTCGAGTACTACACAGGACGACGCCCAGATAACTTGGAATTTATTACTCACCTGACTGACAAAGATCAAAAGAGGTATCCGATCCAGTGGCTAGCTTCCGAGAGCATGACACAGCAACACCTTCGACTTACAGCCTGGGTGGACTTGCCAGCCTGCGGGTACAAGTTATTCGAACTCGCGCACGGCCCCGCACCGGATGGTGAAGCGTTCTCAAATGCCATCACTATTTCTAAGACCGGATTCGGCATATCTTCTGCAAAGGCCGAAGATGGAACTGAACTTTTAGCCAGGAGCATAGGGCTCGTCGTTGTGTCTGATACAGCAGATACCTGGGCACACGGCGTAAACGAATTCCGTCAGGAAATAGGACGCCCCACCTTGGCTTCTGCTGGCGTGGTGGAAGAAGGACCGGTCACTAAAATCACTCGCCACCGCGCCACATGGATGGAATCAGAGATCATTCTTGATCTCGTTCAATACGCTGGTATCGATGCGGTAGAACTTCGCTTCGTCATCAATTGGAATCAGCATGAGCAGATGCTGAAACTTGAAATCCCCACTGCACTGGTTCAGCCTCGCATTTTCACGAAGGTCCCCGGAGCAATCATTGAGCGTGCCGTCAATGGTGAAGAAGAGCCCTATCAGGACTGGGCGGCAGTGCAAGGCAAAATTGGTTCCAACGACTACACGCTTGCTCTCATCAACGAGCAAACCTATAGCTACGATTGCCTCGACGGGCTCTTCCGTACAGTACTTATTCGTTCAGCCCCGTTCGCTCGTCACAGGCCTGATAAGACCACCTACTTCGATGCGAATGCATGGCAGGATCAGGGTCGTCAGGAACGCCGCTTCTGGCTAGTAGCGAAGAAAGGAAGACATTCTCAGTTGGCGCTGGATCGTCTTGCAGAGGAACTCCAAACCCCGGCTGAGCATGTGATGACTTCTGCCCACGCGGGCCACATGGAATGGGAGCAGTCATTCTTTGAGGTCTCCCCCAGCTCAGTATGGGTGCTTGCGCTCAAACCAGCGGAGAACGTCAAGGACGGCTACGTCGTCCGCGTACAGGAACGCTCCGGGATAGCGACAAAGACATCCCTGAAAAGCACTCTCCTAAATCTCGACCACACCATGAACCTTGCACCTTGGGAGTTGAAGACACTGCTCATCCAGCGCTCACCTTCAGGACCAGCAAAGGTGAAAGAGGTATCGATCCTGGAAGTTTGATGAGATCCACAAAATAGAATGAGCTCCCCGGCCGGGGAGCTCATTCTATTTTGTGGATGTTTTAGATCTTTCCAGGCTTAGTAAGCGCCCTTACCTTTGAGAACAGCCGGGATCGTACGGAGAACGATTCTCAAATCCAACCATGCGCTCCACTCGCTGCAATACTGCACATCCAACTGCACTCGCTGCTCATAACTCACGTCATTTCGCCCCGAAACCTGCCAGAGGCCGGTAATTCCAGGAACCAGCAGCTTGTAGAAATGGACGTTGACGCCATAGCGCTCAAGTTCAGCCCAGACCACGGGGCGAGGGCCCACCAACGACATCTCTCCCCGCAGCACATTGATCAGTTGAGGCAATTCATCAAGACTAAGCTTACGAAGATACCGTCCTACACGGGTGACACGTGGATCGTCCCCAGTGTGCTTCTGTTCCTGTCGGCGCTTCATTTGCGTCATCTCGCATTCGTTATAAGAAAGCACTTCATCGAGATGTTCTTTCGTGTACATCGAACGGAACTTAAAAATCGTAAACTCGCGCCCATTCTTGCCACGCCTAGTCTCACGATAAAAAATCGGGCCGGGTGAGCTCAGTCGAACTAAAAGGGCTACAGCCAGGAACACAGGCATGACTACCGGAACAAGTAGCAGACAGCTAAACAGGTCAACAGAGCGCTTCACGACTCTGTATGTAAAAGAGGAAGTCTTGGCATTCGCAGAACGAATAAGGTCTAACGGAACTACATGATCATATTCAAATGATTCATTCGAATGAACTTCCGCCTCGAGGGCGAGTCCACGCACATTTCGATAGGCTGTGTTCTTAAGCAATGCACTGCGTTGAAGCATAGAACCCCTTAGACGGTGGGCAATTGTAAACCAGTTGGGCTCCGTCTAGTCCACCCCTCTTCGATGACACGGTTTAGCTGAGAATGTCTCGAAGATTACTGGCTATTAGTCCTTATTCTACAGGTGGTTACCTGCGGTCAAATAGCGAAAACTTTCGTGTCACTAAAATAAAACCGATGCCTAATGCTATGGGATCCATTATGGGAGGAAACGTTAGTTGTGGACACTACGATCCCCCTTACAGAGCTCATTTAAATGCATTTTGCCAACACCGACGAATTCTAGCTCGCGGGATTAGGTCGAAAAATTGTGGCTCGGTGCAGAAAACCATCAATAGTCTTCAAATGAGATGAACGACGGTTACCAAATGTTAATGGATATGCATTCTTAGACCCGCTATTAAGCAGGACGCTATCCAAAATCGCTCCCAATTCGCAGCCCTGTTGCGCTCTTGATTGAATTCCCAAACTCCTTACACAATCGAAAGAGTTTTTATAACACACCGCGGCGTAGCTCCGGCCAGAAAGGAGCAACACAAGCATCTTTCGCAGATTTCAGCGAACAAGGACACTATATAGCGAAATAAAAGCAGGGGAGGTGCCAGGAATCAGGCAAGATACGCGAAAAGCGATGAACAATGTCACGGCAAATTCGGTTGGTTGCGGGGGTAGGATTTGAACCTACGACCTTTGGGTTATGAGTGGCCGTGCACTCGCGTATCTAACTGATTTCTTTGGTACGGATAGCCACACGGAAGTACGGAAAAGTACCCTCCAGACAGCCTGGCGGGAGCTTATTGGGAGCGCGTTTTGGAAGTTGGGTTTTGTGCCCACGGGTCGTTGGATTTCGGGTGCGATCATCGACTCCGCAACGATTTCGATTGATTCGATTGATTGCGAATGCTTCGAATACATGGGACAATGATGTTGAGGTGATGTGATGTCCCAGACACTTCTTATGCCGACCCTGCCCACAGAAACAGATGCAACGCTTGCGCGTGAGACGAGCCGCCTGTTGGCTCCGCGTATGCGATCGACAGCCCCCCTCCGGGTCCGTGTTGTGGATGCTGTCAAAGAGGAGACATTGGAGCTTCCGGCCCCTGCGGTCCGAATGCTGGTTCGGATTCTGGAAGAGATGGCGCGGGGAAATGCCGTGACCTTGATTCCGGTCCATGCAGAGCTGACGACACAGGAAGCGGCGGACATGCTCAACATCTCGCGCCCCTCCCTGATTCAACTGCTAGACGAGGGCAAGATGGAATACCGAAAGGTGGGTACCCATCGCCGGGTTCGTTTCGACGCACTGATGACGTACAAGCGCCAGGCCGATGCGGAACGCCGGGCCGCTCTCGCCGAACTGGCAGCGTATGACCAGGAGATTGGGATCTGATCGTGGCAGCGTTCATTGTCTTCTACGACGCGAATGTTCTTTATCCCGCTGAGCTGCGGAACTTTCTGATGCACCTTGCGCTGACAGGAGTCTTCCGCGCGCAATGGTCCGCCCATGTACATGACGAGTGGATCACCAATCTCTTGAAGAGCCGTCCCGATCTCACGCGCGATAAGTTGGAACGTACTCGGGAACTCATGGACAAAGCCGCTCCCGATGCACTCGTGACAGGGTATGAACACCTGATTCCCGGCCTTACTCTACCCGATGAGAATGACCGACACGTCCTGGCAGCAGCAATCCGCTGTGGTGCCAGTGTGATCGTCACATGCAATCTGAAGGATTTTCCCCGGGAGGCTCTTCGGGATTTTGGTATTGAGGCGCAGCACCCCGATGAGTTCATTTTGAATCTGTTCGACCTCGCTCCAGGTCTGGTTATTGAGGCCGCCGAAAACCACCGCAACAGCCTGAAGAATCCCCCCAAGAATGTGGATGAATACCTAGCCATGCTGGAAGCTCAAGGGCTGACACAGACGACATCCCTCCTCCGTGAATACATGCACGGATTGAATTGAACTTGCTTTCTTCGGGACTTCCGCGACAATCGGCTAATCGGGAATTAGAAAGTGTTGCGGAGGCTTGTCATAGATTTGAGCGAGCTGGATCAGTTCAAACACTTCGACGCTGCGCTCACCGGTTTCGCATTTCGAGAGGAAGGAGTGCGGCCTGCCCATGCGGGCGGCTACGTCCCGCTGCGTCAGCCTTGCTTCCTCACGGGCCAAAATCAGCTTTTCGATAAATCTGTCATACAAAGCCTGATGCTGCGCCGTCCTGCCCTTGCGGGACACGCGGGTCTCAGGTTTTTTCTGTTTCTTCACCTTTCAAGTGTGGGAAACCCTTGACGAATCCCCTAATAGGGGACAGGCTAGATTGCATCGAATCCTTTCAGGAGATCGAGTGTGACGAGAGATTATGTGGAATGCCCTGAAGTGGCGGGCAAGACGATCAAAGCCCTCAAGCTATATGAGGACGACACCGATGGCTGCGAAACGCTGATTGAGTTCACAGATGGAACATCGTTCTCCAGCTCTGTCTCCTATCAGCCAACGTTCAAAGGAACGTTGTTCGAGGGCGGCGTTGGGACGCCGAAGATCATCCGCGATTACGAGCCGTAGAGCCCGCCTCAACCTGACGTCGTCATGCCCGTAAGGCATGACGAATGCTCGAAATGTCATTGGACGTTTCGACGCGCCGCTCTTAGCTTTGCGCCTAGCTGACACAAGAGTCAGCGGAGGTGCAAAGATGCTCAGAATCCGCCGCGCAATCCGGTTGGGAAAGCCTCTCAATCGGTCGTCCAATCTCCCCGCCAAACGGCGGGTAAACCCCCTCTCAAAGCAAACCCTCCGCCACGCCCTTCATGTGATGGCACCGACGCTCACTGCGCTCCTGTTCGCGGGAGTCGGAAGCGGTGTCGCTCACGCCCAGGGAACGATGGACTTCTCCGGGGCACAAACGTTAATGGGCACATTCAAAACCTTCTGCATTTATGCGGGTGCTGTGATTTGCTTCGGCGGCCTAATCTTCGCCGGAATCCGCATGATGTCGGGAAGGTTTCAGGATGCGATTCCTGGACTCTTCGGCGCTCTTTTCGGTGCCGGAGTTCTCGGTTGGGGAGCCGGATGGATAGGCAGCTTAACCGGGCAGCAGATGTAGGAGGTGCATCTGCTATGACCAAGCGGGGAGAGCCGTTACCAATCAATCAAGCGCTGAATCGACCGAGAGCCAAGCTTGGCCTCGATCTTACAGCATGGATGGCGATCGTATTCGTCTGCGTAACGGTTTTCCTCGTTGGGTTTCGCCTGCTGGCGATGGTGGCCTTTCCGACACTTGCTATCAGTGCATGGCTCATCGTTCGTAAACACCCAAAGATGTTCCAACTCTGGGGCCTGAGCTTGGGCCAAAGGTCTTACTATGACCCGCGCAAACACTGAGCAAATCAAACATACGCCGTGGTTCGCCAAAGCTGGAGCCGCGTGCTCGATTGTGCCAATCTCGCGCTTCGTCGGCCCGAATGTCTTTGCGCTCAAAGGCGGCGGGTACGGATGCCTGTTCTCCCTTACCGGCATGGACGAAGAAGGGTTGACCGACCAGGAGCTTGATGCGCGGATGCGGACGATTGAGGGCGCGCTGCGTGGACTGCCTGAAGGCTCCTGCCTGTACCAGTACGCCCGCGTTATGTCGGGCTTTGAGCTGCCCCGTCAGTCGAAATACGGTAATTCCGTCACCCAGGTATTCGTAGACGACCGCCTCACCTTTCTTGAGGAGACGGCTGCCTTCCGTCGTATCGATCTCCATTGGTGCCTCACGCTGGAGCCGTCCAAGGCGAAAGCGTTTGAGCGCGAGCCGCAGGAGAACACCGCCGACACATCACGCATGTTGGCCGAACTTCAGAAGACGGCCACCATCCTTGAAAGCCATCTCGGCAGCACGCTTGGGTTGCGGCTGCTCGATAAAGGCAAAGCCTTCCAGTTCTTTAGCTATCTGTTCAACCTTGAAGATTGGGCGAGCCATGACCAGCTCCGCAGCGATACCGGCGTAGACCGCCAGATCGTGAAGAACCCGGTTGCGTGGCATAGCGATTATTTGCAAGTTGGCAAACGCCATGTGCAGATGTTCTCTCTGAAGACGACGCCCGAGGCATCGAGGCCGTGCCAGTTCTCCAGCCTCCTCACCCTCGATTGCGATAGCGTGCTGTGCTCGACATGGCGTGTGAAGTCCACCACTGCGGCCCGCAGCGAGATCGACGCCCAGGAGAAGTTCATCTCGTTCTTCAAGGTCGGTGTACTGACTCGTGTGATGAGCGGACGCGACACTGCATCGCTTGAAACCGGCGCGGGCGCGAAGGCCGCCAATAGCAATGTCGATGACTTGAGCCAGGTCATCCGCGAGTTGGATAAGAAGGCGCAGGGCGAATACTCCCTCCGCCTGCTGCTCGCCGCTCGCAGCGCGGAGCAACTACGCGACACCATTCCTGCTGTGCATCGGATCTTCGTCGAAGCCCGCGCACAAGTGATGGAAGAGACGCTTGGCAATCTCTCCGCGTTCTATGCGATGTTCCCTGGCAATCACAAGTTCAACGTCTTTCCGCTGTGGCTTGCGGAGGATCATCATGCGCGGCTCTCTTCTATCTTCGCTCCGCACATCGGGCACCCGCATTCGGAGGATTTGGACTCGGAGTACCTGAATGTCTTCGAGACTCGCACCCGGACGCCGTTCTTTCAGGACGTGTATGTGGATGGCGTGAGGGTCATGCTCATCATCGGTCCGACAGGGACCGGAAAGTCGGTTCATGGGAACCAGATCATCGCTCTCGAGCAGAAATACGGCGGATTTACCTACATTTTCGACATTGGAGGCAGCTACGAGAGCGTTGTCGAATTATACGGCGGGCGTGTTGACCGCGTGGGGAAAGATGGCCCGCGCGTCAATCCCTTCGCTCTGGAGCCGACCGAAAGCAACATCAAGTTCCTGTATTCCTTCGTAAAACTCCTGCTCACCAATGGCGGCGCGGAGCTGGAGCCCGAAGACGATGACGTAATTCATAAGGCCGTGCAGGATATGTACCTGCTAGACGTGGAGAACCGTCGTCTCTCGAACCTCTTCCTGCCCAAGAAGCTTGACCGCTATATGTCGAAGTGGGTTGGCAAAGGCATTTATAACGCTGTTTTCGACAACGTAGAAGACAGCCTCTCGCTCTCCCGCCTGCAATGCTTCGACTTCCAGGGAGTCAACAACGAGCAGTATGCCGACCTGATCGAGCCTCTGATGGTGTGGCTGCTTAGGCGCATCAACGATGTTCTCTACAACCCCGCCAATCTTGGCGTGCCCAAGCACATCCTCATCGAAGAAATCTTCTCTTCGATGAAGAACAAGCAGTTGTTGGACGGGGCGCTCGCTTCGATCAAGACGGTTCGCAAGAATCTTGGCGGCGTGACGATGATTGGGCAATCGGCTGACGACCTAGGGGCGAACGCCGACAGCATCGTGAACTCCTGCACGTCATTCCTGTTCTTGAAAGACGCGACGTTCAATCGGAAGCGGTACGCCGAACTGTTCAAGATGACAGAACAGCAGATCGCTCTCTTCGAGAGCTTGCAGGACCGCGAAGGCTTGTACATGCGGCGCGATGGCCTCACCAAAGTCGTCACGCTGAATCTCGATAACCGCAGCTATGCAACCTTCTCCACCAAACCCAAGGACCGGGTACGTCGGTCGAAACTCATCGCCAAGTACGGACTCACCGAGGGCATCAGCCGCTTTGCCCAGGGCGAGTCCGCCTAACCGAAAGGATCAGAGCAATGAAACCACCTGTCTTGATCTTCATCACCGTTGGCCTTGCGTTGACCACAAGCATTGCCTCTGCGTCCGGCCCAACGACACCCGAGCAGAAGCACTTTCAGCCGAACGCGCCCCGCACCATCACCGTGTCCGAGGCGGACACGCCTCCTGTGGTTCGCGCTGGCCTCTTGCAATCGACGCTGATCCTGCTTCCCGATCAGGAGAAGGTTGTGAACGTCTTTGCCGGTGACACCGTGGATTGGGTCTTCGATGGCGGCCATGTCGCCAGCCGTTTCATCAGCATCAAGCCGAAAGTTGCGGGTAGTATGACGGACGTTCACATCGTCTCCGATCATGGCAACGAATACACCTTGCAATTGCGCGAGGTCTCCGCTGACGAAGATCCCCACTTCGACTCAAAAGTCTTCATCGCTCCCGGCGACAAGGCTGCTAAGGACAGATTGGTTGAGATGCCTGTCTTCGTTCCCGCTGCCGAGCTGGACAAGGCAAAGCAGGAAGCAGCCGCCGCGCAAGCAGCACAGGCCGCAATGTTGAAGGCTGAAAAAACGCAGGAAGAGGCGTATCGCAGCCAGTATCCCGGCTCGCTTCACTTTGATTTCACCTGGGACAAATCGAAGGGCAAAGAGCTTGGCTTGCAGGCAATCTGGCGCGATGACAAGTTCACCTATCTGCGTGGGGTGTTTCAGGAGACGCCTGCTCTCTACGAGGTGAAGGACAAAAAGCCCTCGCTCATCAACTTCGATTTCTCGAATGGCCTCTACACCGTTCCAAAGCAGTTGGAGAACGGCTACCTCGCCATCGGCAAGCAGAAGGTTGATTTTCACCGCACCGAGGAAGTGAGGTAGCCATGCCGGAACCGAATCAGAACATCCCTGCAACCGTGCCCGAGCAGCCGGAGGCGAAGCCTCCAGTGCGGAAGAGTATGCCGGTCGTAATCGCCCTGGTCGTCATCATCGGGCTTATCGGCATCGCCAATCTCTCCAGCCTATTGAGCGGCAGCAAGAAGAATGCTCCGGCCAGCGGCTTGCCGATGCGCCCGGCAGCGCCGAACGCCCAGCAGGTCAATAGCTTTGAGTCGCAACAGCAGTTGCAGGCGCAGCGTGACGCCGAGGCGCGGCAGCATCAACAGGAACTTAACGCCGCGCTCCAGCAGCTCCAGCAGACCGAAGGCGCGCCCGGCCCGGAGGCCGCGGGCGCACCGCCGATGACTGCCGCGCAGCGGTCGGCGATCTACGGCGACAATCCGAATGCTCCCAAGCACACGTCCGAGATGTCGCAGGCGCAGGCCGAGGCCAAGCAGAAGCAGCTTGCCAAGGAGAAGCAGCAGCAGGACGCCATCAACAGCGATACCGTAGCGATTGACTTCGAGCGCACGACTTCCGCCGCTCCCGGAGTAGGGACAACGGAGGCCGCGCAAGTGACGGCTGCTCCCGCGGCCGGCGGCGCGGCACCGACCGGAAAACCCACCAACGTAGAGGCCAAGACTGACAGCAAAGGCAATGCGATGGCCGCATACAACTTTGATACCTATGATGGCCGTTTGTATCGCATCTTCGAGGGCACCGTGCTTGAGGGTGTCGTCACCAATCACATTGACGGCGGGTTCAGCGGCCCCATCATGGTGTCGCTGACGACCGATCTGTACTCCCATGACCATCAGCAGCTTCTTTTGCCTCAAGGGACACGCCTGCTTGGTGACGTGCAGAGCGTGGGCAACGCCCAGCAGCGCAAGATGTTCGTAACCTTCCATCGTGCCATCTGTCCCGATGGGTTTTCTCTGGAGTTTGCGAAGTACATCGGCCTTGACCAGATCGGCACGACCGGGTTGGCGACGAAGGTGGACCACGGCTACCTGCAGGCCTTCGCCGCCGCAGCCGCCATCGGCGGCCTGGGTGGTCTCGCTCAAATCGGCAACAACGGCAGTGTTCTTGAACCTTCCACTCAGATTCGCAATGGCATCTCTGAGCAGTCCGCTACCGAAGGAGAGCAGGTCTTGAATCACTTCCTGAATCGGCTTCCCATCATCACGCTCAAGGAAGGCTCCCGCGCCCGCGTATACATCGGCACGGACCTCTTGATTCCGGCCTACGCGGAGCATCGCGTCGATCCAACGATGTAGGAAAGGAGCATTGCGATGAACGACCGTTACAAACATCTCCTTCGCAAGTCGCGTGATGCCAAACGTGGAGGACATGATGCGTGGGCCCTGCAGTCCACTGGCGAAAAGCTCGCCGTGTCTCTTGTCCTCAACCGTGCCGATTGGCTTGAAGAGATCCAGTACACGATTGCCGAGGCCATCGAACGCAGCGGCGCGGAGTGGGTTGCCGTCATCCCGCAGGTAGCGCGGCAGCTTGCAGAGGAGGATTGACCGCCATGCAGACCGCTACATCCCATCGTTTCTGTCAGGTGTCTGGAATTATCGCCGCTGTTCTGCTAGCTCTCCTCCTTGTCGGGACAGATACCGGACGGAACGCGCTCGCGTGGATTTACCTCCAGTCCACCGAGGCCATTACAAACGCAACACACATCCACACGTTTCCCCTGGACAGGTTGGACCCAACCTGCCCGCAGTGCATGTAGTTCAACCGCAGACCGCAGGAGGCTTTATGAAAGTCAAACTGACCAACCGGCGTAAATGGCTTATCAGCGCAGGCGCGGCGGTGCTTCTCACCGCGACGCCGAGCTTCGCTCTCTTCGGCATCGGAGATATCGTCTTCGACCCCACCAGCTATGCCAGCCTTGTCTCCCAGCTCACCACGCTGGAGAGCCAGTACATCATGCTGAAGAGCAACATCACGCATTTCTCGGCAAAGCAGCAGTGGCAGACGACGCTTCACGCTCTTGAAAACGTGAACGTCGCCAATATGTTCGGTGAGACAGCGGGCATGAGCATCGCGCTCAATAGCAACTCACCCGGCGCATCAAGCACAGCGTGGAAGGCCGCTACCGTCACTATGAACGGCAGTGCTCCGTCTTATCTGGCCAGCCAGTCCCTTGGCAGCTCCCGCACGTCACAACTCGCCATGATCGAGACCGCCGATTCTGTCTCTCCCGACTGCCTTACCGCTGTGGGCCAGTACCGTGCGGCTCGCAGCGAGAATGCCACGGCCAATACCTCGCTTCTTTCGCAGCAATTCGATGGCGGCGACAGCACTAACAGCGAAGTACAACAACTCAATCTCCTCAACGCTTCCGAGGCGCAGAGATTGAGTGAGATGCAGTCCCAGGGCACGCTTCATGCCTGCCTTGCTTCGCAGATGACGGTCGCCAACATGGAGCGACGTAACGCCCATGTCGAAGACCTCAATACAGCAGTCTTCGTGCAGCAACAGCGTTCCGCCAACGATACCAGCGCCGCCAACGAATCGAGCACCTGGCAGACCTACCTTCCCTAGTTGGAGACACGATGCTGAAAGCAATCAATACGAAAATCCTGCTCGCCATCCTCGCGGCTCTCACCGCGATTGGTGGTGCGCTTACTTACCAGCGGCACGAGGCGGCGAAAGCCGCCGCTGCCGCCGCCAAAGCAGCGGCCATCCTTCAGCAACAGCAGAAGGAGGCCGAAGATCAGCGCCAGCGTGACGAGGCATTCCGACAGCGTGTAGAGGCAAACAAGACGAAGCACAACTCCGCCGCTGCCCACGAAGGCAAGACGTGGCAGAAGTACATCCCCTAAACCTCACCTGAGAGAGTGTGCGATATGGTTTCCCTGGCATTGTTGGCACAAGCATTACCGAGCGCAAGTTCCGGCGTCGATTGGCTGTATCAGTTCACAAACAATCTGACCAATCTCACCACGCAGAACGGTGGCGCTTTGACGCAGCTTGGACTTACAGAACTTAGCTGCATCGCACTCTTCACCCTCATCAGCATGGTCATCAACTGGAATACCACCAGCATGACTCTCCGCTTCCATGCTCAACCTGTTCATGCAGGCGATCTAGTCAACTTCCTGCTCCGGCTCATTCTCTGCTGCCTGCTTGAAAGCTATTGGGTGAACCCATTCCCCGGCGCGAGCTTTGGTGTCAACCACTTCTTTTCTTACATCGCACAGGCGATGGTCGCGGCGTTCGATCAGAACTCGCTCGACAGTCTTCTCCAACTTTTCAAGACCGCTGGCGACAATACCGCAATGCCGTCTCTCATGGCCCCCGTTCAGATCCTTTGCTATTTCGTGGTGCAGGGTCTCTTGGGTATCGCATCGGCCATTCTCTTCGTCATCAATTGCAGCGCCTTCATCCTCTATGGCGTGACCGCTCTATTCGGTCCCATCTTCGTGCCTTTGCTGATGACCAAGACGTTTCGAGCAAAGTTCTTTCACTTCCTCGACGTGCTTATCGGCTTCGCTATGATTCGCGCGGTAGCTGCCGCGTTCATCTTCGTCTGGTCGGGTTTTATGAACGCATTTATCCAACAGACCTTCAACGGAAATTACTCAATGGAGATGTGGCTTGCCAATCTCATTCCGTGCATCATGGTGTTCATCGCCTTCATCGTCAACATGCTCTACATCCCGAGCATGACGCAGGCGATATTCGGTGGAGCGGCTGGTATGGCGGAGAGCATGACAAAGCTCGCTACAACTGCTGCCTCAACCGTTGCCATGATGGGAGGAGCGTGAGCCTATGTTTGAGTACCTATTGCGTGTAAAAGCCCTGCATCGCCTTGGAATGGGAAAGCCCTTCAGAGCTGTGTTTGTTGTGGTCCTACTAGGGGCCATAATCGCGGGCATGATTTACGTTTTCGTCGTGTTCCAAGCCATAAGCGAAAGGAGTCAATCTCCCCATGTCCACCCACACAGGACCCATTGAAGCATCCTTGACACCGGAGCAGTCGCTCCTCACTGACCACATCGGCAATGAGGTCTATGCCTCTCACTATGCCGAACGAAAAGCATATCGACTGGCCCTAAGCTGTGGAACGGTTCTACTGCTCGGTTCCATGTGGCTGAATCTCTCATTGGCCCGCCGTCCCATCGCCAATCGCTATATCCGCATTGACGAAATGGGCCGCGCCCAGGCAATCCAATACAGCGATTTGAACTATAGCCCGCGTGAAGGCGAGGTACGGACATACCTCATGGAGTGGGCCAACTTTCGCTACACCATCAACCGCGACACCATCGGGAAGAAATACTCGCTCAACTACTACTTCATGGCGCAAACGCTGGCCTCGCAGTTGATGCTTGAAGATAACCAGAACCATCTTGTTTCGCAGGTGATCGCGGGCCAGATCGAGCAGAGCGATGTGGACGTGAAGAATGTCACTATCACGTCGATGTCCCAGGAGACTGTACAAGGTGCCACAATCGCCCGTGGCACTGCCCTTGTCGCCATCGACAAGCTCTACTCCCCAAGCCACTCGCGGGAGCCGCGCATAGAGCATTGGATGCTCAGTCTCACCTACTACCTGAATCCCAAGCAGGTCAGCGACCAAGCCAAGATTTACCCGCAATATGAGTTCATCAATCCGCTTGGACTGACCATCACCGAATTCCACGAAAACCGTGTCTCCGTTACTCCGATTGTTGCCGGAACAGCCGAGGCAAATCCTGTGATTGCGCCGCCGCCACAGCCGGGAGTTTCCCGGTGAGTTACGAGCTGATACTTCCGTTCTTTCCGCCGGAGTTGCGCGAGCTTCTGCTAGACCCGTCCATCTCAGACCTGATGATTAATGGCACTACGGGCGTCTACGCAGATTGTGGTGGGGTTGTGCAGCATATCCCGCTCTCCGCCCCATACACGAACGACCGGCTACAAGCGGCGATAGAGCGTGTCGCTCGTATCCTCGGGCAAGACCTCACGACACAGAATCCCATCCTGAATACACGCTTGCCGGACGGCTCACGTGTTGCGGTTGTCGGCCCTCCATCTTCGATCAACGGGCCAACCCTTACCATCCGCAAATTCAACCGCTGGTATAGCTCCGATGAGCTGATTGCATCGGGCAGTATTCCCTCGCATGTTCGGGATACTGTCGTGCGCCTGATCGGGGACAGAAAAAACGGGATTATCAGCGGCGGAACCGGATCAGGCAAGACAACTCTGATGAAGGCTTTCCTCGACCACATCCCGGAATACGAACGGTTGCTCATCATCGAGCAACCTGCCGAGCTAAAGGTATCTCATCCCAACGCTGTCCGTTGGGAGGCTGTAGAGGAGATCCCCGGCCAGGTTGCCATCACGCCCAGCGAACTTCTGGCCGCCGCGCTCCGCCATCGTCCAGACCGGATCATCATGGGCGAGATTCGCAATGAATGCGGATACGACCTCTTGCAAGCGATGAATACAGGGCACGGCGGCACGCTCTCCACCATTCATGCAAAGTCGGCGCTCGACGCTCTGAATCGCCTCTCCAATCTGGCCCTGAGTGCCAGGCCGAATCTCAACCACGCATTCATGCGTTCAGAGACAGCAGAAGCCATCGACTTTGTTCTGTACTGCGAGCGCGATCATACGGGTCGACGCCGGGTGCGCGAGGTGATTGCCGTGAACGGCTACAGCCATGCAGAGCAGTGCTTCCTCACAGAGGACATCTATCGAGCCTCCACTGCGGCAAGCGCGGCATGAGTTGAGGACGGAAACCCGAATCGGAGCGTACCCGCATGAAAGACCTTCTTGAGCATGATGTAGCGAATACGCCTCGCCTCTGGCATGTGCTCTTGGGCATGGGCACACCGAACGGGAAGACGAGCGAATCGGGACGCGGACTGCGCCTCTTTGTCCGAAGGTCAGGCAGAGACGTGATTCTGGTTTGCCGGTGGATAGCGTCGTCAGGGAGCAGAGGGTGTGCGTGGCTCTGGCGTGTGTCTCCCCGGTGCTATTCCGTCCATGTTCGGTCACTGCTTCGGGGCCTATGCGACGCCCGGCGGCAGGCTCGCTCTTCTGCTTTGCTACGCACCCTCCGGGTTACGGTTTCCATCTTCGACGGACCCACCGTAAATGCAGAGCTTCGGCCTTGGGAGTCGCGCCCACTCGCTTGGCTTCGCCCGGTGTGACCCGAACAAAGTTCGGGAATTCAAAAACGGAGACACCACCATGTACCTCAATCGCGCAACCCTCATCGGCTACCTCGGCAACGACTCAGAGATTCGCAACGGCAAGAACGACCAGAAGTTCACCACGTTCTCGGTTGCCACTAAGACCTCCTACAAGGACAAAGAGAGCGGCGAGTACGTCTCGCATACCGAATGGCATCGCTGCATTGTCTTCGGTAAGTTTGGTGAGTTTGCGGCCACGCTCAAGAAGGGCGCACACGTCCAGGTCGAGGGCGAGATTCGCCACACCGAGTACACACCCAAGAAGGCGAAGAAGCCGGTACGCACGGACAGCATCCGGGTAACTTCCATCCTCAAGCTCGACCGCGCAGAGAAAGCCGCAGCAGATGAGCAGGAGTTCGATGAGATTCCCGTAGAGGAAGAGGCCGAATAGGCCCTTTCTCCAGCATGGAAGCCCGGCACATCACCGGGCTTCTTTTACTGCTTAGGCCCGCATGATCTTACTCGCAAAGAGGTGCCCCTATGAGCCAAATCGCCGCCAGCTTCCTGAGACGTTGCTTTGCCCTTGAGGAGACGATTGCACTCCTGCTACGTGGAGAGAATGGCGCTGCTCCCATGCAACGAGTAGTCCGCTTGGAGCAGGCTTTGGAGACCCGGTATATGGCGTGGCTCTCCTACGAGAACCAGCATGGTCGCAACAACGTCTACGTTGCTGCCAATCCACTTAACCCCGGCAGCCGCAAGCGAACGAAAGAGAGTATTGCATCCGTTCGCCATCTCTATATAGACATCGACACGGATGGGGATGCCCGGCTCGCTGCGCTCCGCGCATCGGAGTTGGTGCCGCCGCCGACTTCGATTCTCTCTACCTCGCAGGGCAAATATCAGGTGCTTTGGCGCGTCGAAGGTTTCGACTCTGCGCGTCAGGAACAGACGCTCAAGCAGCTCGCTATTGCCTTCGGTGGCGATCCGGCTTGCACCGACTGCAACCGTGTTCTGCGCGTCCCCGGATTCCTCAATCGAAAGTACGATCCCCCCTACAAAGTCACGGTCGAATATCCCGACGATTCCATCTGGAATCCCGATGACTTCGAGCTTGACGCCAGCGCGGTCAATGCCATGCTTCCCGGCACCCCTATCGGCTCCAGAAAGCCACCGTCGAAGCGTAGCCATTCGGAGAGTGACTGGGCGTGGGTTTCCCATGAACTTGTTCACGGCAAAGATGCCTTGACGCTCACGCACGAGTTGGCTTCAAAGCGCGCAGACAAACCCAATCCTCTCTACTACGCGCAGCGCACCATCGACGTGGCTTCCGCTCGTCTCTGGTTCATCGAAGGCAGCAGCTTTGATGACGTGATTGCGATGCTCAAATGCCGTCGTTGTTCCGAGCTTCCCGCTGCACTTTGCTCCGCTCGTGCGCGGGAGATTGCGACGACAGCGCAGCGCATGATTGCCCATCGAAAGACAGCCTGATTTCAACCCCAAAGGAGAACACAATGCCACTGCTGGAAGTCACCCAAACCCGTCACCTCAGCGCTTCTATTCGGCTCACGGACACGACCGCTACACAGGTCGATCAGTACGCCGCTTTCATCCACGCTTCTGCGAATGATGTTGTGGAGCAGGCGCTTGCTTATGTCTTCTCGAAAGACCGTGAGTTTCAGGAGTTTCTTCGCACTCCCGAAGCGCAACGGATTACGCCGACATTGCGCGTGCGTAGAGCATCCGCAAATGAGGCACCGGAACCTCCAGTGAAGAAGCCGGTTTCCGCAGCGTCTTCGGTGTCCCAAACACCGGCAGTTGTGGCGGGATCGAAGGCATGATCCCCCACCTACATCCGTGGCAGTACCAGAGCGGTGCTGCGCACCGGGTGTATTTCGACACTCCACCCCTTACAGGTTCGTGCTGGGTGCACTTAGGTGCACTTGTTTAGAACCAACCACATAGCAAATTCAGGTGCACTTGGGTGCACCTGAAATTTCGAGGTGTTTTATGTCTTTACTCGATACCCAAACCACCACTCTTTCGGATGGCGAGCACGCCGCTAACCGGGTGTGTCCTGTGACAGTGAAACTCACGCAGGACGAACATCGTGAGGTCACAGAACATGCAGAGGGATTGGGGCAGGCCCGCAGCGAATGGATGCGGGACGTGATTCTCCGCGAGCTGCGCTCGGAGCCAACTGCCGATCCTTCACTCGCGGAGATTCTTGGCGTGCGCTTGCTTTTGGTCAATGTCCTGCGACCGCTCGCCGCAGGACAGAGCATGTCGCTCGAAGCCTTCGACAAACTGCTTGACCAGATCAGCACTTTGAAACATGAGATGGCCGGAAAACTCCTGGCCGAAGGAAGGAGATAAGGCAATGGCAAAGACAACGTGGGGTCGCAAAGAAACGATCATCTGGCCTCAGCACCGGCCCATCTATACCTATGGCGCGATCTTCGCCGCCATCGTCCTGACGCTCCTGTTTCTCTACGGTCGCCTTCGCTTCATCGGGACTCCATTGCAGCGGTTTTATATGCCGGTCTATGTGCGTACTTCCATCTTCGGGTCGTTCAGCAAGACGCACCGCAGTGAGTACCGGGTGCTCTTTCTGACCGGGCGAGGCAACAAGCCAAGCCCCGCCATGAGTGACGATGTCGTACATGGAAAAACGATGGAGCCGGGAGGCCGAATCATCCCTCTGGCACTTTCTCCGAGTGCGCTCCAGCATGGCAACGACTTGCTCTTTCGCGGCCCGCTACGGAGCTACGTGGACGCCCGCCTCAGCGACTATCTCAAAGTCGCCCTTTATAAGGATGACCTGTCCGCCATCGTGAAACTACCGTTGCTCTGCGGAGCTGGAGTCTTTCTGATCCTGTTGCCGCTTGCTGTCACCAAGGATGTGAAGCGGCAGAAGGCTTTGAAGTATGGGAGGCGGCTGAAAGGCCCTGAAAAGCTCACGCCGCAGGAGTTCAACGAGGTTGTAAAAGGCGATGGAGTCGGGTTCAAGACCGATGACATGAAGGAGATGATTCGCATACCGGCGCGAGCCGAGGCCCAGCACATGCAGTTCATCGGTGACACCGGCGCGGGCAAGTCCGCCCTGATGTTCCAGGTACTCCGGCAGGTACAAAGCCGGGGCGATTCGGCCATCGTGTATGACCCGGCACGAGAGTTCGTGAAGCGATTCTATGACCCGTCGCGTGGGGATGTCATCCTGAATCCTCTGGACAAGCGCTGCCCGTATTGGGGACCAGCCGAGGAACTGCGCAGCCGCTCCGAGGCGAAGGCTCTGGCTGTCTCCCTGTTCCAGCCGCCGCAGGATCGTAAGGGTGAGTTCTTCATCGAGTCTCCGCAGAAAATCTTTGCCTTCCTCATGGCGTATGGGCCATCGCCGGACGAGCTGGTGCAATGGATGTCGAACCCGGATGAGATCGACCGGAGGCTCAAAGGCACCGAGCACGCACACCTGATTGACCCGCAGGCCCACCAACAGCGGGCAGGCGTTCTCGGCTCCCTGGGATTGGTTGCCGATAGTCTTCGTCTGTTGCCGAAGAAGGCCGAGGGTAACGGCACATGGACTGCCTCCGATTGGGCGGAAAAACGCCAGGGATGGATCTTCCTTACCTCCCGCGCAGCCGAGCGCGAGGCGCTACGGCCATTGCAGAGTCTTTGGATTGATTGGCTGGTTTTGCGTCTGCTCAATGAGCCGACCAAAGGACAAAAGCGTGTCTGGTTTTTGATTGATGAGTTGGCGAGCCTACAGAAGTTGCCGCAACTTCACACCGCGATGACAGAAGGCCGCAAGGGCCAGAATCCGGTCGTGCTTGGATTCCAGGGCAAGGCACAGGTCGAGTACCTTTACGGGCATCTTGCCGAGGTGATGCTCTCGCAGCCCGCAACCAGCGTTTGGCTCACCACCAAAGAACCAAATGCCGGGGAGTGGGTATCGAAGTTCATCGGCAAAGTAGAGATCGAGCGGCTACGCGAGACACACTTCGACGGTACGAGGGCTGGGCGCAATTTCACGATGGATAGGCAGGTCGAGCCTCTGGTTCTGGAGTCCGAAATCTCCGGGCTCCCAGACCTCCACGCCTTTATGAAGTACCAAAACTATGTGACCTACTTTTCGTTTCCGTACTTCGATATGCCTGAAATCGCCAAGCCATTTGAGCTGCGAGAGCGGCCTGACGACAAGCTCCCGTATGACCCGAAGAACATACGGAACGGCAAGCCGGAGGCGTCTTCTGCCGAACTGAAGCAGGAGCCGGAACCTCCAGCCCCGCCGCCTACACCCAACAACCCTGCAACATCACAGGCGGTACAGCCTGAGCTTTCCCTTACCGCAGATGTCCATGACGAACAGAACGTCATCACGCACGGTTAGGAACTGCCATGCTGAACATCTCGAAGCCGCTCTCGGCCAGCCAGGCACAGACGTATCACGCGAAAGAGTTCACCGCCGCCGAGCAGAACTACTGGAAGCAAGGTGACACCATACAAGGTGAATGGCATGGCAAGCTGGCCGATGAATTTGGTCTGTCGGGAGCAGTAGGCGCAGCGGAGTTTGCTCGTCTCTCCGAAGGTCAGCACCCAGAAACCGGCAAGCAGTTAGTCTCGCATCGCGTCGTCCACGAGTACAAGAACGCCGAGGGAAAGACAGTCTCGCCAGTCGAACATCGCGCCGGTTGGGACGCGACCTTCTCCGCGCCCAAGTCGATCTCCCTGACCGCGCTCGTCGGTGGCGATGACCGCGTGCGTGAGGCGCACCGTGAGGCCGTCAATGTCGCCTTGAACGAATTGGAGAGATACACGCAGGCGCGCATCGGCGGCAACAATCCCGCCGAGACGACTGGCAAGTTTGCGGCGGCAAAGTTCGAGCATGACACTGCCCGTCCGGTAGATGGCTACGCCGCGCCGCAGCTCCACACGCATGTCGTCGTATTCAATATGACCGAACGCGACAACGGCAAAATGCGGGCATTGCAACCGCACGCTCTCTTCGAGAGCCAGCAGTTTGCCACCGCCGTCTACCAATCTCATCTGACCTACAAGTTGCGCGACCTTGGCTATGAAATCGAAGCGGGAAAGAGTGGAGCACCTGACGTAAAGGGTTTCACGGCGGCCTATCTCGAGGCATCCAGTCCACGCCGCCAGCAGATCGAAGAGGCGTTAGGCCGCAGCGGTTTCACCGGGCCGGAGGCTGCGCAGATCGCGGCACACAACACCCGCGATAAGAAGGTTATCCTGTCTCCCGCTGAAATCCTGGCCGCCCACAAACAGATTGCCGATGAGTTCGGCAACCAGGCCGAAAGGGTTGTGGCCGAGGCGCGGCAGCGGCGGATGGAACAGACACAAGAGCGCCCTCCAAACGAAAGGCAGCAGCAGGTACGGGAGGCCGTCACCTTCGCCCGCGATAAAGGCTTCGAGCGTGAGGCAGTCGTAGACGAACGTGCTCTCTACGTGGATGCGTTGCGCCGGGGCATGGGCGAGATGACGTACCCGGAGGTCCGCGCCAGCTTCGAGGCGCGTGTTGCCTCCGGCGAGTTCAAAGCCGTTCCCGCAAACGCCCATGAGGCCGGGCGCAGGTTCACCACCGCGGCGACCATCAGGGCTGAAAATGAAATCGTCCAAAAGGTTCAGGATGGGCAGAGCCGTGCACCGCAGATCATGGCGATTGAAAGCGCAGTCGCGCTCGTGGACTCGCGCTCTCATTTCAATCCCGCTCAAAAGAGGGTTGTCGAGGAAGTTCTCACATCGTATGACCGGGTGCAAGGACTACAGGGGCGGGCAGGCAGTGGCAAAACTTCAGTGCTTTCTCTCATACGCGAAGGAGCCGAACAGAATGGCTACGCCGTAGAAGGTTTTGCACCGACATCGCGTGCCGCAAAGCAGCTCCGTGACGCTGGAATTCAGGCCGACACGCTACAACGCTTCCTCGCGGGCGGCGGCCTGCAGGCCGCCGGCGATCCCACGAAGAAGCATTTCTATATGGTCGATGAATCCTCGCTGGCATCGACACAGCAGATGCGTGACTTCCTGAATAAGATTGGGCCGCAGGATAAGGTTCTGTTGATCGGAGATACCCGCCAGCATCAGGGCGTCGATGCCGGGAAGCCATTCGAGCAGTTGCAGGAAGCTGGGATGAGGACCGCGCAGCTTGACCAGATCATGCGTCAGAAGGACGCTGGACTCCTGAGAGCTGTCGAGCATCTGTCCAACAATGAAACCGCTCTCGGTGTCGAGATGCTTTCCCAGCAGGGACGCATTACCGAGATCGTTGACCCGCAGCAACGAGTCGCGGCCATCGCGAAAGAGTATGCTGGGCATCCCGAGAATACGTTGATCGTCTCGCCCGATAATGCTTCGCGCCGCGCTATCAATCAGGCCGTGCGGCATGAGTTGCAGGCGCTTGGCGTCGTGGACAGCAAGGACCATTCGATGCGCGTGCTCACGCCGCGCAATGACATGACCGGCGCTGACCGTGAATGGGCTGCCCGCTATCAGCCCGGCGACGTTCTGCATTACGTTCGCGGCAGCAAAGAGCATGGCATCGAAGCGAGAACCTACGCCCAGGTTGTTACTACGAACCCCGCTGAAAATCTCGTCACCGTGCGGAAAGACGACGGCCAGCAAGTCACCTATGACCCATCACGGTTGCGCGGCATCGCCGCTTACCGCGAGATCGAGCGCGAGTTTGCAGTCGGGGACAAAATTCAATTTACAGCTCCGCAACGAGACTTGCAGGTTGCCAATCGTGACCTCGGCACCATCCAGAGCATCGGAGACGACGGCAAGATCAGCGTGCGCATGGATGGAGCCAAAGACCGCATCGTGCGCTTCGATCCCAACGAAATGCGGCACCTCGATCATGGCTATGCCGTGACTTCGCACAGCTCTCAGGGCCTCACTTCGGAGCGGGTATTGGTGAACATGGATACCGGCGTTCATCCCGAATTGATAAACAACAGGTTTGCATATGTATCTGTCTCGCGCGCCTCGCATGACGCACAGATTTATACCAACAGTGCGGCTTCGCTCGCATCCAGTCTCAGCCATGGCGTCACCAAGTCCTCAGCGGTCTCCTTTGAGGGCGCCAATGCTGTGTCGCATGGGTTAGCGCATCGCATTTGAATAGGTTCCGCAAGTGGTGTAGCAGTCGGATGTTACGAGTCTGAGCAGATCGCGATCTCACCGCCAGAAAAGTAGAGGGAGAGAAACAAGCCGACCGGAAATGATTCTGTCCCGGCGATTAGTAAGATGAAGCCATTCAAATGATGCTTCGATTGTCTGAAGGCTTCACGGATGCTGCGCACGTCGGATTGAGACGGATGCGGTACCCGCTCTGGATGCGTGTGCCAATCTCCGATGAAGTGCAATCCGCGCTTGTGCATTGCATCGATCTCAAACTGTTCTGCAGAACGGTTTGGCGTATATCCGTATCGTGACCGCCGATCAGCCGCTCTCGGTCCAGTTGCCAGTTCCACACGTATCTGATTTTTATTGAATCGTGCGAAGATCTGTCCGCCTGCTTCGGGCGAGGAGGGCTCGAACTGCTGGTATCGTGCTATGTGGTTAAGGACCCTCGGGGTGAGTACAAGACTTTGCTCGGAATCTCCGATTCTGAAGTGAAGACTGCGCCAATATCGTTTCTTCCACACGCCGGGCAAAGTTCGTCCTTCGTCCATTCAAGTTCCTCTTGGAATCCTCCGCGCAGCCGCTCAGGATGCCCCTCTAACCACGCTTCAGTCCACGTTCCGCCTGCATCCACCAATAGTGACTGAGGACCGGCCCAAACACGATGGATTGATGTTGTTTGTTTCCCTAGAAGACTATCCAGTGCTAAAGACGAGGCCACTGAGATCGTGCCTTGCAATTCCACCGGACCATATGGCTGGAATACCGCGCCGCATGCAGGCTCAAAAAGTTCCTGCGTAATGCCTGCTGGCCATTTTGTAATGGTCATGCGTGCTTCTCCCTCCAAGCTCATACCGCATTGGAAACATGGGCTAGTCGATGTGAGCAGTACGGCATGGCCAGCACATGCGTGCGGCTCTGTCCAGGTGTATAAGATGGTTTGTGGAACCTCCCCCAGAATGTGTTGTAGATTCAAGAGCTTCTCGATTTCCCATTCTGCAGTAGCGCAGACAATGAGATCGGCGTCCCTCGTCGAAGACGCTTCCTGCAAAATGAACTCTTCGTAGGAGATCCCAAACCCTCGAATCGTCGCGTGTGGGTAGTTCCGCTGCAGATTTTCGGCAAGGGCAATCGCCTTGTTCTGGCCGACATATTCAGTACCGAGCGGGTGTCGGCCCACGTTAGCTGAGGTGAGAACCTCGGGATCTATGACATCCAGATGGCCTACACCTGACATGATCAGTTGTTGCGCGATCGGCGCTCCAACAGAACCGCAACCTACGATTAGAACTCTCTTCCCGGATAACGTTGCATGGTGTGGGTCATGTCCTCTTCCGTGAATCCAAGCGGAATCGACGCGATTCACTTTCAAGCGCGCAGCCGAGCTGCTCGAAGAGAATAGACGAGAAGCCGTTACGGACGGCGGGATCTTTCCAGGTCTAAATCCATTGAGTCGACGATTTCGACGCCGGCCTCGAATATCCGCTGTTACAGAGGGCTGTGTCTTCAATGCAGCGAGGCAGGGACCATTGCCGCTGTCCGCCCCGAGAATGAAATAAAACGGGGACTGTCCCTTTCTGCTAAATTGCTCGATTAGCTGTTTGCCCCCCGACGTCATCTCAGCCAGCCGATAGATATCACCGGCTGTCTGAGGATACTGACTTGGAATTAGAGCTTGGGGAAGCCAGAGAAAGCATGCGGCGTCGGTTGATTGAAACTGAGGAAGGTTGCCGAAGCGATGCCGTTGCCAGGTTAGGACGGCTTCTTCAGATTCTCCAACCACTGATCGAGATTCACCTCGCCAAACTCGAACGAGCCTACTGGGACCCTCTGTTTTCAAAAGGCTATACACTTCCAAGGCGTCGTGCTCAACACTCCGATTCCAGTAGGAATAGAACTCCATCCGGAAGTCGCCTTCGTTGGATCGGCTCTCGGACGCACATAGCAAGTCTGCGGCTTGACCAAGAAGAACGCCAACGATCTCCGCAGGGCGATCTGGCTTGTTGACTTTATTGCTGGCGCGTAGGCAGAGGCGTCCATCCTCTTCGATATGCGGCCAAGTCAAGAACTCCGGACGATCCACTAGGAAGAAGTTCGGGAGGGAAAATGGAAACCGTGAATCGAGCACCACTCGGAGCCGCCTTGCCGCCAAGCCTGCTTGTACGTGGAACTCCCAACCGGCAATCAGTGAACGGCCTTCATAGGCACCGATCTCGCCTAAAGATAGGCGTCGCGCCTGACACACCGACGTGAGGAAGGAATCCACCTTCGAGATTCCTTCCTCACGTAGACGCATCACAATGCTGCTCCGCTCAGGCATAGCGGCTATTGCCACCCTTCTGGACAGCTTCTGCCTCCGCAGCCTTCCGAGCGACTTCGTCAATCAGGCCCTTCTTCATCACATAGGGTGCCTCGACAGCTGCCTTTCTCACGGACTTCTTCATCGCCTGCTCCGAGATGGTGAACTCCATCGGTGCAGGATTGGCCTCCGTCGGATTTTCGCCCGTGCAAAGAAACTCTCCCTTCGCTCCTTTGGCGATGGATTCATATTCAGTTTTCGCCGCGTGGGAGGGCGGATCACAATCATCATCATTGATCGCGCAGCTACTGGCGATGATTCGTCCTGCATCGCGGATCTGTGAGAGCGCCGACTTTGCATCTGGTGAAATCTTCGCCTTATCGCCGAGGTCGGAACGGCTGTCATGAGAAAGGGAGTGCCACGAGCAATGATGGGGCGTCTGCAGCAGATCGTATTCCAGCACAGCCGGTGCCTGCTTGTGCTTTGTCCAAAGCTTCTCCCATATGCTCACTTCGGCGTCTCCGCCGCTCAGGAAGTTTTTGACCGTTTTACGAGATTCGTCGTCTGCCAGCTCCATGTTCAAGATGACGCTGGAGTGATTCTTGCGAAATTCTTCTTCTTCCTCATCGCTCTCGGACTTCGGCATGGGCGCGAGCAGACGCCCCTTGAAGACGGCGTTTTCAGAGCCATTTACCTTTGTGATGTCCTCATCGACCTTCACAACGATTGCTAGGATGTCATCGGTTTTACCATCTTCATCTTCGCCCAAGATCAGAACGCGATCACCATCGTCGATGCCCGAGCAGTTCTTCTCACGGGCAAGTGCGACACGTCGCTTCGCCTCCGTGTTGAACTCTTTGGCGTCGTCGCAAAGCTTATGTTCGACGCTGGCGCGCCGGAACACCATGGGCGAGGACCACATCTCACCAATCAGAATGCGCCTCTCGTTGGTAGGCTTTTTATCGTCTGCGTAGTCTGCCGGTGGGCCAAGATGGAAATGCTTTTTCAATCCCCGGCAATGATCTTGGTCAGGATGACTCAAAAGGAAGACGTCCACGAACGGCCGTCCATTCACGTCCGTCTTTAACCGTTCACGAAGATCTTTTGCTACATCACGGGTTTCGTCGTCTGGATCATCCGCAGATGCGCGGATATTGCAGTCGATCAGAATGGTTTTCCCGGACTTGTCTCCCAGGCTGATAAGCGTCATATCCCCGTTATCTACGGGAAAGAAGGTAATCGAAGTTGCCATATGCAGGAATCTCCCACGGAACTGGCCTCGTCTCGATTTCTGGCGGGGTCGTCCCTCCTTGAAGTAGAATCAAGATTACTATAGCCCATCTAGTTTTTAGATGGCGAAGAAAAGTGGAAAAGGTGGGCAGTTTGGCGGAAAATCAGCTCTTACCCGCGCGATGGGGACAAGAACGGCGGTTGGAATTCATCGAGTTTCGCCTTTTGTGGGAAGGGAGGGTTAATCGCACCGATCTGGTAAATTACTTCTCCATTTCGACTCCACAGGCGTCCTTGGATTTCGCGCGATACAGAGAGCTTGCGCCTACAAATGCCGTCTACGATGTTTTGCAGAGAACCTATATTGCAAGCGATTCGTTCAAGCCGCTTCTTATTCGCGATTCCTCAGATGAGTATTTGACCCGTCTTTGGGCCACATCAACCGGCGCAATGAGCGCAAACTCATCGTTCCTTGGTTGGGTGCCTGTGACCGGTATCGTCCGCGACCCGGCGCGATCGGTCGATCCACTAGTGCTCCAAACTGTGTTGTTGGCGTTGCGCGAGCGACGATCGGTCCGGATCAGCTACCAATCGATGAGCCAGCCAGGCCCGTCTTCACGCCTTGCATCTCCGCACGCTCTAGGATTCGACGGGCGCCGCTGGCATGTAAGGGCGTTCTGTCACAACCGCAATGAGTTTCGCGACTTTGTATTAGGACGCGTTTATGCAATCCATTTGGGAGATGTCTCTGCGATTGATCCAAAAGATGATGCCGATTGGCACGATTTCATCGAGGCCATCATCGTCCCTCATCCAGATCTCTCAACTGACCAGCGCAAGGTTGTCGAAGCCGACTACTGTATGGAAGACGGGCGCTTAATCCTGCGTGTTCAAGAAGCGCTTCTCCTTTACCATTTGGAGCACCTTGGACTTCTCGAAAATGCAGAGAACCCCAGAAAACATGTTGCTCTCGCAAACCGCGAGGCCCTCCGGCCTTTCTTTCGAAAACATGGCATCGACAAGTGAAAGGACAGTATGGCAAAGTCTCTCAAACAAAAGAACCAGCCTCAACTGATTACATTTGTCGTTTCAAATGCAATTGCATTAGGCGTGATCGCGTTGGGGCTTCCTCAGCTTCTTAACCTTCTCCAGGAGCTTTCAAAGGGCAACTGGACCATCGTCGGAAAGCTGATCGCCATTCCGGCGTTCCTGACGTTGGTCACGGGCACTATCGGTTGGGCGATGCCTCGAGCAGCAAAAGAGTCCATTGTCTTCTGGAAGACAGGCAGACATTGTTTGCCATCAAGCAGAGCTTTCACAGCGATTGGACCCGTTGACCCCCGCGTCGACATGAAGCAGCTTCTGATTAAACACGGGCCATTCCCCACTGAATGTAAAGAGCAAACCGCACTATGGTACAGAATCTACCGAACTCATACTTCGGATACTTCCGTTGAAGACGCGCATGGTGCTTATCTGCGGTTTCGAGAGATGGCAACCCTGGCTGTCGCATTCATCGTGGTCGGTATAGCCTGTAATGCTTTCTTCGACGTTCCCTTCAAACGGGACGTGATCGGAGTTCTGCTTTTAGGCGTTGAATACCTCATAGTAATGTTCGCTGCCCGTAATGCTGCAACGCATCTTGTTTCAAATGTCCTCGCATTGGAGAGCGTGAAAATCACGTCTGAGGAACCAAAACAAAAGCAAGACTAGATAGTTGATAAAGGTGTCGGTCGTGGGTAAAGACGCGCGAGTCATATTGATCGAAAGGTAGAGGCATAGATGTCGTTGACAAACTTGAAAATTCATTTTCTCAATGTCGGCCATGGTGATTGCACAATCATCGAGTTCCAAAACAGACTGACCGTTGTCGACATCATGAACTGCAAGAAGTTAGCAGCTCCAACGCGTGATGAGCTTAAGAAGAAGTATGCCAGGAACGCCACATGGGCGACCAGTTCACTTGCTGCGACCTTCGGCGCGGACGCCCATCTCAAGGATGAGGAGGCAAAGCTCGTCGATCCGATCGATTATCTGAAGGAACATTTGCCCGGCCAGAAATCGATTTTTCGATATATCCAGACGCATCCGGACATGGACCACATGGGCGGTCTTCATCGCCTTGGCGTGGAAGGCTACAACATCGTGAACTTCTGGGATACGGATAACTCGATCACCAAAGATATGGAGAAGAACAAGTGGGCGCAGGTCAATCATGACGAGCGAGATTGGGATCGATATCAAGACTTCCGCAAAGGCCGCTTCAACGATTGCACGCTTCTGAAACTGCGTCAGAACGCATCGGCTTCGTTTTACAAAGAGGACGGCATTTCAATCTGGGCTCCCTTCGAGAACACCAAATCAAAGGATGAGGAAGCCGACCCCAACTACTTCAGCTATGTCATCCAGATTCAACATGGAGAATCTTCCATCGTTCTCGGCGGTGATTTGCCTTCCGACCTGTGGGACAAACTGGTTGCGGCGAACGGGAATAAGTTGCCGAAGGTCAATCTTTTGAAGGCGTCCCATCATGGACGTAAAAGTGGTTACAGTCTCAATGCCGTAAAAGCCATGGCACCCGATCTCACGGTCTGTTCTGTCGGTGAGCTGGTCGGTAAGCATGACGCATCAGCCAGCTATGAGCGTTTTTCCGAGTACGGATGTTATTCCACTATCGATCACGGAACGATTGTTGCGACGTGTTGGAGCGACGGCGATATCTTTCTGGCCGGGCCGGATGGGCAGACATTCGCAAGGAACCGCTAGCCTTTTCCTATTGACTCGGAAAATGGACCGTTCCGGGGACGCGATTCCGGAACGCAGGGGCCAGAAGGGGAAAGCGTCCGCGCGAACAAGGGGTTCAACGCCCCTGCACGTCACGTACCCGTTCCTCGCTACTAGAACCCGAATAAGCCCGTCTGTCTCCTTTGCGTCTGTCACTCTCTCTCGAATCTTAAATTCGCCGCGATAGATAGTTCTCTCATGAGGTAGCGTTAGGCTGGAAACAGACGACTGAGCCCATAGGGCAATTGCGTAAGTTCAATAAAATCACGGACCGTGCCGAGCTGATCGTTCCCTAAGAGGATACTCGCCAGAAACTGCGCATCCTCGGGAGAACGTGCTGACTGAAGCATTGTTCCGAACATCTTCATTACGTCAAAGCGGTAGTGGGAAGTGCCGACGCGAAGTACGGTTCGCAAAAGCCCCGCGCGTATATTCGGCCGGTTCGCACGCCTGAACAACCTCGCGCAGTGACTCCCAATCTGGTCGGTGTATGAGAATGCCCAGCTTTGGGTTGACGTGAAGTCTTCGAATGTTGCGATGATCCTCTCAAGTTGGTCCGGTGCCTCTTGTTCATAGAGTTCGAGAGTTTCGCCTGACATCTTCATAACGACCTGGTGCATAAGATCTCCATCTGACTCATGTCCAACCAGCGCAGCACAAAGAGCACCAAGAAACGATGCAGGGTTCTCTGGATTAGCGGCCATCCGATCAATAAGACTCTCGATGGTGCCTTCCGGAGCGACATTCAACATCAGATCAAGTGCTGCATTAAATGACAGCCGCAGCTCCGCAACACTCTGATAGCGGCGCTCGGGTTCAGATGCCGTGGCTTTTCGAACGAGGGCGGCGAGGATCGGCGGGATCCGTTCCAGATCGGCTTCCCAATGTGAGCCCCCGGCCAAAACGTATAAGATCCTTCCCAAGCTGAAAATGTCCGCTCGATGATCACAGGTCTTGGCATTCTCCCACTGTTCAGGGGCTACATAGCCATGAGTGCCGAACCCTTCACCGGTATGAGTCATGCGTTCCTCTTCAGATAGATCTCTGGCAAGGCCGAAGTCTGTCACGATGCCGTTTCCCGCACCATCAATCAAGATGTTCTCCGGCTTGAGGTCCCGATGAAGTATGCCCTCGTTGTGTGCGTGCTCTACACCATCGAGCAGCTGTGCATAGAGCGACCGAAACGCAGCTGGGTTGCCTTGAAACTGGCTAAGCTCACGTGCCAAGGTTGAAGGATATAGCGGCATCACGAAGTAATAACGAGGCGCGTCTAGCCGCTTGTCCAGCACCGTGATCACATTGGGGTGTGATAGCGATTCGATCCGTCGAACTTCACGTGAGAAACGCTCGACGGCGTCAGGATTCATTTGCTTGTCTTCACGGAGCGCCTTGAGAGCAACCTGCGCTCCATCGTTACGCCTTACGTGGAACACTTCTCCGAAGCCGCCTTGACCTAATGGTGAGACCGTTGTGTAGGTATACATGCTGCTTCCAAGCTCCATAGCTCCTTCATGCCAAAATAAGCAGGCTCGCAGGGGAATGAGGTATTGCTCTTATGCAGGATGATTCTACAGATTCAGTTTACGCGGCTGGCGGTCTTACCCGGATGAACGCAAGCCCACGTTCCGGTTTGGCTGGCGTGGCGAAACTGTCGAGGAAGCCGAAGAGGATCGCGAGCGGGCCAGAGGGAATCCCGATGCTGCAGTTGCCGAAGGGAGATTCAGCTCTCCAAATGGCCGTCAGGCCCTTCGGGATACTGCTTCTCCACCTCTGGAGATGGATCATCAATCGCCATCGTCCCCACTAACGGACTCGGCCTCTGGACAAGCAAGAGGTTTTGTCCCGTCATGCCGGTTCGAGGAAGGTGCATAGCTGTGAAGGTGTCGGAACAGTCTCCTCGCTTTTCCTCCCGCTCGGCGGTGTTGTATGGCAGTAGCACCAATGAGTTTCCGCATACTGTAATTCTTAAAAGGCAGGCCGATCTCTGAAACCCTGCTCATGGCTCTGTCGGCCACGTGCAGGTATCCTGATGGTTAGCGTCATTTCTTGGCGAAAGGAAGTCTGCATGACCGCAGTGCAACGGAACAACGTCAAAATTCTTGGTTCAGGTGAGCGAACACTCATGTTCGCTCATGGTTACGGTTGCGATCAGAACATGTGGCGACATGTCACCCCGGCTTTCCTGGATGACTTCAAAATTGTTTTGTTTGACTATGTAGGTTCCGGTCATGCCGACGCATCTGCCTTCAATCGCACGAAGTACAGCACCCTTCATGGATATGCTCGCGACGTTCTCGACATCATCGGTGAGTTACAACTGAGCCGGGTGAATTTCGTGGCCCACTCGGTCAGCTCGATGATCGGCGCCTTAGCAGCTATCGAAAGCCCCAGACCATTCGAAACCATGACCATGATCGGACCTTCGCCCAGCTATATCAATGATGGGGCTTATGTCGGCGGGTACGAACGAAGTGACATTGAATCTCTTCTTGAGACGCTTGAGAGCAACCATGTCGGCTGGTCCGCTGCGATGGCTCCAGCAATTATGGGAAATCCTGAGAGCCCAGAGTTAGCCGCAGAATTGGAAGCCAGCTTCTGCCGCATGGACCCAGCTCTGGCTCATCATTTTGCGCGCGTCACATTTCTCTCGGATAACCGCGCCGACCTCCCGCACCTGGGCATCAGGACACTGATTCTGCAATGCCAGAAGGATGTCATCGCGGGACTCAGCGTGGGAGAATATGTACACCAGTGTCTATCGAAGAGCCAACTCGTGTTGATGGACGCATCGGGACATTGCCCGCACATGAGCGCACCGGGCGAAGTGATCGCGGAACTGAAAAAGTTCCTGTAGAGCAGAAGGTCGATGTGGTCGACGCCTCCTGGTTGTTGGAGTGCAGTCCGAGTGCCTATGTTCTTCTCTCTATCGATGGAGCGATACTCTTCGCAAACCCAGCTCTCCTGACCTTGACCGGTCGAATCGATACACCACTTCTGGGAGTCCGCTTCCAGGACTTGCTTTCCACTGGAAGCAGGATGTTCTACGAGACTCAGTTCAAACCGATGCTTCTAATGCGCGGGGCTGTTCGCGAGATTTCGCTCGATCTCATTCATTCAGACGGGCGTCGTGTTCCTGTGTTTGTGAACGCCGTGGCAGCGCCAGCCACGACGGATGGCCCGAAACGGTTGATTCTGACTCTCTTTGAAGCCACTCAGCGGAAGCAGTACGAGAGCGAGTTGCTACGAGCACGCCGAGAGTCAGAACGGGTTGCTGAAGTCGTTCAACGATCTTCCGATGCCATCTTCAGCCTTACAGCAGATGGAAAGATCCAAAGCTGGAACGATGGAGCTGAACTAATTTTCGGCTTGACGCTTTCAGAGGCAATAGAACGCTCTTTCGCTTCGCTTTTTCCCGACGCATATAGCGGTGAACTCGCCACCGCCCTGACGAAGTTGAGCCGTGGGAATGAAGCCCGCATAGAGATGCACAGTACGCTGAAGGACGGAGATCCGGTCGACGTGTCCGTAATCCTCACGCCACACATGGAGGCTCCGGGTATTTTGGTAGCTTTCTCTGCGGTGATCCGCGACAGCACGCTTCGTAAAAGGGGCGAGAAGGCCCTCTTACAGAGTGAGAAACTGGCCTCCGTTGGTCGCCTGGCCAGTTCAATCGCCCACGAGATCAATAATCCGCTCGAAGCTGTGACCAATCTGCTCTACATTCTGGAAACTCAGTTCTCTGAGCCAAAAGCCAAAGAGTACGTTGCAATGGCCCAGGAAGAGCTTGCGCGCGTCAGTCATATCGCCACGCACACATTGCGCTTTCATAAGCAGAGCAGTGGAAGGACCTCTCTCGATCTAAGGATGCTCACAGACTCGGTCTTCGGACTGTACCGAGGACGGCTCGAAAACCAGAACATCGTAACGGTAAATGACAGCCTGCGTGTGTCGCCTTTGTTCTGTTTTGAAAACGAACTACGTCAGGTCTTCGTAATCCTGGTGTCAAACTCATTCGACGCCATGCGTGCGGGCGGTCGATTGATTATCCGGAACCGCGACATCATTTTGTATCCATCAGGTGCGAAAGGCGTGCGAATTACGGTTGCCGACAACGGTCACGGAATGGATACCAGTACTCTCGCCCGCCTCTTTGAACCTTTTTTCTCCACCAAGGGGATCGGCGGTACTGGCTTAGGGCTTTGGATCTCACGCGACTTGATCGAAAAGAACGGCGGAAGAATTCGCATCCGTAGCCGTAACCGCGTCTCTCAGAGCGGGACTGTCGTTAGCATGACCTTCCCGCACCGGGACGGTTCGGCTTAGGAGAACCGTGTGCCGCGGGTAGTGACCTACTTGGAAGACTCCTTCTTTTGGCGTTCATCGCAAGCGGCCCGAATCTTCTCATACCGTAACTGAAGTTCGTCGAGCTCGAGATCGCTGAGGTTCTCGATATCGATCATCTGATCTCTCGCCTTATCCAGTGCTCGGATCAACTCATCGAGCTTGAGATTGATGGCTCGCGCGTCACGGTTCTGGGTGTTCTGAATGAGAAAGACCATCAGAAAGGTGACGATTGTCGTACCCGTATTGATGACGAGTTGCCATGTGTCGGAAAAGTGAAAGAGCGGGCCAGTCGTTGCCCAAATTACGATCACAAGTCCTGCACCCGCGAAGGCCCATTTCGAGCCCAACCAACCTGACGAGGAAGCAGCAAAACTTCCGAACCAATCGTTTGCAGAGTGTGTTCTTATTTCAAGCGGAACATCTTTCATGTCGTGCCTCCAAAGGG
This sequence comes from Terriglobus sp. ADX1, assembly GCF_036877645.1. NCBI lineage: Bacteria > Pseudomonadati > Acidobacteriota > Terriglobia > Terriglobales > Acidobacteriaceae > Terriglobus > Terriglobus sp. ADX1. Next base: position 40,146 of record NZ_JAEDXV010000023.1, read on the forward strand.
AAGATCCTGCCGAAGCAGGGTCTCACGGATGACTCCGACCAACAATGACAGCCTAGTCCTGTAGGTCTGGAGCGGCTTTCGCCTCATCTTTCTTGCTCTTCTTCGCGGAGTATTGTTCCTTGCCAGTCTTTGGCTTCTTCGGTTCCTCCAGCTCAAGTGCGCTCTGCTTGAGGATCGGGATGCCGGCAGCAGTGATCTTCTTGGCCGCGCCGATTTCTTCCTTCAAGTTTGAGCTCAGCAGCCGGATAACCTTTGGCATACCCGGCTGTCGCCAGCGAGATGGAGGTGGCGCAGCGTTTTCTCAATCCAACCAGGGTTGTCTGCCGTTTTGCTGAACGCTATGAGCATGCATGCCTGGTATAGAAATATCGGAGTCAGGGTTGTAGACGGGGGGTAATCCGATCAATCCAAAGTTTTCAAGCTGAATGTTGATCGTTCCCAAGGCTCTGCGAGGCTGGATAACCCGTAGAATCCTTCTCGGCACGGTAGCAACGATGCTCCGTTTCCGCTTGCGCCAGGGACTGTCCCCGCGACGGTATCACGGAAAGAAAACAGCGTTTGCAGATGGATTGTTCCGGTTGGCCCAGGAGGCGCTTCGGAAGGAACTGTGTCTCGCGGTCCATGCTCACCTCCTGCTCGATACGGGCAGAATGTAAGAAATTTAGAACTCCAATTGCGGAATTTTAGAACGGATCGCGGACGCATGCAACTGCCATGGTTCTATTTGAATCTAAACGGCTTCTCTGTCCACCTGCCAAACGTCAGCAGCAAGTCGGAAGCTATTTTCGGGTTGCACGACAGAACATCCTCGACGCTCATTGCGACTCGTACGGTGTATGCGCTGGGATGAATATCCGGAACTTGGTGCCGTGCAGAGGTTCGCCAGTGTGACTGGTGACATCGATCGTTCCTCCGTGGCCTTCAACGAACTGCCTGGCTACAAAGAGGCCGATACCTGTGCCGATGGTGGAACGAGTCGTGAAGAACGCATCGAAAATCTTGGGCAGATCGTGCGGGGCGATGCCTGTGCCGTTGTCCGCGATCGTCATCTCAGTTCCGGCAGCAGGCTCTCCAGTGTCCGCGACCGTAACGAAGAGATGACCTCCATTCGGCATGGCATAGATCGAGTTAGCGATCAAGTTCGAAAGTACCTGCATCATCTCGCCCTGGCGGATGACGGATACCTGGGTGGCATGCAGAGAGGTGCTGATCTCAATTCCGACAGCCATGCATCGTGGTTCGTAGATCGAGACAGCATGTTGCGCAAGGTCGTTCAAAGACACAGGACTCGCAGCGGCGTGCTCACGGTAGTACCCAAGAGTCTGCTTGGCAATGTGAGAAACGCGGCCAAGCTCTCCTTCAGCGGTTGAAAGATAAGTGAGTCCCTCTTCGTCGGTGACCTTTGAACGGAGCAGGTAGAGCAGGTTCATCACCGCTTCGAGCGGGTTGTTGACCTCATGCGCAATCGTTGCCGCCATGCGACCAGTCGCCGCCAGTTTCTCGGCCTGCAACAAGGACTGCTCCATGCGCTTCCGGTTCGAAATGTCCCGGAGAATCTTCGAGGCACCGATGACCTGGCCCTGATCGTTTTTGACGGGTGAAACCGTTAACGAGACATCACGAAGTTGTCCCGACTTCGTTCGCCGCACCGTCTCGAAATGTTCGACGGAACGACCTTCGCGAATGGTCCCGATGATCATCTTTTCTTCAGCATGCAGATCTTCTGGGATCAGCTTCAGAATGGACGCGCCGATCATCTCCTCGGCCGTGTAACCAAAGAGACGACTGGCGGCAGGGTTCCAACTGGTAATGATGCCATCCAGGGTCTTGCTCAGGATCACGTCGTCGGAGGACTCCACAATCGCAGCCAGGTGAAGGGCCGCGGTTTGAGCGAGCTTACGGTCTGTGACATCCACACCGACCACAATAATCCCTGACACGGTACCATCGGACTCGCGCAAGGGCTGGTACACAAAGTCAACATAGCGATCATCCGCGGGCTGGCCTTCACCGGCGTAGACCTGATACCTCGCACCTGTTCCGACGAACGGTTCGCCCTGGTAGACCTTGTCCAGAATCTCAACATACCCTTGTTCAGCGGCATCGGGGAGAGCAAGGCGTACAGGCTTGTTCAAGACATTGCGATGGTTCACCAGACGCAGGTAAAGCGGATTAACCATGCTAATGATGTGGTCTGGGCCTTCCAGGAGAGCAAAGAAGACCGGCGCCTGCTGGAGGACCTGCAGCAACTTCTTGCGCTCACCAAGGGCAGCTTTCTCCGCCAGCTTTCGTTCTGTGATGTCGCGAAAGACAAGGACAATTCCCGTAAGCTTGCCGTCGTCGTCCCAGATGGGGGCGCCGCTATCGTCGATGGCCGTTTCCGTTCCGTCCCTACGAATAAGGATGGTGTGATTCGCCAGTCCCACGACCGTTCCGACGCGGCGAACCTTGTCCGCAGGACTCTCGACCGGTGTCCGGGATTCTTCGTCTACGATGTGGAACACGGTGGCAAGTAGCTGACCACGGGCTTCGCCGACGTTCCAGCCGGTGAGGCTTTCGGCGACATGGTTCATGTCTGTAATGCAGGCATCTTCGTCGGTTACGATGACGGCATCGCCAATACTCTGCAGGATCCGTGAGCCACGAGCCTCGCTCTGGGCCAGCTTCCGAAGTGCTTCCACCTCACCGGTGACGTTGTGAAGCGAGCCGAACAGGCCAGCAATCGCTCCATCCTGAAAGACAGGGCTGAACGAGTAGTTCAGGTACTGGCCTGTCATGCCCTTTTCCGTCGGAAGTGGGACCAGCAACTTCTCGTGAAAGACGGTTTCTCCAGTCGTCAGGGCATGCTCAAGAAGCGGTCCGACCACGTGCCACGATTCGCCGTATACCTCGTGTCCCGGCCTGCCGAGCGCTGCCGGATGGCGGGGTCCCGGAAAAGGACGGTACGCATCGTTGTAGATCAGGATTAGCTCCGGACCCCACATCGTTCTCGTCGGCGAGGACGACGCTAAGGTCAGGTTCACCATCGTCACCAGTTCCTTCGACCAGAACTCAATGGCACCCAGGGGGGTCGCGCTCCAGTCATACGCCCGTACCCGGTCCGCCATCTCTCCCGTGCCGACGATACGAGTTGCCGCTGCGTTCCTGAGTTCCAAGATCACCTAACAGACTGGACGTTGTTAAATTTGAATCTCGCAAGACTGATCGGGTGCGTGCGGTTTGATCCCACATTAGCGGTACCTGGATTGCACCTTCACCCAGACGATTCTTTGCCTTCCTATCGTAGTAGAGAAGCTATGATTCCGTCTCCGTTCTTTGCGCATGGACCGGAGACAACCGACGCGAGAAAAGGCGCTCCTCCCTCCATTGCCGATGGCCAGCGGGTCATCTGAGTGCCCACAGTACATTGCTCAGAGCAAAGATGACGCACAATTAGTATCGATAAGGACGTTTCACAGGACCAACGTACCGAGGTGGGCTCAGAACCGTGCTCGATGAATAGTGCCTGTACGCAACGATTGAGTTCTGCAGCTCGACGACCTTCAGCAGCGCTATGAGCGCTATCAGGGCCGCGCGTGGCCAGCGTCAGAAGAAAAGTGATCCGAAGGGTGCTAACGATATATGGTCCCTCTCCACAGTAGGCACAGGTTGACCTGTAACATTCCTTTAACATATTAGTTTGAAGGAGTCGCCTTTGAAATCTCTCTCGGATCCCACGAAGTTGAAACCGGTCGACAAGAAGGAAGGTCTGCTTCAGGTAATCATCGAGACTCCTGCCGGCAGCCGCAACAAGTTCGCATTCGATCCGGACCAAGGAATCTTCGGCCTGAAAAAGGTTCTTCCCGCAGGAATGGTGTTTCCGTACGATTTCGGTTTTTTACCGCAGACCTTGGCTCCTGATGGAGATCCAATCGATGTGCTGCTTCTGATGGACGAGCCCGCCTTTCCTGGCTGTGCGGTCAAAGCTCGCCTTATCGGGGTCATCGAAGGAGAACAACTGGACGGCAAGGAAAAGATACGAAACGACAGACTTGTTGCGGTCGCCGAAGTCAATCACATGTATGCCAATATCCGAAAGCTGAAAGATCTCCCTGAGAAGTGGCTGAAAGAGCTGCAGGACTTCTTCGTCAACTATCACAATCTTGAGGGGAAGAAGTACAAGCTGCTGGGTTGCAAGGGAGAGGAAGCCGCTATGCGGCTCATCAAAGAAGCGCAACAGGCGATCTAACCGGCGATGAACGACTACCTCATTCGGTTCATCGTGGGTGGTACCGTCGTCAGCATTTTCGCGATGCTCGGCGATGTTCTTCGTCCGAAGAGCTTCGCCGGCCTCTTTGGTGCAGCTCCTTCCATCGCTCTGGCAACTCTGGGATTGACGATTCATCAGCGCGGAAAAGCCTTCGCATCTGTCGAAACCAGATCCATGATCTTCGGTGCGATTGCGTTCCTCGCCTATTCTGCTCTGGTCAGCTGGGTGTTACGTCGATATCGGCCTCCAACTCTTTTGGCCACAATTTCCCTTATGCCGATTTGGTTTATCGTCTCCTTTGCTTTGTGGTTGCTGGTGGGGCGCTTGGCATGAGACGAATCGACATCAATCTTTCATCTTTGAAGGAAACCAGGCCGCATGAGTATCTGCTTCGTTTTCTCTTTGGGGGCACATGCACCGTACTTGCGGGCCTGATCGCAAAGCGTTATGGCCCAGGCATAGGTGGTCTCTTTCTTGCGTTCCCAGCGATCTTTCCTGCCAGCGCAAGCTTGATTGAAGATCATGAGAGGAAGCGCAAAGCAGAGATCGGTTCCGACGGTCGTAGGCGCGGTCGTATGGCGGCAAGTCTGGATTCTGCCGGTGCCTCGCTCGGTTGTTTCGGCTTGCTCGCATTCGCCGCGGTACTGTGGAAAGAACTTACAAGCCATAATGCCTATCTGGTCATTTCTGCGGCGGCGGTTGTTTGGGGACTCGTCTCCGGTGCGCTATGGCTCGTCCGGAGTAACGTACGCCGCTGATATTCGATTACACGTACCGAGCGTATTAACCGAACGCCTAAGACTCGATTGCATCGACTCCGTGTAGAGGACTTTGGAGTTGAAAGACTTGATATCGTCCCACAGGCGAGGAGTATATGGGGCTCTATTCCAATGGAGGGGTCACACCGTGTGGTTTGTTCTAGGCGTCGTTAGGTCGACGTTCGGATTTCCGTAGCGTACTTCATCGAGAGTGCCCCGAAGGGTGTGCTCCCACAATGTCCAGCGCGTATCGACGCTTGTATTTCATGCCAATGGCTGACAGGATCGTCCGAAGCGACCGCGCCGTGTGGCCCTGTCTTCCGATCAGCTTGCCCACGTCTGACTCCGCAACATGAAGCCGCAGCGTGATTGTTTCGGGCGCGCTTAAGACTTCCACGCGTACGTCTTTTTCAGCATCCACGAGGGCTTTCACCAGCTCTGTGAGCAAACCACACAGCCGTTCGTCCTCCGGGTTCAGGAGGCTTTCGGACATATCTCACCTCCTCGATAACATGAAGCGGAAATTTTCCCACGCTCCGCCGAATCGCGAACGCAGTGTGCCTCGATCATGACCTTGAAGTGTTTCAATAAGTCTAGATCCAGCCGGGTCCGCTTTCTTGCCATCCGCTCTAACGCATCCTGCCGTGTGTGCGGCTTCCCGTAGCGGCGTGTCTCGGTCAACGCCGCGAAGACATCGCAGAGTGTGACGACGCGGGTCGCCTCTGAAAGTTGCCTTGCGCTCAGGCCAGCGGGATAACCGGTGCCGTCCAACCGTTCGTGATGGTTCCCCACGATATCGAGCACCACCGGATTGCGAATACCTTCGTTTAACAGAATCCAGATGCCAAGCGACGGATGGGTACGGATGATAGACCACTCCCGTTCATTCAAGGTCGTCGGTTTTTGCAGGATGCGTCTATCAATGCGCAATTTGCCGACATCGTGCAGGAGAGCAGCTTGTCCCAGCAGGCGTTGGTCCCGGAGAGGGAAGCCGAGATGCGCCGCAAACGTCAAGGACAAACTGCCCACCAACAGGCTGTGGGCGTAGAGGTCATCATCATGGCGTCGCATGCGCTCCATGAGCTGTGCGATCTGAATGGGGATATCGGATTGGCACTCGTGAGGGATCAATCTCTGCTCCTCCAGCTCGGGAAGTAGATGTGCGGTACGCCCCCGCAATCTGCCTTATGAACCCGTGGTCGGGGAGTTGGAAAGCCGAAGTAAGCACGGCTCCTGTGACCTTTAGCTTTAGGGGCCTGGACATACGTCACAGGCACCCCGACCGCAAAGGCGTAGGGATACGTCGGCACGGTTGAGCGTGCCTCTTGCTTACTTTGGGGTTTCCATACCCCAGGACGGTGCGTGCCCGTCCCGCCTACCATCATCCTCTGAAACGCCTCTGCAAGGCAATTCTTCAAGCAGCTATTTCAGCCGGGATAAGCCCTAAGTAGCCATTCAAGCGCGAAGGATTCTCCTCTTGTTTTTTAGGGAGGAGCTGCGCTCCTCGCCTGTCTCCAGCCGCTCCCGCGTCTTCCGCCACCCTCCACAGCGGCCTGTTCCTGCCGCAACGCGACCCTGCCAATTCCTGCGTGCTTGATGCACGCGAATAAGGAAACCAAACCTTCGCTGAGGGCGCTGCCCTGGCGCGGCGCAAGGGGTTTCCCCATAATTTTTCGTTCCGAAAAATCACGCGATACAACCGCGCCCTCCCAAAAGCCTCGGGTGGGAGATACCCGCTCCCCTTGCGCCTTGCCGCCCCGCCTTCGCCAGGAGGCGTTCGGCATGTAGGTACATGCCACGCATGGCATGAAAAGCAACCGCAACAGCAACCGCAAAGGAGAGACACCATGAGCAGTAACGCGACCACCAACAACGTCACCACCATCGACAGCAAAAAGCCGCTCACCAAACAGGAACTCATCGCCGCCAACATCAAGCTCTTGATTGAGCAGTTGGAAGCTGGTAAGTCCGACGCCCTCACCAACTACCTCACGGCCATGAGCCGCTTTCATAACTACAGCTTTGGCAATGTCCTCGAAATCGCACGGCAGATGCCAACGGCAACCCGCGTTGCAGGCTTCTGGACGTGGAAGAACATGGGGCGCAGCGTCAACGCAGGAGCCAAGGGCATTCGCATTCTCGCCCCAATGATTGGCGTTCGCCGCAAGAAAAACAAGGAAGCCGAGAAGGACATCACGAAGCAGAATGAGCGGGTGTTGCTTGGCTTTCGCAATGCCTATGTCTTCGACGTGTCGCAGACCAACGGGGTAGACCTGCCATCCATGCACGAAGTCAACGGCGACCCCGGCGAGAACATCGAGCGTCTGGCCGCTTTCCTGAACGTACAAGGCATCCAGCTTGTCTACCGCGACGACTTGCAGGGAGCACTCGGCAAGAGCTACGGCGGACGCATCGCCATTCTTTCCGGGCAGTCGAAGGCCGAAGAGTTTTCAACGCTTGTGCATGAAACCGCGCACGAAATGATGCACAAGGCCGAACGCCGCACGGCAACCACGAAGACCGTGCGTGAGTTGGAAGCCGAGGCCGTGGCTTTCGTCGTCGGGAAAGCGATTGGTCTTATCAACGGAACCGCGTCCGCTGACTACATCCAGCTTTATCAGGGCAACGCTTCGCTGTTGGCCGAGAGCTTGGAAGTCATCCAGCAGACCGCCAACGTGATTCTCTCAGCCCTTGAGCCGCCTGTTCAGGCCGAGGACAGCGAACCCGCCACCGCAGCACAGCCGGAAGAGGTGGCGGCATGAAGACCATACTTGCCATCCTGCAGAAGGCCGGAGGTTGGCGACCCAACCTCTACCTCAAGATCGAAAACCCGCCCTACATGGAGCTTGTCATTGAAGCAGTGGACGAGTCTGGGCCGTGTGGACTCCCTGCAATCTCTGTCTGTCACTACGGCGAACAGAACGGTGACGCCATGCGTGACCCGGAGATGTGCTTTGAGCTTGGCGTCGCGGGTGGAGCGCACCTAAATCCGTTCTATTGGCGAAATGACTACGCAGGGATAGAGCAGTGGAGCCGCTTCATCCGTGAGGGGAATTACTGCTATCACCCGCAGCTACACGCACAGCACGAGAGCTTTGCGAAGACGTGGGACAACAACCTGCGACAGCAAGGCTTCGCCGCAGTCTTCACGGACAAGTGCATCGTCGGCTAGTCCGCTCACCTTGGAGCGGAACACGCACGACTCATGCCGCTCTGCGACCGCAGCCCCCAACCGCTCGAAAGGAGCACACCATCATGGAAACCCAAGTCATCAACGCCACCGAATACCGCAACGTATCGCTTGCACTCCTGAATGAATCGAAGACCAACCCGCGCCGCACCTTTGAGGAAACCGCCTTGAAGGAGTTGGCGGAATCCATCCGCAGCCAGGGTGTTTTATCTCCGTTGCTCGTTCGTCCGCTCACAGAGAATGGCTTCGAGATCATTGCGGGAGCACGGCGTTATCGCGCCGCGCAGATCGCGGAGCAGCCCACCGTCCCCGTCCGCATCGTCAATCTCTCCGATGCCGCCGCACTGGAGGCTCAGTTGGTTGAGAATTTGATTCGGTCGGAGATTCACCCGATGGAGGAAGCGCAGGGATTCCGCGCATTGCTGGACTTGGAAGACCCCAAGTACAGCATCGAGCAGATTGCCGCCAAAGTCGGCAAGACTCCTGCGTTTGTGGCGCAACGCCTCAAGTTGAGTGACCTTGCTCCCGTAGCCGTCGAAGCATTCTATGCCGATGCCATCGGCGTAGGCCATGCGCTCTTGCTGGCGAAACTGCCAGCCGACCAGCAGGAACAGGCTCTCAAAGCTTGCTTCAAAGAGGTGTACAACGGAGGCGAGAAGCCCACGCGGGTTCTGCTGCCTGTCCGCAATCTTCAGTTCTGGATTGCAACCAACGTCCTACTCATCCTCAAAGATGCGCCGTTCAACAAGCGAGATGCGCAGCTTGTGCCTGCCGCTGGCAGTTGCGCCGATTGCCCCAAGCGCACCGGGCACAACAAGCTCTTGTTTGGCGATGACCTTGGCAAGCAGGGCGACCAATGCACCGACCCGACCTGCTATCAGGCGAAGGTGGAGGCACACGTCGCCAAGACCATCGCCGCGAAACCGGAGCTGGTGCAGATCAGCACGGCCTATGGTGTGCAGCAGGAAGGCAGTCCCGTCATCCCGCGTAACAAGTACACCGCCATCCGAGACGACCGCCCGAAGTCCAACGACGAGGCGAAGCGTCCCGAGTTCAAACAGTGCAAGTACACCACCGAGGCCATCATCACCGAGGGCAGTGACGTCGGCACCATCCACAAAGTGTGCGCGAACATGAGTTGCCCGGTACACCATCCCAAGCAAACCAGCGGACGGGATGAGGCGAAGTGGAAGGCGGAACAGGAGAAGCAGCGCCGCGATCAGGCCATCGCTAATTCAACCGGGCTTCGCGTCCTCTCTGCAATCGGTGCCGCCGTACCAGTACGCCTGCTCAAGCGCGATCTTTTCTTCGTGCTGGAGAAATTGGTCAGCGTCTTGGATGAATCACGCATCGAGACGGTGGCACGGCAGCACGGCATCCGTCAGAAGCGGGACGAGGGTGGCATTGCGAAGACGCTAATAGCCTTCATGCGCCGCACCGATGAAGGTACGTTATCCCGGCTCATGGTGGAGGCGACCATTCTCTTAGCCGCGTCCCGTCACAACGGAACGAGTGTCCTCAAGGGTGCCGCCGCTCTGTACAAGGTGGACACCGAGGCCATCGGTCAGAAGGTGAAGCAGGAGTTTGCAGCCAAGGCCAGGGCGAAGAAGGAATCCAAGCCGGGAGTGAAGCCAACACCCAAGGCTAAGAAAGCGGCCTAAGGTTCGATTCTTCGAGGGGCGGCGAACCTGCCGCCTCTCGTTTCTTTGCGTAAAAAAAATCGCGCAGGAAGACACCCCTTCGGTTTCTCCCTGAACCCACGTTCCCGCTGTCTTCCGGCCTTCGCTCGCCGGCTGCGCGGCAGGAAGACGTTCCCCCTTCCTGCACTTTTCCCCTCTGCTACCTCCTCCTGCGCCTTCCCCCTGTTTGAACTCGTTAGTCTTCAAACGCCCAATATCCAGGTCGTACAACGGCTGATTGGACCATTCGCGGTTGTATTCCGCCCCCCCAAAATGATTGAGGTCTACCCATAGTTCCTGATCTTTGTTGTTCCCATCTGCTGCTCCACACTGTGAAGGCTAGGGCGGGAATTACTTCGGTCGTCCGCAGCGATGAATCCAGCAGCCCGGCTCAAGTTCGACAAGGAGACAATCATGAATCGCGACAACGACGTCAAAGAAATCGAAGCAAGGTATCGTGCTTACTGTGATGCCTGTGAAAGCAATCATCTGGAGAAGCTGCCTACGTTCTGGAAGCTTCCCGCCCTGTTCTTAGTAGATACGGGCGAGGCTGAGGTCATTCAGAAGGTCCTCAGCACCCCGGAAGATATGATTGCGCTCTACAGCACTATGTTCGGCCCTACCACTGGCGTAGACAAGACAATGATCGATAGCTCCGAAGTAGTGTTCTACGGTGACCGTCTAGCGACGATCAAGACGGAGCTTCGTCACCTGGCCGGGACCGTGCTTCACGACAGGCAGTATGCGGTGTACGGTTGTTGCAAGATCGGCGGTGAGTGGGTATTTTCCTCTCACTTGAGTGTTGATGTTACGAAGTAAGTCAACGATGTGTGCAGTAGCGCGCCTCTGACATGTGCATAGTTCCAGCGAGCGGGCCGATACCGAAGACGGTATCGGCCCGCTTTTTCCGCTGCGAATACGTCTCGCTGCTCCCTTCGCGCTCGCGACATTTGAGTTGGGTTCTGTCCACTCTATCGGACTGTCTACTATCGCCACTTCATGACGTTCCTTCATCAGGCAATCCCATCGAGACTGTAGTTCAAGCCGCATACGCCGGTTGATCTTTTCAATCTTCCTCGTGTTGGGATTGGCCTTGCATACCCTGTCACGAAATATCTGGAGGTCTTATGAACCGTGCGATGATGACGATGCTGTTGCTGAGCGGATCTTCGCTTCTCGCTCAGCAAGCTCAGGTAGCACCACCGCTTGAACTCTCCTTGCGCTGCACCAGCGTCCAGACCGCCGAACAATCCCGCGTCGTCAAGTCGGCTGCCTATGGGTTCGGCAACCCTACGAATCCTGACTCCGACCAGAACAGCGCACATGTGGACAGAACGGTCCTAGTCGAGTTGAAAGGATCGAGCGGACGAGTCTACCTGCCGAAAGCCGTTCTCGCGGAAGGAACACACGCGACGGTTGCGGATTGGTTTCCTCTGGAGAACATTGTGGCGACTCCAGACTTCATAACTGGAACTCTGAGGCTCACGGCTGCCGGTCAAAGCGTTCGGTTGAATCGACGCACAGGCGGTGCCGAGCTAACCGGTTACGGACGAGAAACACTGCGTGGTACTTGCCATGTAAACAGCAAACCACAACAGTTCTAGCACTCTTGGGCCACCAGCGGAGGGTCATTATGAGAAACAGGATATTACTCAGGCTCGGGTGTGTGACGATGCTCTGCGGTTTCGGCTTCATGTCGAAGCTGAACGCTCAGGCTGCGTTTGCTACACAGCCTACGAAGCCGGTCACACTCAACGTCTACGCCTTATTCAACACCTCGGTTGTGGACTCGACAAACAACCCTACCAGCGATGGCAAACGCGGCAACTCACTGGTGGCAGGGGGCTACGGTCTGTGCTGCGGCTCTCTCGCGGGCATCAGCGGTTCGGCAGACTTCGGCAAGGGATTGGGTGGCCTATTCCAAGTCGAGTCGGGGTTTCTCCTAAACAGAGGAACGCTCGAAGATCAAGGGCAGCTTTGGGGCCGTCAAGCCTACATGGGGTTCACAACCAAGATCGGTCCGGTGTTCAACATTGTCAGTGTCGGCCGACAGTATGGAGCTGCTTTTGCAGCAACCGCACCACTTGATCCGTATGCACATGGAGCTCAGTATCCCAGCGCTTGGGACTGCTTCATCTTTGGCGTCAGCTTTGACAGCTCGATCCAGGATGTGGCGACGATCGGGAAGAGCAAAATCCTTTTTAGCTACTCCCCGGGTGGAGTTCCGGGATCAAGCGGAGCCGGCACCACCACAGCAGCGGGCGCGGTCTACGACACAAAACCGTTTTTCTTTGGGGGCACGATCGCCCATAGTCAGGATGCGACCAAGCACTCCCTGGACGTCTATGGCGGGGGTGTGGATTACACACATAAGAACCTGAAACTTTATAGCTATTTCTTCGATACGTTACGCGATCCTGATTTCGGTGACACAGGAAACGGCAAGGGCCCAGTACCGGGAAGCACGTCGCCACTTGCGAATACAGACCTCGCACTGAATTTGGGGAATAGCCTGCAACGCAAAGATCACTATGTCAACTTCGCAGCTCGGTACGACCTGAAGAAAGAGTACTCAATCATTGGTATGTATAAGTTCGACAGCGCCCGTCAAGTCAACTCGGCAGGGCAGCACGGCACGGCCACGACATACCTGGGAGAGTTCGCGCGCGGAGTCAGTCCTGATTTCTTCGTATACGCGTTCTCTGCGTACACCCGCCTGACTGGGGCCGAGATTTCCGCCGACCAGAACAATCCAAACGGCAGTTTCGGCGGCGCGAACGATAGGTTCTATGTCGGCGTGGGCGTGAACTATCGTTTCGGCCTGCAAATCAAATAATCCAGATTTGGCCAAAATCTTTAGACCAACAGAGCGACCTGAAAGGATATCCATGTACAGAACGACCTCCAGCCCGACCCTCCCAAGCCGCAGACTAGATCGTCTTCACCGCCTGATGCGGCGTGGTATTGTGGTTTCGATCTACGGCCTTTCGGCTTGTCTCGCCCGCGGCCAGGTGACCTCCTCAAACACTACAGGCCCGTCTTCGGTATCTGCGCCCGAGCAGGCAGTGTCGGCCGCTGCAAAGGACGCGGCGCAAAATCCTGTCGCAGCAGCTATAAGCATTCCTCTTCAAAACAATGTGGACTATGGTGTGGGTCCCTATCGGCGTGCCGGAGACGCGTTTCTGCTGGAACCAGTGATCCCGTTCAAGCTCTCTTCAAAGTGGGCCGTCATATCGCGCACGATCGTTCCGGTGGAGGTGGTGCCTCGATTGTCGCCTTCCGAAGGGGTTGACTATGGTCTGGGAAACATCCAACCGCAGTTCTATTTAACACCTCTTAGGCAAGGCAATTTTCTTTGGGGTGCGGGGCCTCAACTCTGGCTTCCCACAGCAACCGATAAGGTGTTGGGAACAAATAAATGGGGCGGCGGTCCGACGATGGTCGCGCTTTATCGCCGAGGCCATTGGCTTGGCGGCGGTCTCGTCAATAACCAGTTCGCGGGCATCAATCATCACCATGTCAATCAGCTGACGATTCAACCGTTCGTCTACTACAACATGGCTAAGGGCTGGTACGGTGTGTCTTCAACCGTAATCACTGCAGATTGGACAGCATCTCGCAGCCAGCGCTGGACTGTGCCTCTCGGCGGCGGCATTGGTCGTGTGTTTCTGATTGGTAAACAACCGTTCAATGCGCGCACTCAAATCTTCAATGACGTTCGGACTACAAACGGCGGTCCAAGTTGGCAACTCCAGACCCAGTTGCAAATTCTACTCGTTCACAAAAAGTAGAAAGTGCATCACTCGATCTGGCACTTTATTTGGCTGGGTTCCGCCCCAAATGAGGTCGCAATTCCTACCAATAACGCGGTTCCCCAGGACGTCCCATCGCCTGCTCTCTGCATGAACTTCAGTCGCGTGTCCATATGATCTGCTCGAGATTTAGAACCGCCGGCAACGGCCGTGAAGGAGAATTTCTATGCCAACGTTTTCTTTGAAAGACGGGAACGAGATTTTTTTCAAAGACTGGGGTACAGGCCAGCCCATCGTGTTTCATCATGGATGGCCACTGTCTGCGGATGATTGGGATTGTCAGATGATGTTTTTTCTGGCGAAGGGCTTTCGTGTTATCGCCCACGATCGCAGAGGTCACGGGCGGTCCTCCCAGACGTGGACGGGCAATGAGATGGATACCTATGCCTCCGATGTCGCTGAACTTGTAGCGCACTTAAATCTACACAACGCGATTCACGTCGGGCACTCCACTGGCGGCGGCGAAGTAGCTCGCTATGTGGCGAAACATGGGGGTGGGCGGGTGGCGAAAGCCGCGCTCATCAGTGCCGTGTCACCTCTCATGGTGAAAACAGACACCAACCCGGGGGGCCTGCCTCGCGAGGTATTCGACGCTATGAGAGCCGCCGTGTTGAGCAACCGTCCCCAGTTCTATCAAGATCTCACGCTGCCTTTTTACGGATATAACCGATCTGGTGCGACCATCTCCGAAGGCGTGAGAGCCAATTGGTGGCGTCAGGGCATGATGGGCGGTATTAAGGCGCAGTACGACTGCATCGGGGCCTTCTCCGAGACAGACTTCACGGAAGACTTGAAGCAGATTGAAGTCCCGACTCTCGTGATGCACGGCGATGACGACCAAATCGTACCGTTTGCAGACTCTGCTCCGCTATCCGCCAAGTTGCTCAAGAAGCCGACCCTCAAGGTGTATGCGGGTTTCCCGCACGGGATGCCGACCACACATGCGGCTCAGATCAATTCAGATCTACTCGCCTTCATTTCGGAGTGATGTCAATCATTTCTTTCTAAACGCCTGTTAGCCACGTTCAAAAGGAAGTGTTATGAGCATGTTTACGGTAAAGGACGGTACCCAGATCTATTTCAAGGACTGGGGTAAAGGACAACCATTGTTTTTCCATCACGGCTGGCCACTTTCGGCAGACGAATGGGATCCTCAACTCATGTTTTTCCTGGAATGTGGCTACAGAGTGATCGCCCACGACCGACGGGGACATGGCCGATCCAGCCAAACGTTTACCGGCAACGACATGGACACGTACGCGGACGATGTGGCTCAGTTAGTGGCAGAGCTGGATCTTCGAGAGGCTGTACATATTGGGCATTCCACTGGGGGAGGAGAGGTCGCACGGTATGTCGCGCGACACGGCAAAGGGCGGGTTGCCAAGGCTGCGCTTCTTTGTGCTGTCACGCCGTTGATGGTGAAGTCCGACAAGAACCCGACGGGTATTCCCATCGAAATGTTCGATGGCGTTCGCGAAGCGACCGCGAATAGCCGATCCCAGTTCTATGAGGACAATTCGTTGCTGTTTTATGGCTATAACCGACCTGACGCAAAAGTCTCAGAAGCGATCCGTCGAAATTGGTGGCGACAGGGGATGATGGGCGGGGCGAAAGCCCATTACGACTGTCTCAAGGCCTTCTCCGAAACTGACTTCACGGAAGACCTCCTACAGATTGAAGTGCCAACTCTTGTACTACACGGAGAGGACGATCAGGTTGTTCCCTATACCTACGCAAAAAAGACGGCTGGTCTTCTACAGAATTCCACGATCAAGCTCTATCCAGGAGCCTCTCATGGAATGCCAACCACGCATGCCAAACAAGTGAACGAAGATCTGCTTGCCTTCATAGGGTTCTGAGTCTCTGCTTCTGCAGAGTGTCAGCAAGGCGATCACACCGACGTCACCCTTGATTCAAAAGGCTAAGAGTCAGTCCGAAAGTGTGGGATCAAAACCACTGTAAAGGCGGTTCTCGAAACGAAGTAAGTCACCTACTCTCAAGCAACGGCCTCATTGCTTTGAACCGCAAGAGAAAGATGCCAGGTGTCGCTTATGTGGAAACGCTCCGTTTTGGTTCCAGTCGTGATTTTGGCCTTGGCTCTTGGCCTCTTCCTCTTCATCCGGTTCGGATGGCCGTCGCTGTCTGCACGCAGCGGAGAACAGGAGACGGATGATGCCTATGTGCGAGCTGATCAGACGCCTTTGAGCACACGCGTAAGTGGAACCGTCAAGCGCGTGAACGTAGGAGACTATCAACTCGTCCGAGCCGGGCAACTTCTCGTAGAGATCGAGGATTCGGACTACCAGGCGGTCGTTTCAGAAACGAAATCCGCTTTGGCAGCTGCAAATGCGGAATATCAAGCCAATCAGAATGCAAAACGGGTTGCGGACGCGACTGTTTCTGCTGCGAGAGAAGGAATCGCTGCTGCGGATGCAACACGCGTCGGGGCACAAGCTGGGATCGATGCATCCAACGCCGACGTCCGGCACGCGGAGAGCGAGTTTCAGCGGCAGAAGCGTCTATTTGTAGATAAGGCCGCGACCAAGCAGCAATTTGAAGCAGTGCAAGCGTCGCGCGACCAGGCATTGGCTGCGCTCAATGCACGGCAGGCCGATCTTGTGCGTGCCACTGCCAGCGTCGCCTCCTCGCAGGCCGCATTGGAAGGAGCCGGACAGCAGCGGGCGGCGCTGAATGCGAAGGACAGTGTTCTGAGGGCTCAGATTGCAGCGAAGGAGGCGGCCATTACGGTTGCGCAAGTGAATCTCGGCTATACGAAGATTTACGCACCCGCGGGTGGCAGCGTTGGCGAGTTCCGTGTGCATGCAGGTCAACTCGTTGGCGCGGGAACGCAAATCGTCGAGCTGGTGCAAAGCGGAGTGTGGATACAGGCGAACTACCGCGAGACACAGCTAGGAGGGGTCCGGCTAGGAGATAGGGCGGATGTGCGAATCGACGCTCTTCCTGCAACGATGCTTCATGGACATGTCGCTGAGGTATCGCCAGCCAGCGGATCACAGTTCGCTCTGCTGCCGCCTGACAATGCCACGGGTAACTTCACAAAAGTAGTACAACGCATTCCGGTCCGAATCGCACTGGATTCTTCAGAGGCAATTAGTCGATTGAAGCCGGGTTTTTCCGCCGTTGTGACAATCCACGCCTCGGATGGTGCGGTTCCCGCTCGCCCGGCGTTTGGCACCAGGGTAGTCAAATGAGCACCAAAGGCGAAGAACAGTCTCCACCACCGTTACAAGGTAAGACCTATCCAGCCCTGGGAATCCTTGGGGTGCTCCTCGGCGCGATGCTGGCGACATTCTTGGGGCGTTTGATTAGTGTGGGGTCCGCCGATCTCAGAGGTGCGATGCATCTGGACTCTGATGCCGCCTCTTGGGTAGGCACGTCCTACAACATGGGCTTGATGTTCATCGGACCGTTTTCTGTTTACCTTGGCGGTCTCCTTGGTCCTCGGCGGGTTCTTCTATCCTGTGCGGCTCTCTTTTCTCTCATCTGCGTGGCGCTGCCCTTCTGTGGTCTTTTCTCAATCTTTATAGCTTTGCTGGTTTTCGCCGGCCTGACGGCTGGAACGTTTTATCCGCTCGCCCTCTCGTTCGTCCTCCGGAACCTACCACTGAAATACCTGGTGTTCGGAATCGGAGCCTACTCGTTGGATATCGTGGTCACGACCCATGTCGCACATTCCTATCAGGCGTGGATGATGCATGCACTCTCGTGGAGATGGATCTTCTGGACGGACGCGGCGCTTGCCCCCGTGATGATGCTGTTTGTTTACTTTGGAATTCCTGGACAGCCTCTACCGAAGCCCGCTCCAAACCAGACGAAGCCAAGCTGGCTTGGCTTTTTCTACGCAAGTCTCAGCATGGCGCTCATCTACGGTGCGCTCGACCAAGGGCAGCGCGTCGATTGGTGGCGATCCAACCTCTTTGTCGCCATGCTCGTTACGGGTCTGTTCCTAGGGATAGCCGCTGCGGTCCGTCATTTCGCTCAACCTAATCCGTTGATCAACTTCCGCTTCCTCGGAAGTGGGAACACCCTGCTCCTGGGGGTGACCATCATGCTGTTCCGCTTTGTGCTCCTAGCGACAGTGGTTTTGGTGCCCTCTTTTCTAGCCAGCGCCCAAGGGTACAGCGCCGAACAAACCGGTCCTGTGCTTCTTTGGGTGGCGGTTCCGCAAGTGCTCGTAACCTTATTCGCCATCATTCTTCTGGCTCGGCTTGACTCGCGGCTGATTCTGGCACTCGGCTTTGCACTCGTCGCCAGTGGATGCACTGTGAATGCGCATCTGGCATCAAGCTGGTCCGGTAACAGCTTTCAGATCACTCAGCTCGTTTTGGCAACCGGTGAGGCATTTGCCTTCACCGGCCTCGTCGGCACGATTGTGTTGGAAGCAATCAACTCTGGCGCCCTGCGCCGCCCCATCGACGTGCTGACGTTCGCGGGTTTCTTTCAAAGCATCCGGCTGATGGGCGGCGAAGCTGGGGCCTCATTCATCCAATTCTTTTTGCAACATCGGGAACGTATTCACTCAAATGCGCTCGGTCTACACGTGCAGACCGGCGGTATCGCAACAACACAGCGGCTGTTGCCACTTTCGAGTGCGATGCTGCCTTACTCAAGCCCCGATATTGCGGGCGCACGGGCAGGTGCGCTACTTGGCCTGACAATTCGATCGCAGGCTTTCACCATGGCGGTCGCGGACGGTTTTCTGGTGGTGGCGTACACAGCGGCCGCTTGCCTCCTTGTGATCGCATGTATGGGCACGTTGCAACTGCAGTACAAGCAGCTGTCAGTGCAGGGCGTATCCCCGACCAAGTAGAGACGGAGAGAACAAACATGCGATCTGTAGATGTTGATAAGGTTAGACCCGAAGGCCGTGAAGGGGGTGCCTTGCGCATCCTGATTCTGTCCCTCCTCCTCTTGTTGGCAGCGCGAACTGGAATCGCGCAGGCGTCCACGAATGCTGAGACCGAACCGAGCGGAAACGTTGAGCGACGTCCCTTAGTTCACCTGACCTTGCAAGACGCCGTGACGCGTGCAATGCGGCACAACAGGCATGTGGAACTTGCGAGCCTTGACGTGACACAGGCAGAGGCCAAGAGGAAGATTGCTCAGTCCAGCTACTATCCGCATATCAAGAATGAGTCGACTGCCCTCTATGTGACGGCCCTGCAGGGAGTAGTCGTGCCAGCTGGGGCTCTCTCGCAGAGCGGCGTTGCTGGTCTTGTCCCGAGTCAGACCCTAGTCATAGGCCAAGGATCACAGAAGACCTATACGAGCGGGACCGGTCTCGTTCAACCCATTACACAACTTTTTAAAGTGCATGCTGGAGTACAAGCTGCTAACGCTGAGGTTGAAATCACAAAGATCGACGCAGCCGACGCCGCAAACTCCGTCTCCCTTCTGACTCACAAGCTCTATTTCGAGATTCTCACGAAGCAGGAGGAGCTTAAGGCGGCTGACGCAGCGATTCAATCAAGCGTCGTTGCGAATGAGGAGAGTACGAACGATATTGCCGAGGGCAAATCCCTGGAGATCGCAGGCTTGGAGACCCGAGCATCGCTGCTTGAAACGCGACGACAAAGCCTGATTGCGCGGTTGGCGATCGATGATCTTGTTCTGCAGTTGGACGATGTCGTAGGGCTGCCTCTAGGAACCCGCCTGGAGCTTGATTCCGCTTCAGTTGGGGAAGGTCCAATTATTCCGTCCGAGGCTGATGCGATAGCGCAAATCGAGGCGAAGAATCCAAAAGTGCTTGCTGCGATACAAGACGTAGAAAAGGCTAAGGCGGCGCTCTCCGCTGCGAAGACGGCCTACATACCAGATGTTACAGGGGTGGCACGTTATAGCTACCAGAGCGGAATACCATTTCTCGTCCATAATTTTGGGACGTTTGGTGGCACTATCTCTTACGACCTCTTCGACGGCGGTACCCGCGAAGGGCATCTTAAGGCCGCGAAGATTCAATTGCAGATGGCTGAGCTTCAATTTGCCCAGACGAAGGCTGACGTTTCGATCCAGGTCTCAGCGGTCTATGACGACATTCGGAAGATGCAGCAACTCATGTCCGTTGTGACGGCAAATGTGGCGGTCCGGGAAGAACAGTCTCGGGTAGCTCAACGACGATTCCGCGAAGATGCCGGTCTGGCCTCGGAAGTGGGACGCTCAAGAGCCAATCTCGCGACCGCCAGGACCTCCCTACTCGGAACACAGCTCGGTTTGATTCTGCTGAAGGATCAGGTGCTTACCCTACTGGCCGAGTGTGCGAACTAGCACAGTCGTATCGACGATTTGCAGGTCCGCAAAGGCATCGACAAATCTCGGTGTTCTGAATTCGAGAAAGTGCTTCTTTCGTAGAGTCCAGCCAAACCGGCGATTATGATCGCCGGTGCAATACGTGATCTAAGTCTCACCAGGCAAGTTGAATCTGGTCCGGTACGGCGTTTCCGCCCTCCCCCCCAAAGTGACTGGCATAACTCCACAGTTATGGGGCTTACCGACATGCGGCGAATCAACGGAAACTCACATCAAGGTTGGTCGATAGGGTGCATCTGCATCCTCCTCACATTGGAGAGCTGGCGCGGCAATGACGAACAAAAACGAGAACCCAAAAGCGATGCAGGTGGCTCCAGCCTTGGACTTGTGCGACATCCAGGCGACCGTCCTGCGTCCAAGACCGACGCCGTATCGGGGCGAGTACGTCGGACTCCGAATCGATGACGCCCGACAGGGCAAAACGATGCTGTCGCGCATTTTGCCCTATGTCGCACCGTCGGATGAATGGTGGGTGCCAAGTCTGCCCGCATGGCTTGGTATTGCATTTACCTACGAAGGCCTCAAGGCCCTCGATCTGCCGCAAGCATCATTGGATAGCTTCCCTGAGGAGTTCAAGCAAGGGATGGCTGCACGTGCAAGCATCCTGAATGACGTTGGCGTAAATGCTCCGGAGAATTGGGAACGCCCCTTCGGCACAAAAGATCTGCATGCAACGCTGGCCATCTATTCCAGCGACGACCGCAATCTTGATGCGGTTCTCGATCGAGCCAGGTATGCCCTACTCGGCTTACCCGGAATATCAGTCATCTATAGGCTGAGATTCCACGAGCTCCCCGATGGACGTAATCCCTTCGGTTTCAGAGACGGCCTTCATAATCCTGTAGTGGAAGGCAGCGGTAGCAAGGTTTATCCCGGCTTTGGACGTCCGATCAAGGCTGGTGAGTTTGTCCTGGGATACCCGGACGAACTCGGAGCTACTGCAACCGCACCAGAGCCCGAAGAGCTTCGAAAGAACGGAACCTTTCTCGCCTTTCGCAAACTTGAGACGCACGTTGCCGCCTTCCGAACGTACTTGCGTGAGCAGGCGTCCTCCCCGGAAGAGGAACTTCTTCTGGCGGCCAAGATGTTTGGCCGATGGCAAAGTGGAGCGCCTCTGGTGCTCTCTCCTGAACACGATGACGCCGAGCTCGGAGCCGATCTAAGCCGCAATAACGCCTTTGGTTATGCCGATGACACAAGAGCGCTCAAGTGTCCGTTTAGCGCTCACATCCGCCGCGTGAATCCACGTGACGCTCTTGCCGGAGAATTTGTCGCGGTCGATCTGCACCACTTTCTTCGCCGGGGTACGAACTATGGACCGCCACTTCCAGAAGGCGTTCTGCAAGACGATGGCGTAGATCGGGGAGGGGTTTTTCTCTTGATTGGGACACACCTCACGCAGCAGTTCGAATTCGTGCAGTCGCAGTGGATCACGGACGGCAACTTCATCAACTCGGGTACAGAACAGGACCCGATTATCGGCAACGATCAGGCGGACAAGATGTTCACGATCCCGAAGGCTCCCATTCGGCGCCGGCTGCATGGCCTCCCTCAGTTTGTGACGCTCAAGGGTGGTGAATATTGCTTCATGCCGGGGTTGCAGGCTTTGAGGTGGATAGCGGAGTTGCCCTAAGAGGGGAGCGCTGGTGCGTCAAGCGCTTCAGGCATGAATGAAGTTCACAACATCAAGGAGTCAGATCAATGAGCGAAAATGCGGCAGTTTCCAAAGCAGCATCACCAGAAGGTATGAAAGATCAAGGCCTGCAGATGGGACAGGCGCACGAGTTTCTTATTCTCCTTCCATTGAAAGAAGGTGGCGCAGAGCGGATGAGGGCGAAAGCCAAAACATTTGGCGACGCCATTAAATCGATCGATCACATAGCCACGGTTCACGACTTCCGCTATGCGATCTTCGACAACGACACTCGGCTTCTCTTTGCGAGCACCTACGATGGTGGGTTCGAACAGTACATCAAGGATTTCTCGACCCTGATCCCTGATCAGATTGACGAATTCTTCGGAGATTCAGAAGGTTATCCCGGCGTGCGCAATCCTGAGATCTGGAGCTATATCGCGAAGTACCAACTGCAATCGCTCGTTTTCTATTCCGCATATCCCGACGTGACGGTCCGGCAGATCTGGAAAGGACAGCGGGTACTCGCGGCCTTCGAAAATCTCCTCGATCAAGCACAGTCCTAGAACGTGCCAACGTGTCGATTGGGAAGCTCTACCAACACATCAGTCAGGAGACGAAATATGAATCATGGTGAGTATGTCCTCGCAGAAGAACTAGTAGATCTGATCCACCAGAACTTCCAAGGGTTCCACGCCGGGTATCGTGATGTTCATGCGGCGGGCAGATATTACGCTGCCACATTCACGGCCACTCCCGCCGCCAAGGCACTGACACGCGCTGTTCATATGCAGGGGCAATCGGTCCCCGCGACGGTACGTCACTCGAAGAGTGCGTCGGGCAATCCTCTTGGACCTTCAGGCGCACCTTCCATTGCAGTGAAGTTTTTCCTGCCGAATGGTACGGTCACGGATCTCATTGGGTTGACGGTTCCACTGTTTCCAACTCGAACACCCGAAGAGACTGTTGGCTTGCTGCAAGCAGCCCGACCTGAAGTTCCGAACGGCGAACCAAATCTAGAAAAACTTCGAGAGTTCGCCTCAACCCGGCCGTGGGTTGCACATGCTCTCCAAGTCATCCAGGCTGTGCCGGCTGCGCTAAGCCTCGCGCAAACTGAGTTTCACGCTCTTCATGCCTTTCGATTCGTCAGCGCAGCCAACGAAATGCAGTATGGACGGTATCACTGGGAGCCTGTCGCCGGGGTCGCAAGCCAGACGAGTGAAGAACTGCTTGCGCTTCCGCAGAACTATCTTTTTGAAGAGCTGGAGGAGCGCCTCCGGAATGCACCGGTGGGCTTTGATCTTGTGCTTGAACTTGCCGGCGAGGGTGACCCTATCGACGACCCCAATGCTCCGTGGGCAGCTGGTCGCCCACGCGTCACGCTTGGCCGACTCGAACTGATCCGTCCAACAACGGTCGAAGAGATCGGCGACCCGGTGATGCTGCACGATCCTACGCGCCTGACGGACGGGATCGAGGTCTCCAATGATCCGATTCTCGCAGCTCGCCGCGGGATCTACGAGGTGTCGGTTGCACTTCGCACCGGAGGATGGAAGGGGCGACAGGCGGCCTGGGACTTGGAAGGCGCTTGCCCCTTCAGTTCGATCAAGAAGACCTCACAATAAGTGCCCTCATCGGGTAAAGCGATCGAAAGAGTAGATCCTAAGTAAGGACGCTTGTTGTCGCATCAAGAACCGTATCCATCGAGAGGTCGAAATGATTGCTTATCGCATGCTTGAACCCCAGGCGCCGCCCCAATTCCAAGATGTCCCGAAGCCTACCGCTTCTGCGGGGCAACTTCTTATCAAGGTTGCTGCTTGTGGCCTTTGTCACACCGATCTGGGAGCGGTAAGGCGACGAAGCAAAGAGGACTGGGGAGACACGCAGCCGCCTTTCACGATGGGGCACGAAGTTGCGGGTGTCATCGAGGAGGTCGGCCAGGGCGTGATTGGTTTCTCCGTCGGCGAGGCTATCGCAATCGTTCCACTATGGGGTAGTTGCGGTAAGTGCCCACCCTGCAGGCGCGGCGAGGAAAACTTTTGTTACTTCCTAAAGCGAATGATTGGAGCTGGCATGGGCTTCGATGGCGGGTTGGCGGAGTACATGGTCGTCGAGGCCCGCTTCGCCGTTCCCATCGGAGATTTTGATCCTGTTCTCGCAGCACCGCTCACGGACGCTGGGCTCACCACGTATACCGCCATCAAACCCGCCCTTCCTGCGCTCGTCCCTGGTTCCACGGCAGTGGTTGTAGGTGCTGGAGGTCTGGGATTGCTTGCTGTGCAATTTCTTCGTACGTTGACCTCAGCGCGAGTGATCGCTCTGGACAATGATCAGAAGCATTTGGATCTTGCGAAGGAGCATGGAGCTGATATAACGCTTCCCAGCGACGCATACAGCGCAGCCCACATTCGCGAAATCACCTCTGGTGCTGGTGCGACCTTCATACTCGATTGCGTTGGCTTGTCTGCAACCCTCACGATGGGAATTTCAGCGCTCGCGCGGCTGGGGCGTTTGACACTCGTCGGAGCCGTGGGCGGCTTACAGACCGTGCCGTTCGGATTGGATCAGATCCCATGGGGAGCTCAACTATCCACAAGCCTGAACGGCGGTACAACCAACCTTCGAGAGATTGTCGACCTCGCTCGACTCGGAAGGATCGAATCCATCGTGGATCGCTATCCGCTCTCGCGCGTCGCTGAGGCGTATGACGACTTGGAACATGGCAGATTGCGTGGTCGTGCTGTCTGTCTTCCCGATGGCAATTAATCCCAGACTCCATGTTGAGCATCGGCTGCTCGACAAGTAGGCCAGAGGAGGATTATGCAGCGTAGCAAGGTGAAGCACGTAGTTATTGTCGGGGGTGGTTTTTCGGGGCTGAACTGCGCTCGGAGATTGGCCCGTCACGAGAATTTTCGGATCACTTTGCTGGACCGAAATAACTATCAACAGTTCCAGCCGTTACTGTACCAAGTCGCAACGGGTGTTTTGTCGCCAGACAACGCTGCGTTCAACCTCAGAGCCGTTCTGTCCTCACATGAGAACGTAAACATCAAGATGGCCGAAGTCGCCTCAGTGGACATGACTACTCGAACTGCACGTACGCGGGATGGCGACGAATATAGCGGGGACTACCTGATACTTGCCGTTGGCGCGGAGGCCAACTTCTTCGGCATACCAGGTGTCGCAGAATTTGCTTTTCCCTTGTACTCGCTCTTGGACGCAGAACGGCTGAGATCGCGCTTGCTTGAGTTGCTAGAAGCTTCGGATCGGAACGGCTGGCGCGAAGGCGAAAATCGCCTGAGGATTGCGGTTGTCGGCGGCGGGCCCACTGGTGTCGAGATAGCCGGCGCAATTGCGGATGTCTTTCAGCGCACTCCTGACACGGTATTCAAAGATGCCGACCTGAAGAAAGCCTCTGTGACCTTGATCGATCAGGCCGCCAACGTGCTCGTCCCATTCACAAGAAAATCGCAGGAGTACGCTTCGGACATCCTTCGTGATCGTGGTGTCCGCCTGAGCTTCGGAAAGTCCGTAAAGCAAATCACCCCGACAGAGGTACTTCTGTCGGATGGTTCAATCGTTCCTGCTAATTTGGTCATCTGGGCTGGCGGGCTCAAAGCATCATCGCTTTCTGGTGCTCTCGGAGTGAAGACAGGGAGGGGAGGTAGGATTGACGTTGATGAAAATCTCACGGTTAATGGCTTCCCCGGCGTGTATGCTCTCGGCGATTTCGCGAATATTCAAGGTGATGACGGTCATGCACTTCCGCAATTGGCATCCGTCGCACAGCAGGCGGGAAAGCATTGCGCGGACAACATCGCAGCCGATGCTAAGGGAGAACTGACAACACCTTTCAAGTATTTCGACAAGGGCATCATGGCGATGGTGGGTAGGGATGCAGCTGTCGCTGAAGTCGGTTCCAGCCATCACACTCTTACTGGGCCACTTGCGTTCGCTGCATGGCTAGGTGTGCATGCGCTCCTTCTAACTACCGCAAGAGCGAAGATAGAGACCTTCCTCGAATGGGCCTGGGAATACTTTGGACACGTCCACGTTGCTCCCATACTCGATCGACCAAGTGTGGATTGGTCCGCTAAGGCCCCAGATGCTCCGGAGACTGGCAATCCTTAAGTGTCGAGTAGCAGTTGCACCGGAGGTGGATGTGGACGCACGGGCGGTGCAGCAATATTTGTTTGATCGATGAGGCGCCCGCCGTGTTCAAAGTACTATGAGCGCCGGGTTTGGTGCTTCTCCTTTTAGGCGTCTCGCAATCTTCGTGTGCCTCAATCTTCAACGTTCAAACTCTTGTGGGGGCGACCAAGCCAGTCCTTTTGGGGGAGGCAACGCCCCCCCATCTCCGCCTAAACTGCTAGCTGAAGCGACGTAGACAAGCCTATTTGCGCTGGTCCCAATGGAACAACATCCGAAAGAAGTTAGTTTGGTGCTGTTGACTCGTGGCCTTCGGGCGTCTCTGCGTCGTACCTGACATTAGCAGGAGGTTAGTATGCCACGCGGGGCCGTAACAAACAGCCGGCAACTGTTGACCGCCACGCTCTTATTGCTTTGCGCGTTTGGTGCTTTTGCGGATTCTTCGGTCGGCGCACCGGCATTGCAGTTGTCGCAGTATTCCCACTTCGCCTGGCGACTCCGGGATGGCTACTTCGCGGGATCGCCGAATGCGATTACGCAGACCCCCGACGGATACCTTTGGATTGGCACTGACGATGGCCTCGAGAGGTTCGACGGCATCTCCTTCGCTCCATGGGCTCTAGGCCAGCCGGGCTCAAAGAGACTCTTTGGAATTCAAAACCTTGTACCAGAACCCGACGGGAGCCTCTGGATTGGGACCCTTACCGGGTTGGCCCGGCTCCAAGGCGGCAAGGTTTCCTTCCTCATCACCAAGCGTGTCAACGGTGTAGTGCGACAGCCGGACGGCACAATCTGGATCGCCAAATCCGGCAATCAAGACGGCAAAGGCTTTTGCAGCATTGCGGCAAAGAGCGGCGCCATGCAGTGCTTCGGCGGTGGTGTCGGCAAATCTTGTGCCATAGGGCAGTCGGTGAGTCTGGATAACGCAGGACAGGTTTGGATCGGCTGCAACTCGTTCGTTTTGCGAATCACCAAAGCTTCGACGGCAGTGCTTTCACCGCTTCCTCTTACCACTGAATTGATTGAAGGGACGGATCATGCCCCGATGGACACCTTGGACCTCGGCGGCGGACGAACGTTGGTTGCGTTTGCCGAAAAAGGCCCTCACTTTGGATTACAGGAGCTCACGGCTGGGAAATGGCTGAGCTTCAATCCTGCCGGGCTCATCGGGCAGGATCTTCAGGTCACTCGCCTACTGCACGACCGCGACGGTGGTATCTGGATAGGAACCACCGGAAACGGACTCTACCATGTAGTGAATGGAAAGGCAGACCACTTCGGATCGACTGACGGCCTCTCCGGAGACGACGTTGCAAGCATCTACGAGGATCGCGAAGGCAGCGTTTGGGTCGCCACGCAAGCGGGAATCGACCGCTTTCGCCGTCCCAAAATAGTCTCCCTCTCGCCCAAGCAGGGGATGCTCTCGAACTACGCTCAGGGTGTTGCTGTTGGGCCAGACGGCACTGTCGCAGTGAGTTTGACCGGCGGGCTTAATTTCATACGTAATGGTCAAATTACTTCGATGTCAACCGGTAAGGGCCTCCCGGGATATCTCGTGGTTGGGCTAATGTTCGACCACACCGGCACCTTATGGGCTAGTACCGACAAAGGAGCCGGCCGCTTTTTGGGTGATAAATGGATTCCGCTGGATGCTCCAGAATTGGATCGAGCTCAGATCGTCGAGGACCCGCAGCACGAAATTATCGTCAAGTCGCATACTCAGGTTCTTCGCGTCGAAGGCAACAAGGTATTGGCTCTATTCAGCGCACTGCCACGGAGCGCCTCCTCTCTTGTCCGCGACCCTCACGAAGGATTCTGGGTTCTGGGGCAACACGGATTCGTGATGCGGTACCAGGGCGGCATGGCCACTGTTCTAGCAGCCGACAGGCCAGGCTTCCAATTGGAGTACGGCCTGGCACAACCAGATGGATCGGTCTGGGGCTGGGGCTTGAATGGTTTGCTGTATTTCAAGGAACACGAATGGCGAACCTTGGACGAGGGGCACGGCCTTCCGTGCAATGCCACCTACAACGTGCTAGATAATGGGGCCGGTCTCATCTGGGTCTATGGGCGTTGTGGCGTCATGGCATTGAACAAATCCGACCTTGACGCTTGGGTGGCGGATCCGACGAAACGCATTCGTCCGCAACTGCTCATCGATTCCACCGACGGCTCGTCGGGCGGATTTGGTGAGTTCATCCCCAATAGCGCCCAATCATCCGATGGGCTCCTGTGGTTTACCTCGGGGGGGCCTCTGCAATTTATCGACCCGAAATTCGCTCTACCGAATCAAACAATTCCACCGGTGCATATCCAGCAGATCGTTGCCGATCGCAGGACCTTGCCCTGGAGCGATTTCTTCAAGCTGCCGGCGCACACCCGAGAAGTGGAGATCGACTACGCCTCTCTCAGTCTGGCTTCGCCCCAAAAGGTTCGCTTCCGCTATCGCCTGTCGGGTGTAGATATGGATTGGCAGGATGTAGGTAACCGCCATCAGGCCTTTTACATGAATCTCAGGCCGGGCCACTACAGGTTTCAGGTAGTCGGGTCCAACAATGATGGTGTCTGGAATGCCGTGGGCGACAAGATCGAATTCGCTATCGCGCCAGCCTATTACCAGACGATTTGGTTCCGTATTCTGCTGTTGCTGGTGTTTGCTGGTGCGCTGTGGTCGCTTTATGTTCTGCGCGTCCGCATTATGGCTGCCAAGTTAGAGTCGCGGCTTTTAGAGCGTTTCTCGGAACGAGACCGAATCGCGCGAGAACTTCACGATACGCTTCTTCAGGGCTTTCAGGCCGTCGTCTGGAGTTTTCAAAGCAGCGTCAACAAGATGCCACCGGACGATCCACGCAGAAAGCCTTTAGGAGGAGCGATCGAGAAGGCAGAGGGGGTTCTTGCGATTGGCCGAGATCGTGTCCGAGGTATCCGCTCGAAATCCGCGCAGCAACTCCCACTCGCGAACGAGGTCGTCCACTTTGCCGAAGAGCTTGGACAAAGTAGTGCAAAGAGTGTGGTTGTGACTATCGAGGGCGAGCCGCGTAGCATGAACGAGCTTGTCCACGACGAAGTTATCGCCATCATTAAAGAGGCACTCACCAACTCAGCGAAACACGGGGAGGCCGAGCAAATCTCATGTCAGATTAAGTTTGAAAAGACACGACTGGTGGTGATTTGCGGTGACGACGGAGTTGGCATCCCGGGGAGCGCCTTGAGCGGCAAAGGCAAGGACGGCCATTTTGGGCTCCTCGGAATGCGAGAACGTGCAGGTCTGATTGGCGCAGCGTTGGAATTCAAGAAAAATGAGCCGCGCGGCACGGTCGTGCGACTCTCCATTAGAGCAAAGGTCGCTTACCGCTAGCTCATCGTTTACCGCCAGCTCATGTTGCAGACGGTATGTCGAGTATTCGTCAGAAATATCCGCGTTCCATGGCGATCATTACCGCGTGCGTACGATCATTTGCGCACAATTTGGAGAGAACATTGCGGACGTGACCTTTGACTGTGTCTTCAGAGATGCGGAGACTAATCGCCACCGCTTTATTCGATTGCCCCTTTGCGATGGCACGTAGGACATCGAGTTCCCGAACAGTCAATTCGTCAGCACTTATGTGAGCGGCTATGTCCTGTGCGATCTCCGCAGGGATGTGCCGCCGACCTGCGTGTACTCGGCGGATGGTAGTTACAAGGTCAGTGCGAAGCATCGACTTCAGGAGATATCCACGTGCCCCGCTCTTCAAAGCTCTGGAAGCATTGACGTCGCCCGCGTAGGTCGTCAGCATGACGATCCGAGCATTTGGGAACTCTTCCAGAATATTAGCGGTCGCAGCTATGCCGTCCATTTCTGGCATGCGAAGGTCCATTAAGGTGACATCCGGCCGGTACTGTTTGAAGCAGTGGATGGCTTCCCGTCCGTTCGAGGCTTGTGCCACGATCTCCATATCAGTTTCTTCCAAGACCGCAGAAGCGACACCATCCCGAATGAGATGGTGATCATCGACACAGAGAATCTTGATGCGCGTGGGTTCACCCATACTTTGACCTCAAAACGGTTGCATTGAACGCAATCGATTCATGCCGGCCCGACTGACGGTCTGCCGACGGCGTCTCTAGGGACAAGATATCACCGGGGTACGCTGATTCCTCCCCCCCAAAAAGTGTTGGATTCGAACATTTGGTCCGAGTCGCCGCGGCCTCGGCGAGTGTGGAAGCCGCTGGCTTTACTTAGATCAATGCAAATCCGAAGGAAGTAGGATGCCCAAGCGGCCGGCGATTTCCTCACGAGTACTGAGCTCGGCTGTGGTGGGATGGCCATCAAGTGTCCAGGCTTCCAGGCCACCCTCCAGCACCCACACTCTGGTCATCCCACGCTTTTTCAGCGCCTGAGCAACACGTGCGCTCGCAAAGCTGCCGCGCGACGAGCAATACAGGACCACATCCACCTCGGCTGGAATGCTGAACTCGCGAGCATTTCGGAGCCGCGTTGGATCAACTCTGAGCGCCCCCGGGATACCAGGTATCGCATCCATTTGCGCCTCGAACTTCAATAAATCGAAGACCGCGATCGGATCGCCGTTGTCGAGTCGCGCCTGAAGCCGTGCGGGACTGATGCGTCGCAGCCGAAGGTGGCGGATCATTCTGAAGATATAGATCCCTCTCCATGTTGCGTAGAGTAGCATCGGT
This sequence comes from Terriglobus sp. ADX1, assembly GCF_036877645.1. Lineage (NCBI taxonomy): Bacteria > Pseudomonadati > Acidobacteriota > Terriglobia > Terriglobales > Acidobacteriaceae > Terriglobus > Terriglobus sp. ADX1. Next base: position 70,623 of record NZ_JAEDXV010000023.1, read on the forward strand.
AATCCGATGACCAGCACCGCGACGCGACCGAAGTGATCTCCCCAACGCATGATTGAGTCGATCTGGTTCGAAAACAGAAACCCAACCATGATGTACGAGCCGGACCACAGCGTGGACCCTATCGCGTCGTAGAAGAGAAAGCCGCGCAAGGAGGCGCCTTCCGCAGCCGCGACGGGAGGGGAGACGCCGTCAAGCCCCGGAACGAACTTGGCAAAAACTAATAGTCGAAGTCCCCAGCGGTCGAAGATTTCATGCGCTCGCGCTCGGCTGCGAGCGGGGTCAGAAGTGAAGCTGCAGACCACTCGAATCACGCGGCTTCCCCAGTGTCGGCCCAACCAAAACCAGAAAAGATCGGCGAAAAGGCAGCCAAGCATTCCGCAAAGCAGCACAAGCGAACAACTGAGATGATGGTCGCCGCGCGCGAGGAGTGCGCCGGCTGTCATTAAGAAGAACATCGATGGCACAGGAAGGCAAAATTGTTGCGCGAAAACGGCAAGAAATATGCCGCCATACGTGAGTTGATTCACCTCGCTCGTCATATTGCCTCCACGTTTAACAAATCGACTAAACCCGAGTGTGAGCGAGGTCTCGAAGGTCTTGGCGACAGATGGTACTAAACTGAAAGAGCGGGTCAACTCCAGCGGTTAAAGCAGCCCTTGCGATGTCTTCAAGAGGCAGGTTGTCTTGTCCGTAGCGCTCCACGATAGCCTTCACTACGCTTTCGGCGGCTTTGACTACAGACTCTGGCCCGACAAGTCGAATGCGACTAACGAGTGCGTAAATCCCGACTACGTCTGCCAGGTTAAAAGTACTTTTGGTGAGTGCGTCAGCATACAAACGCGTGGCGTCCGATATGAAATTGGAATAGAGAGTCTGCCGATCAGATATCTCTCGCGTCAGGATGTCCCTCTGCGTGACACTCCGCTGAAGTACATAGTTGCTCAAGACCGGCGTAAGGGCTCCTACTGAGGAGCCTCCGACCGCAGCAAGAGCGCTAATGACCGCCGTATTCATCTCTCTGTCTCCAGGACAAACACTAGAAAAGTTTGCCAAATGTGAAGAACACTTTCCTACGACCAGCATCGCCGATCGCGCCTCCGATCGTGATGGCACCGAGGGGGGTGCTCAAGAGAACTCCGCTGAACGCATCCTGCCGAAGCACAGCACTTCGTTCCGGCGCCCAAATCTCTCCTGACTCATAGCCTGTGGCGAGATAAACGCCGTGACCGAGGCCGGTGGGAAGCGTCGCGATGCGTCGTAGATAAGCTGCACGCGTGAGGATTATGTCCGTTCCTCGATATTCGTCGATGGATGAAGCGTAAAGACGGAGGGGCCCTCCCAACGTAAATCGGAAAGGGTCTGCGACGTTATGTCGGAAGTAACTGCTGGCGTTAACCGACAGGCTCACGAGATTACGATTCGCGAGCGTGAACGTTTGTTTCACATCTAAAAGGACAAAGGGGGTCTGTTCGCTCGCGGTCGTATGAATCAAGCG
>NZ_JAEDXV010000024.1:0-71345 GCF_036877645.1 Terriglobus sp. ADX1
GCGCGGACGGTGCCACTCGCGCAGGCGAAGGCACAGGATATGTCTGACGTGCGGGCGCAGGCTGCCGATGCGAGGTCGCGGCCACACGCGACGAATGGCTGTTTCTGGAAGGAGCCGAGGGCCTGGGTTCGCTTGGGGTAGGCTCCACAGCCGGGGCTTCCGGCTCTGGCTGCTTCACAATAGGAGTTTCCGGCGCGGCTGTCGGGGTCGCATTCCCCTCAATCACCGGAGCGGGCGCTGCAACCGCTTCCGGCGCTGCAGAAGTATTCCGATAGAACCACCCTCCGACCAGCGCCGCCAGCACAAGCACCGCCGCCAATCCAATCCATAGAGATAATCTGCTACGGGGGGCTTCGGCGGTTTCCGCACTCACCCGCGTGAATCGAATCGGTGTATCCAGGGCAGGTTTTGCAGGCGGAATTTCAACAGTTTCCACAGGAGCAAAAGGCTCGACTTCCGCATGCATGGGCTCACGCGAAGATGCAGGGAACTGCGTAATCAGTGGATTTTTAAGAACCTGCGTAGCCGGGGTGGCGAGTTTTTCCACATCGGCGCCAGCGTTTTGCACAGGCGCGATGGATTCGATCGACGCAGCGATGGGCTCCGGTAAAACTGAAGCCGTATCCACGCTGCGAGCCGGTGGATTCAACCCGTCATGCGCCCCCATGACAAAGCGCAAAAGATCGTGCGCCACACCCTCATCAGCATCCGCTGCGAGCCGTTTGCCAGCAGCCGCCAACGCCACGACACCCAGCGTCTCGCCATAACGGACGTCGCTGCCACGGCGATGCAGCATTACCCACACATGCGACGTCAGATCGCGATGAAACCCGCGGTCTTCGCCCAGCCGTCGAACCACCGCGGCCAGTGCCTGAGGCTTTTCCACAGCCACACCGGCTGTGGTGAAAAACTCGGACATCTCCGCGATCTCATCCGCGTAACGGACGGACACATCCTCAAGTTGCGACGGCTGAAGCATTCCGGCGTTAATTCCTCCTTGAAGAATGGACGCATTCCCTAGCTATAAGCGTACAGACACGGAAATCCGGCGAGCGTTGCCGTTTTACGGCGTCTGGCCTCAGAGCCATACATCTCCAAAGCATCCGCTTTCTTTTCATGCAACTACGATGCCAAGCAAAAACCTGTTGCCTCGAACCGGTAAACACATGATTTGGCAGAGACATTCATGGCAAGGTCAAAAGCAAAACGGACGCCGAAGCGTCCGTCTCTGCAAAGCGTTGCAACAGGATTAAGCCGTAGCCTTGCGTCCTGTCTGCAGACCAGAGCTCTTGCCTCGGCTAGTGCGCCAATCGGTGTAAGCCACCAGCATGGGTGCGGCCACCGCGATGGACGAGTACGTACCGATCAAAATGCCGATCACCAGAGCAAACGAGAAACCATGCAGCACCTCGCCGCCAAACAGGTAGAGCGCCAGCACGGTGAGGAACGTCAGGCCCGACGTCAGCAGGGTTCGCGACAGCGTCTGGTTGATGCTCTTGTTTACCACTTCAGACAACGTGGCGCGACGCATCAACTGCAGATTCTCGCGGATACGATCGAAGACCACGATCGTATCGTTCATGGAGTAACCCACCAGCGTCAGGATGGCCGCGATCACCGTCAGCGTAATTTCCTGGTTCGTCAGCGAAAACGCGCCGATGGTGATCAGCGTGTCGTGGAAGACCGCGATCACGGCAGCCGCACCGTAAATGAACTCAAAACGGAACCACAGGTATGCCAGCATGCCCAGCAGCGACCACAGAATGGCCCAGCCCGCCTGCCGCGTCAGTTGCTTACCAGCCGTGGGTCCCACGGTGTAGGCGTCTTCCACGCGTGACGCTGAGTCCGTGTAATTGGTGGCCAGAGCCTTCACCACGGTTGCGCGCGCGGAATCGGAATTGGAATCGCTCGTCTCCGGCAACGTGATGACAGCCTCATATCCATTGGCGCCGTTCAGGCGCTGGATGCTGGCATCGTGAATGCCGGCGCGGTCCATCGCGGTACGCAGATGGTCCTCGTTCGGCTGCTGCGGAAACGACACACGCACCTGCGTGCCGCCCTTGAAATCAATGCCCACGGGAATGTGGTGCCAGAACAGCATGCTCAGCACGCCGGCCACGGAGAAGATCAGCGAGAAGCCAAGAAACAGCCACTTCTTGCTGAGCCAGTCGATGTTGCTATCTCGAAAGAATTCCACTTGCGAAACCTCGGTACTACAGAAACAGAAACGTTAGATCGACAATGCTTCGCCGCGCGTCTTGCGCTGCAGAATGCTGTCAAAGATCACGCGCGAAACGAACACAGCCGTAAACAGGTTGGCCAACAGACCGAACATGAGCGTCACGGCGAAACCACGAACCGGGCCCGTTCCCACAAAGAACAGGATCAGTGCGGAAACGATGGTCGTGACGTGCGTATCCAGAATGGTGGTCCAGGCATGATCAAATCCGCCGAAGACAGACGCACTGGCATTCTTGCCCGCACGAATCTCTTCACGAATACGCTCGAAGATCAGCACGTTCGAGTCCACGCCCATACCAATGGTCAGAATCACACCTGCGATACCCGGCAGTGTCAGCGTCGATCCGGTGAAACCCATGAAACCCAGCAGGATGACCAGGTTCAGGATCAGCGCCAGATCCGCGTTGATGCCCGCGCCCTTGTAGTAGATGAGCATGAAGATCATCACGGCCATCATGCCCACGACCGATGCGATCACACCCTGACGAATGCTCGTGGCACCCAGCGAAGGCCCAACCGTATGCGTCTCAAGGAACACGATCGACGCAGGCAGCGAACCCGTGCGCAGCATCAGCGAAAGATCGCTTGCCGTCTGCTTCGTGAAACCGCCGCCGCTGATCTGGCCCTGGTCGCGGATGGCGCCGTTGATGTTCGCCACTTCGCGCACCTTGTTGTCCAGAACAATGGCCATCTGCTTGCCAATGTTGGTGCTGGTGTACGAGTAGAAGCGGTCGCCTGCGCCCGTGGTTAGCGTGAAGGAAACGTCCGGACGTCCGGCTTCATCCTGCGAAGCGCGTGCATCGCGGAAGTCCGGTCCCTGCACCACAGCGATGCGCTTCAGCGCCCACCACGACTGGTCGCCCAGCGCGTTGCCACCCTGCACCAGAACTGAGTCTGGCTGCAGCTGCATCTGCGCGTCCTGCTCCGTGGTGAACGGGCCACCGGTCACTTCGTGAATCTCAAGGCGTGCCGTGGACTGGATCACATCGCGAACGTGGTCGGCATTATCAATGCCCGGCAGTTCGACGAGGATCTGGTCTTCGCCCAAGCCGTATTTCTGGATAGTCGGCTCGGCCACACCCAGCGAGTCAACGCGGCTACGGATCGTCTCGATCGACGTCTCCAGAGTGCGCTCGCGCAGTTCCTTCACCTCAGCCAGCTTCATCGTCAGCTTGTAGCCGTCAGCGGTGGAGGCCAAGTCGTACGCGGAAAACTCAGTCGCACTCAGTGCATCGCGCACGGCAGACATATTGTTCTGCGATACGCCGCTGACCACGATCACCGGCTGCGACGGATCGGGCTTGGTGGCATGGGCTCCGGGAGCGACCTTGCTGGCTGCATCCTGCGCACGCACCATATCGTTGTCGCTGCTGGCTGCAACGGCTTCCGCCGTCTTTACCTGCAACACAATGTGCGTACCGCCCCGAAGGTCCAGGCCCAGGTGAATGCGTCGTGTAATGGACTCCTTCAGCCCGCCATGCGGGATACCGAAGATGCCGTAAAGAAACACCACCAGGATGGCGATGATGAGCGCGATTTTGCCGTTCAGATTCTTCTGCATGGATATCTATCTAAGGCTGTGGGGACCCGCGTCTCTCAGAGACACAAGGCTCTCTCACCAGAACTTACTGTCCCGCCTCTTCCTCCGTGGTCACGGATGCGATGGCGGTCTTCAGAAACTCAAGCTTGATGCCGTCCGGCTGCGTGCGAAGGACCACCACGTCGTCCTTCAGGCTAACGATAGTGCCGCGGATGCCGCCCGTTGTAGCAACGCGATCGCCGGACTTCAACTGCGAAAGCTGCTCGTTCCACTTCTTCTGCTTGCGCTGGTTAGGAATCGCTGTAAGCAGCACCATGCCGATGAGAAGTACAGGCAGCAGCAGGCTGAATCCGCCAAATGCGGAGCCGCCGCTGGATTGCAAGAAGTAGAGAGCGAACAATGCGTGCACAGGGAACATCCTTGATTCCGCGCCCGCAACGGGTTCGCGGGCGAAATTCATGGCACCAGATGTCAGTGGATTTGCACGGCAGAAGTACCCGCTCCCACCGGGACGACGGAAACACCAGCCGGCAAAAGACAGAGGGGTGCTAGTCCAATATGCTCAAGGAATACCGCCACAGTGTCAAGATTTCGCATAGTTACCAGGCGGTTCCGCGAGTTATCGTCAGCTATGGCATCGCTTCTCGGCCGTTCCATCACTTTTGCAGCCGTTTCTCTTATGGGCTTGATGTCATGGGGCGCACACGCGCAAAACACTTCCCATCCCAGCTTTGCTGTCACTTCCGTCAAACCCTACGTGGGTGATCCCAAACCCTTTAGCGTTCGCTTTGACGGTGGTCGAGCCGAGTTAGGGCGCATCACCGTCGCCGACATGTTGCGCTTCTGCTACGACCTCACCACGGACGAACAGATCGTCAATCTGCCGGACTGGGCAAAGAAAGACCGCTGGGACATTCAGGCCACGGAAGAAGAAGACATCTCACACGAGCTGGAGACAGGCCCGCTGGATCAGCGCATCGCACTCATGCGCCAGCTCACACTCGAACTGCTGCATGAGCGCTTTGGACTACGCGAATCGAAAACCACGCGGGTGCTGTCAGCCTACGAACTAACCGTGTCGAAAGCCGGAGCAAAAGTGACGCCCGCTGGCCCCGTAATCGAAGGCTTCCACGGACTGGATGGCGGCAACGGTCACATAACCGCCAACGGGGCACCTATGTCGCTGCTGGTGATGCGCATGTCCGCGATGCCGGAGGTCCAGGGGCATCCCATCGTGGACCATACCGGCATGTCTGGCGAATACAACTGGAAGCTGAATTGGACCCCGGAGCTTAGCGCTCTCTCTGCCAACGTAAGCGACCTGCCATCGTTATTCGAAGCACTTCAGCAGCAACTTGGCCTCAGGCTTGTACCCACAAAGACTGCCGTTCCGGCCATTCAAGTGGACAACATCACCAAACCCTCACCGGACTGATGTCTGCTTTTCCCCTGAAGCCCGATTCTTCCTGTCTTCAGCCTTACTATCTGTTCTGTAAAAGGTGCGGCGACACTGCACACACTCCCACGGATACAGACCAAACCTCCACAACACGTGGCGTTCCAGCCACGTCCTCTTAGGCCACCTACGCAGCACACGACCAGGGCAATTACAAAGAAACAGCATCGCAAGAATCTACGCGCTGAAATGAATCGCTGGCAAACGCCATTTACGCACACATACCGTGGCCTATGACGTTGATATAGCTGCTGATATCAGCGGCAACATCATTTAGGACATGCACCAATCCCGCATGATTACTGGCTCTGACGCATTTGCATGCGAACTTAATTACCTCTGGCCGTATGCTGAAGGCACACTCTTTTCATTGCACCTGTGACCTATAAAAGGACATCGCTGATGAAGGTCCTGCTACGAACGCTCGCATGCTTGTTCTTACTGGTCGGTCTTGCTGCTTTGGCAACCGTTGTCTGGGCGCGACATACGGGCGGTTTCAGCGCGCGAGCAACGCCCTCCTATGTAGAGACGGCCCTGGCACGATACACCCGCAGACTGGCCATACCTGCCTCTGCAAAGTCCCTGCAAAACCCTATTGCCGACTCGCCTTCAGTGCAGCATGAAGCCATGGCGCATTACGCCGATCACTGCGCCTCCTGCCACGCCAACAACGGTTCTGGTGACACCATGTACGGCAAAGGACTCTATCCCAAGCCGCCCGATCTTCGGCTTGCCGCAACGCAGAACCTTAGTGACGGCGAGTTATTCTTCATCATCCAGAACGGTGTGCGACTCACCGGCATGCCTGCTTTCGGCTCGTCCAATGACGACGGCGCAGATTCCTGGAAGCTGGTTCGCTTTCTCCGTCATCTGCCGCAGATCACGCCAACTGAAGTCGAACGGATGAATGGCATGAATCCCAAGAGCCCGGATGAGTTACAAGAAGAGAAACAGGAACAGGAGTTTCTGAACGGTGCCCCAGCCGCGCAGTAACTTGGAAGTGGTTAGGAAAGGAAACGAACCAATCGTGAAGCGCCTGCTTGCTGCTCCTCTCGCTCTCGTCCTCAGCGTCTCTGCCTTTGCCCATAACGGCATGGAACACATCATGGGCACGGTGACTGCCATCACCGCGACCTCCATCGACGTCAAAAACCCGAAGGACGGCAAGATCACTCCCGTCCTGACCGATGCAAAAACCATGTGGATGCGTGGCAAGGACATGATCACCGCAAAAGACGTCCATACCGGCGACCGCGTCGTCATCCATGCCAAGAAGGTGGATGACAAATTCCTCGCCGCAGAAGTGGAAGTGGGTACCACCACGGCAGCAAGCCACAGCCACTAACGCCCAGTTCAAGCAGCAAGCGTTTAAGACAAAGAAACGAGCCGCGACCATAAAGGCCGCGGCTCGTTTGTGATGCGTTGAAGTAAGTTACAGCGAAGCCACCGTGAGAGCTGCACCATCTGCATTCTTGCGGAAGATCTCTGCCAGCCCCTGCAAGCGCTTTGCATCCGCAGGAGTCTTGGCAGTCGTGGCAGCCTTATCCAGTTCGCCCGCCATGCCCTTCAGCTTCGCGGCAGCCTTCTTGTCGGTACCGGCCTGGTTCACCAGCGCCTTGATGGAAGCCACCTTGTCCTTCGGCAGCGAATCGCCGCGGCCAAGCTGATCCAGATACGCCTTCGCAGTGATGTACGTTGCAGGCCACACCACCTTCGGCTGATCCTGCACGTTCAGTTCCTTGAACGAAATCTGGTTCGCTGCGGCAATCTCGTCCGGCGTCAGAAATTCCGTGGGTGTCAGCTTCAACACATCCAGTCCACGGGCAATCTCCGAACCGTAGATCATGCCGTTGTACCAGTACGTGGACCACTGGCCGCCCATGGCAAACTTCTTGCCGCTGATGGGTCCGCGGTCGAAGTAAGCGATTTCAAACGGATGTGCCGGATCGGTCCAGTCCACCAGCGAAACGCCGCCCTGATACCAGCTCTGCACATGCAGCGCGCGTCCCGGAACCGGAATCTCCGAACCGTTGTGCGCCACGCAGTTTTCCTTGTCGGTCTGCGATGCCGGCATCTTGTAGTAGCTCTTCAGCGTCATCTTCTTGTCCGGACCAATGGCAAAGATGGCATCCGCGCCCCACTGCATCGGATCGGTTGCACGGCAGCGCGGCTGACCGCCACCGCCCCACTCGTCAGAGAAGAGAATCGCCTTGCCATCATTGGTGAAGTTCGCAGAATGCCAGAAAGCATAGTTCGGATCGCTCACCGCATCCAGACGCTTGGGATGCACCACATCCGAAATATCCAGCAGGATACCGTTGCCCGAGCATGCGCCCGCAGCCAGACCCACTGCCGAATACACCGTGATGTCGTGGCAGCCACGCGTTGCGCTGGTGCTTTGCGTGCCCTCGCCGTGGTTGCCGCCCTTCCACAGGCCGTTCATGTTGCCCGTCTCAGGATCGGTGAAGATGCGCGGCGAGTTCACAACCTTCGCCAGCTCCGGGTGCGCCAACGGCACCTGGATCACAACGATGGTGAACAGCGCAGTGTTCGGGTCTTCATCAGGAGAAGCACCGGAGCAGCCTGCAAGCTCCTTCGCATCGCGTACACCCGCGGAACCGGACACGTAGATATACACGTTGTCCTTGTCCTTCGGATCGACGACCACAGTATGTGTGTGCGATCCGCGGCATGTCTGCACGTCAGTGATCTGCTTCGGCTTCGTTACATCGCTGATGTCGAAGATACGCACGCCACGCACGCGATCTTTCTCAGCAGGCTCAGGCTTGCGATTGGCCATCATGCCGGCCATTGCCTTCTGCCGCTCTTCCGGCGACAGGTTAGCCAACTGCTCGCGCTGAGCAGCCTGTGCCTTCTGCGCCTCTTCCAACGAAGAAAAGCCCTGCACACCGCAGTCGATACGGCCGTTCGCAGCTTCCACGCTCATGAACAGCAGGTTGCCGTAAACCGAAACGTCGCCCTGACCGCCGGGGCACACCATGCTGGTCACCAGCTTCGTGTGTGCCGGATCGGAGATGTCATAGGTGTTCACGCCATAGTAGTTGCCCACGAACACATACTTGCCCTTGAACGCCAGGTCAGAGTTCGTGGTGCCATACGGAGCTGGAATCGCAGCGCCACGCGGCGCGCCCGGTGCAGGAGGAGCAGCATCCTCCCATGCGGGGATCTTACTTTCATCCGGTGCAAATCCAGCAGGCTTGGCAATGGTCTGCACCAGTTCCAACCCCTTGGCGGCAGTGCCTGCGTCATACAGACCGGCCTTCAGGCCCACACGCGGATCACTCTCCGGCGCGCGCGGATTCACATACACCGTCGGCGGCGGAGGGGTAGCCATCGGCTTTTCATGGTCCATCTGCGCGGACAACACCGGCAGCGAACAGGCGAAGACCGCGGCAACTGCAAACGCGGCTTTGAGCGAGGAGAACTGTTTCATGGATTCACCTTTCGAAGAATGCCCTTCATAATGTCGATCTCTGCAAGCTGCGTGTTGTCCACGTCGTTTGCAAAGTCAAATAGCTGTGGGTCCTGTCCTGCCCCCGGCTGTTGAAACAACTCCTTCACCATCAGCAATGCGCCGCTGTGGTGTTGCATCATGCCGGTTAGAAACAACCGGTCAAACTCTGCGCCATGCGCTGCACGCAGCGCCTGCATCTGTCGCGGCGTCAACATGCCAACCATCGGCGCCACGTCCATCGGATCGGTCTTCTTCGCGCCATCATGATTCATGGCGGCGTGATCCATGCCCTGCATCTGCGAGTGGTCCATCCCGGCCATATCGCCGTGATCCATACCCGCCATCTGCGAATGGTCCATACCCGCCATGTGGTCCATGCCACCTGCAGGAGCTTCGGGATACCCACGCTCTGCCAGCCACTGCTTCATCCAGCGAATCTCATCGCCCTGCGACAGATCAATCTTCGATGCCAGTGCCTTCACATCCGTGTTTGTCGCACGGGTCTTCGCAAGCTCTGTCATCTCAATAGCCTGACTGTGATGCATGATCATGTCCTGCATGAACTTCACATCGGCTTCGCTCGGCCCTTTGGCCGGAGGAGCCGCAGTTACAGCAGTCAACTCCTGCGTAGGTTTGCCCGGAGCACCGGGTTGCACAATGTTCGGCGCCTGCGCGAACGCCAGTGACGCACATCCACACACAAGAACGCCAACAACGCGTGAAAGAACGGCCATACACCAACCCTCAGGGGAACGGTTCAAAAACAGTTGATGAAAAATCGCGGTGACTCAGTATGTCTCACGCTGCGCATCACTGCAACGGAAAACTCACATATCACAGCGCCTTTCTGCGACTTCATTCGCAATTACCAAAACGGACATTACCACCCACATCGCGATATCCTTGCTTCGCTTAACTTTCCGGAGAAAACACGTCCCCAAATGCTCTCTCGCTACGTTGCATCATTGCTTCTCGTCGCCGCCTCCACGCTCACGGCCCAAACGGTGGAACGCCCGCCCGCCACGCCGCTCATCGCGCACGACCCATACTTCTCTGTATGGTCCATGGCCGACACGCTCACAGCGGAGCCGACAAAGCACTGGACAGGCCATCCGCAGCCGCTCAACAGCCTCGTCCGCATCGACGGTAAGTCCTATCGCATCATGGGCAACAGCCGCGACATCCCGGCATTGCAGCAGACCGGCAGCGAGCTGACCTTCACCCACACGCGATATCACTTCGCAGGCAACGGCGTAGCGATTGATCTGACCTTCTTCACACCGGCATTCCTCGACGACCTCGACACGCTCTCGCGCCCCGTCACCTATCTGACATGGACCGCGAAGAGCACCGACGGCGCATCGCACCAGGTCAGCGTCTTCCTCAACGCCAACGCAGAGATGGCCACCAGCTACAGCGGCCAGCCCGTAACGTACTCGCGTCAGCAGACTGCAAACCTCACCGTGCTCTCCGTCGGCACGCAGTCGCAGAATGTACTGAACCGCAGCGGTGACGACCTCAAGATCGACTGGGGCTACTTCCACATCGCCGTGCCGAACGACGCACAGCCCAAGACCTCGCTCGCCAGCGGCACCGCGCACGCCTTCGCCACCGATGGCATGCTGCCCGCCAACGACGACATCGACGGCCCCGCGCCCTTCACCAAGGGCCAGACGGAAATGGCTGTAGCCATTCCGTTTGGCGCCGTCAACGCGCAAGCCGTATCCAAGACTGCAATGGTCAGCTACACCGACGGCTACAGCATGGAAGTACTGAACAAGCGCCTGCGCCCGTGGTGGCAGCGTGAAGGCAAGCCCGTATCGCAAATGCTGGAAGAGGCACTCGCCGAACAGACCAAGCTCGATGCAAAAGGCAACGCCTTCGATGCAAAGCTGAAGGCAGACCTCACCGCAACCGCAGGCGAGAAGTACGCATGGCTCTGTACGCTGTCCTATCGCCAGAGCATCGCCGCACACAAACTCATTGCCGACACCGACGGCCAGCCGCTGCTCTTTGCAAAAGAAAATTTCAGCAACGGCGACACAGCAACTGTCGACGTCTTCTATCCCTCCGCGCCCATCTTCCTCTTCTTCAACCCACGTCTGCTGCACGCGCAGGTATTGCCGATTCTCGAATACTCCGCGCTGCCCAATCGCTGGCGCTTCCCCTTCGCTCCGCATGACCTGGGCCGTTATCCGCTGGCCAATGGTCAGGACTACGGCGGTGGCGAAAAGACGGAAGAGAACCAGATGCCCGTAGAAGAGTCGGGCAACATGATCCTGCTCGTTGACGCGCTCGCACGCTTCGAACCCAACAACGCAGGCGTGAAACTCGCGCAGCAGTTCTGGCCGCAGCTTTCGCAGTGGGCCAACTTCCTGCACGAACACGGCCTCGACCCCGAAAACCAGCTCACCACCGACGACTTCGCCGGACACGTCACGCACAACGCAAACCTCGCGCTGAAGGCCATCGACGCCATGGCCGCTTACGCCGATCTCGCCAAGCTGCTGCACCACGACGCCGAAGCGAAGAAGTACAACGACGACGCACACGCCTACGCGAAGAAGTGGATGGAGATGGACAAGGAAGGCGATCACTACAAACTCGCCTACGACTCACCCAACACCTGGAGCCAGAAGTACAACCTCATCTGGGACAAGCTGCTGGGATTCGACCTGTTCCCCAAGAGCGTACGTGAAAGCGAGATCGCCTTCTACAAGACGAAGCTGAACAAGTACGGCCTGCCGCTCGACAGCCGTAAGGATTACACGAAGCTCGACTGGGAGATGTGGACCGCTACACTCGCCGACAATGAAGCCGACTTCAACACGCTCGTTGACCCGCTCTATACCTGGGCCAACGAAACCACCAGCCGCGTCCCCATGACCGACTGGTACGACACCATCACCGGCAAGCAGGTTGGCTTCCAGGCCCGCAGCGTAGTCGGCGGCCTCTTCATCAAAGCCCTCGCCGACAAGCCACTTGCAGATAAATACCGCAAGGAAGCCAAGTAAACCCATCACAATCCGTCTAAACACAAAACCCCGTCAAAAGCGGGGTTTTGTGTTCTATGGGGATGTGGCTGCTGCTCTATCTTTGATAGTTCCAACTCCCAGCGAACTTATTTTGTATGAGAGGGGATTTGTGTTGCCTAAGCGCGCCTTGGCATTACTTGCCTTAATCGTTTCTTTCGTCGGATCAATGAACTCGATTGCCCTTGCGCAGAGTACTCACGAAGAGAAACTTACGCATACCCCCGAGCCCGCAAAATCATTCGCGTTTGAGGTGTTCTCCATGCATCCTCATAAAGCGGGCACACCGATCTACACGCTGCAGTATCTTCCCAATGGCTACCACGCCACGGTAGCGATCAAGTGGGCGATCATGCTCGCGTACTTTCCGCAGCCGATGAACAGATGGTCCGCGTCCAAAATAATCAACGCACCAGATTGGACAGAAAATGAACTGTACGATGTGGATGCACGTGTAGCCCCGTCCGATGAAGCAGCCTGGCAAAAGGCACAAGACGGTTACGATTCTCCGCTTCTACATTTGGCGTGGCAGGCGGCACTACGGGATCGCTGCAAGCTACAGTTCCACACTGCCACTGTCGATGCTCCCTACCTGGATTTAATGGTGAGCAGCTCCGGAGCTCGACTCAGTGAAACGCAGGCAGGATCATTCGCATCGTTCAAAAGGCGTCCCATTCTATTAGGTAAAGGGTTTTATTTAAGGGACACCGACAAGGTCGACTTTGTTGGCGTCTCCATGGATGAGTTCGTTAACTACCTCTCGAGACTATCCAAGGACTATCCCATCCAGAACAAGACAGGCTTGAACGGACGGTACGACTTTACGTTGCCTCTTATCAACGATGAAGCAGATCGGCCAAGCCAATCATTGAGCTCAATGCCAGTAAGTCCTATCGGATTGTCTCTGCGACGAGGAGTGGGATCGGCATTGAACCTCACGATCGACCATATCGAGAGACCTGACCAGAACTAGTCCGCGAATTGCGGCATAAATTTCACGGAACTTTCCCCGCAAGCCAAACGTACTTCCCCTTGACATCCGACAGAAGAAGCGAGACTCTTGTCGAGTATCAAGGGGAAAGCTAAATGCCACCATCCACAGACCTTTTGCAGGGCACGCTCGATGTGCTCATCCTGAAAACACTTGCTCACGGTGAAATGCACGGTTGGGGCATCGCCTCGCGCATCCAGCAGGTCTCTGATGATGTGCTGCAGGTAGGCCAGGGCTCGCTATACCCCGCACTGCATCGCTTGGAATACAAAGGCTGGATTGAATCCTCATGGGGCGCCAGCGACAACAATCGCAAGGCTAAGTTCTACGCACTCACACCCGTGGGTCGCAAACAACTGCGCAGCGAAATCGATCAGTGGAACCGCCTCAGCTCTGCTATCTCTCTCGTGCTCGCCGCACCGAAGGAGGACTTCGCATGATCCACGAACTCTTCACCCGTCTCGGCTTCCTCTTCCGTCGCCGCCCCGCCAACGATCTCGACGAGGAGCTTCGCACGCACATGGAACAGTCCATCGAAAGCAAAATCGCATCCGGCATGTCGCCGGAAGAAGCACGCCGTCAGGCAGGCATAGAATTCGGCAGCATGGAAGCCGCGCGCGAACAATCCGCAGGCGCACATCCGCGATCGTGGTTCGGCACCCTGCAGCAGGACCTTCGTTTCGGCCTTCGCTCCCTCAAGCGCGACCGTGGTTTTGCCATCGTCTCCATCCTGATTCTTGCGCTTGGCATCGGTGCCAACGTCGCAGTCTTCAGCCTGGTCAATACCATTCTGCTGCGACCGCTGCCGTTCAAAGACCCGCAACAGGTGGTATGGCTTGAGCCCGCGGAAAAAGCCGGTGGACTCTCCGGTTCCACCTACTCGTCGGACGCATATGACGACCTCGTTGCCATGAACCGCTCTTACAGCGGCGTCACTGGCTACTTCGCTTTCTCCTCACCCAACAACATGAAGCTCACGGGCAACGGCATTCCCCAGCCCATCACGGGCATCGGCGTGGTGCCAAACTTTCTGGACGTGCTCGGCATCAAGCCCGAACTGGGTCGCAACTTCCTGCCCGGCGAAGGCAAGATGAATGCACCAGCCGTTGCGTTGCTCTCACACGCTTTCTGGAAGACTCACTACCAGGGCGATCCCAACATCGTCGGCAAAGCAATCTCCGTCGACGAGAAGCCGTTGACCATCGTTGGTGTGCTGCCGCAGAGCTTCGATTTTGGAGCAACCTTCTCGCCTGGCACACGTGTTGATGTACTTAGCCCATTCAGTCTCGACATGGGTCGCAACTGGGGCAACATCATCACACTTGTCGCACGCCTAAAGCCCGGCGTAACAACGCAACAGGCCAGCACGGAAGCCGCCGTCCTCTTCCCGCAGTTTTACAACAACAAGAAGTATCCGCACTCCAAAGGCGATTACGGCCCCGCCGTTGCTACAGCCATCAAGGAACATGTTGCAGGCCAGATACGCCGTTCCCTTTACATGCTGTGGGGCGCCGTCGCGATGATCCTGCTCATCGTCTGCGTCAATCTCTCCAATCTTCTGCTGGGCCGCGCTGCCACTCGCAGCAAGGAGTTTTCGCTACGCTTCGCTCTCGGTGCCAGCCGAAGCCGCCTCATCCGCCAGCTGCTCACAGAGAGCGCTTTGCTCTCTTTCTTCGGAGCTCTGCTCGGCATCGGCCTTGCAGCAATCATCGTGCAGTGGCTCGCTCATCAAGGCTCCGTTGCACTACCGCTACTTTCAGAACTGCGGATCGACACCACATCGCTGATGTGGACTGTTCTACTCGCCTTCGGTGCAACGCTTCTCTTCGGTGTTATGCCAAGCCTTCGCGTCACCGGCGGCGACCTGCAATCGCAACTGAAAGACAGCGGCCCCGGCACCAGCGAAGGCCGATCCCATGATCGTCTCCGCAACACATTGGTCGTCAGCGAAATTGCGCTGGCATGCGTGCTCATCATAAGTGCGGGGCTTCTATTGCGCAGCTTTCTGCATGTCATGGATGTCGACCTTGGCTATCAACCATCACAGGCCGCAGCCATCGCTCTCGACGTTCCCAATCTGAAGGACGAACCCCGCTACGCCTTCTATCGCAACGTACTCAGTGAAGTCTCCAACATCCCCGGCATACAAAGCGTCGGCCTCTCAGATAATCTGCCGCTCGCACGCAACCGCACATGGGGCGCGCCACGCATTAAAGGCGTGGATTACAAGCCGCACGAGCTACAACCCACCTTCATCTACATCGCCACACCCGGTTATGTGAAGACAATGGGCATGCATCTGCGCGGACGCGACTTCGCATGGACTGACAATGCTTCCAGCGAAAACGTCGCCATCATCAATGAAAAGGCCGCACGCTTCCTGTTCCCCAATGGAGACGCCATCGACCACAAAGTCATGCAGAACGACAAGGAAATCCGCATTGTTGGAGTTGTCTCAGACATTCACGAGACAGACGTTGAAGCCAGTTCCGCATGGCAACTCTATCTTCCTCTCACCCAGGGCTGGGGAGAAGATGGTGCCGAACTCGTTGTGCGCAGCACACTACCTGCAGACACACTCGGTCCCACCATCATGCAGACACTGCGCAAACTGAATCCCGGCCAACCCGCAATGCAGTTGCGGCCCTTGCAGGAATTCGTGGATCACTCCACCTCACCACGACGCTTCTTCGCAATCCTCGTCGCTGCCTTCGCAGGAACAGGATTGATCCTCGCCTGCCTCGGCATCTACGGCGTGATCTCCTACTCCGTCACACGCAAAACGCAGGAGATCGGCATCCGCATGGCACTCGGCGCATCGCGCGACGTGGTGCTGCGCGACATCATCGGCAGAACACTACAACTAGCCGCCATCGGCATCATCGTCGGCTCCATCGCATCATTCATCGTCGCGCAGAGCATCAGCGCCATGCTCTACGGAACCCAACCCACTGACACCACTACCTTCATCGCAACACTCGTTTTACTGCTGGCAGTAGCCCTCATCGCAGGCTACCTCCCAGCAAGAAGAGCCTCACAGATCGACCCCATGGCCGCCCTGCGCACGCAATAACCTCCGTGCAAAAACAGAGGGCAGAGCCGAAGCTCTGCCCCTTGTCTCCTTGGAGGAACTAGTTAGAAACCCTTCGCCGTCGGATCAGGCTTCGGCGTTTCAATACGTGGAAGCATCTCTGCACGCGTCGCAGCGTTATATGCAAACCACGCTTCAATCATCGAGCCCTGCATCACGTCGCCCTTCTGCACACGGTCATAAAGATCCATGTTGGAGTGATGCGTGCGTGTGCCATACTCCAGCGGGTCCTGCATAAAGCCAATACCGTTCAGGCCAATCCACGAGAACGAAGTGGAATCCGTACCACCCGGAGCCTTCGTCGCACCCGCAGTCTGTCCCGTCACCGCGATGATGCCCACATCCTTGATCGGCTCAATCCACGAACGGAAGATCGACGCCATCTCATCAGAACCCAACGCCGATACTGCACGGAAGCGACCGGAACCCGAATCGTCGTTGAAGTAGACATCCAGCTTGTCATACTCCGGCGTCTTCACCATCGTGGTACGCGGTGCATAGTGCTTCTGCACATACGCCAGCGATCCATAGAGACCTTCTTCTTCACCGCCCCACAGAGCCACACGCACCGTACGCGCCATCGGCTTCTTAATGGTGGCAAGAATACGCATCGCTTCCATCGCCACGGATGATCCCGTGCCGTTGTCAGTTGCGCCTGTGCCACCCTGCCAGCTATCGAAGTGACCGCCAACCATCACCACTTCATCCGGCTTCGTCGTGCCCGGAATCTCACCGATCACATTGAAGCCATTCAGATCATCCTTCTGATAATCGACAGCAATGTCGAACGTCAGCTTCGGATGCTCACCATGCTGCAGCAGACGAACCACGCGGTTGTACTGCTCTGGAGTAATCGCAGCCATCGGCGGGCCAACCGGATCATTCGGATTCTGCGAACCACCGTACGATGCAAAGACCGTACCGCCATCGCCGTTGTAGCCCGGCGTAATCGCAACAGCAACGCCTTCGTCCTTCAGGAACTTGTTGATCTTGTTGCGCAACACCATGCCACTGGCGGCTGCAGTCGAAGTCGTGCTCGGAGTAATGTCACCGGGACGCGGAGCGGCAGCACCCGGACGCGCACCACCGAAGCCGCTGCGCGAAACATCATTCACCACCGTGCGCGCCATCACCTCGGCATCAGTCAACCGCTTGGCTTCTGCTTCGGTGTGCATCTCCAGCTCACGCGGATCAAAGATCAGAACAATCTTTCCCTTGAGCTTGCCCTTGTACTTTTCAAAATCACGCTCGGTATGCAGCGGCGCCCATACGGCTTCCGCCGTCACAGGCCCATCCGTACCCGGCGTCCACGCCAGCGGGAATCCAATCAGCGATGCATACGCAGGTGTCTCCAACGCTCCATAGAACTTCTTGATCTGCCATCCGTAGCCGAACGGGCCCCACGATTCAAGGTGGACATTCTGCAGACCCCATTCCTTCATCTGCTTCATGGCCCACTCAGCCGCAGCGCGATGATTGCGGCTGTTGTTCACACGCGGGCCGTACACCTCGCTCATGTAATACAGATTCTCCATCACCTGCGAACGCTCAAACGCCTCGCGCTTGATCGCGTTCAACGCAGTCAGATCCACCTTGTCGCCGCCGGCTTCCTGCGCGAACGAACCCTGTCCCATCACCACTGCGGCCGCGCACGCAACCGCCGCCAGCTTGTTCCTTAAACGAATCACTGTCATCTCCCCTGAAGGTGCAAAAGCGCATGGATGCTCTGAAAAGCACCCGAGCCCGCTGCATTCTGTCGATAGATACAGAACGAAACGGGCCCGGCCATTGTTTCAGCTAGTCACTATTTTTAGAAAGTGACTTTGAAGGCAAACTGCACGTTGAACGGTTCGCCAAATCCAATACCCGGAGCCGATGCGCCGTTACGAGTATTGGTGATCAAACCAAAGGTGCTGCTGCTGATGTTGCTCACGCTCGGATTGGCATAGTTGTTGAAGTTGAAAATATTGAATACCTCAGCACGAAACTCCGTGTTGATCTTCTCTGTGATCGGCGTGTGCTTGAACAGGGAGAAGTCAACCGTCCGGAAGTTCGGGCCAACATACGCGTCGCGACGCATGTTGCCATACGTGCCGACAGCAGCCGCAGTGAATGCTCCGCCGTTCTGCATCCAGCGATACTGACGTCCAGTGCTGGTGCTTGTGGCCAACTGCAGACCCGTATAAGGATTGATGCCGGCATTCACATTCGGACGATCCTTCAACTGGTACGTGCGGCTGTTATCCGTACTCACCGTCGGGCTCAGCGGCAAGCCAGACGAATACTGGAACGACGCATTCAACTGGAAGCCCTTCGTCACACGCGGCATCGCATGGAAGAACTGCGGCACCGTGTAGAACACATAGCCGTTCACGTTGTTACGGCCATCGAACGTGCTCGGACCGTAATCCGCCTTCAGGTTGTAGCTGTTCATGGGCGTTCCGGTTGCAGAACTGGTATCCATGGACTTGCTCCATGTGTAGTTCAGGTTGCCGGAGAATCCCTTCCACTCAGCCTGACGTACGCTAACCTGAAGAGCGTTGTAGTTGGATGTGGCAGATCCGCGAAGTTGGTTAATGCCTGCAAGTGCGCCACCAACGAACGCGGCATTCTCATTCACAAACGATGTCTGCGTTGCATAGGGACGTGGGTTGTAGGCTGTCGAACCACTGGCCAGTGGCTGGTTCAGATCGAAGTAAGTGAGCAGGTTACGGCCGAGCGTTCCAACATAACCTACCGTCATCAGTGTCTTCTTGCCGACCTGCTGCTCGATATTCAGGTTGAACTCATCCGCGTACGGCATGCGGATGCTCGGATCGACACCAACCGCGCCAACCGTAGGAGCAGCCGCTCCAACGAATGGATTCACGCCCACCTGCCAGCTCACTGCATTGTTGATATAGATGGCAGCTGCATCAGGCCCTGCGGGATTGTTCTGCGAGTACGCCGCGCCACCATTACCCGTGGTGCCAGAGGCAAAGGCACTCATCGCAACCGTATCGTAGAAGCGTCCGACAAAGCCGCGAATGACAGTGGAGTTATCTTCGCGTGGCGAGTACGCAAAACCAATACGCGGCGCAACCGAAGCGTAGTACTGGTTGTACATCGGCTTATAGAATCCGGCTGCATTCGAGCCGCTCGCTGGACGGAAGCTGTATGTATCATCCACCTGCGAATGAATCACGCCCGGAACCGAGTAGCGCACACCCAGGTTCAACGTTAGTTTCGGATTCACCTTGAAGGTATCGGCGGCCCACGCCTCTTCCGTGTTCATCAACCACACACGCTGCGCATTGCCCTGCAACAACCGTGCGCCGGACGATGCCGTCGGCTGACCTGCGAGGAAGTCTGCAATGTAAGCAAGGTTGTTGCAAGCTGCAGAAGTAGTAAAGCCAAGACTCGCTGCATAGGCGAGCGAGCTGGCATTGCACGTGGAACCTGTTGCGCCAGTGCCATTCGTTGCGCGGAACCACGGACCGCGCGTGCCATCAAAGTTAAACGTGCCACGCGATGACGAGAAGTAAAGCTGATTAATATCAGCCCGACGATACTCACCACCAAATACAAGCTGGTGACGCCCCAGCGTCCAATGCAGCGAATCTGTGATGTGACCGGTTACGTCGGTACGTCCTGAAGGCTGCGTCGCGCCGGTAATGTCAAAGCTGCTGATGCTGATGGTTGGCGCGCCCTGCGCCACAATCGGATTCGTAATGCCCAGGTTCAAACCGGCTTTCGCCTGTGGGAAGAAGTTCTGGTTGGCATCATTAAACGTCTGCAGGAAGTAGTTCACACCCAGCGTCAACTGATTCAGGATCTTGCTGGAGAAGATGTGATTGTCCACCACGGAGAAGTTGTGGATGTGCATCGGTGCAGTCTGGTAGTAGTCCGCGTAGTACGAACCCGTCGGTGCAGTCTGCTTACCCGTCGTGCCCAGGTAGCGCAGGCTCAACGTGTTCTTATCACCAAAGTGGTGATCCAGCTTAATGATGCCGTTATATGAGTTGTAGTTCGTTGTGCCTTGCGCGAAGTAGTTGCTGGTCGTCGCAGCGCCGCCCTTTGAATTGGCAGGGAACAGCAAACCATACAGATTCGTGCTGAGCTGGCTCACCTGCGGCGAGCTGGCAAGACCACCGCGCCACGCATTCATGAACGACGTAGCACCCGCAATCCACGAGTCCGTCAGCACCGTATCTGTCAAAGCAGTGTTGATCTTCGCAATCTGAATTTCACCCGCGAGGAAGAAGAACGTCTTGTCTTTCCAGACCGGTCCACCAAGTGTGAAGCCGCCTTGATGATTGCGTAGGAACTGCTTGCGGCTACCAACAGGAGCTACAGGCGAGATGGCCGCAAAGAACTCATTGCGATCGAAGTAGAACACGTCACCATGAAGATTGTTCGTGCCGGACTTCAACACCATGTTGCTGTTTGCGCCAGCATTACGGCCCTGATCAGCAGCGCCGCCGCTCTGCATGGAGAACTGATCGATCGCTTCAATCGGAATCAGACCACCGGCAACGCTCGCGATACCACCCTGGTTTGAAGCCACAATACCAAGCCACGCATCCACGTTATCCGCGCCGTCCACCTGGAAGTTGATCGAAGCCGTACGCGATCCATTCACTGAGTTGGAGAGCGCAGCCACACCCGGTGAGTAACGCACCAATCGCGTGAAGTCACGGCCATTCAACGGCAGTTCGGCAACCGCCTTGTTATCCACCACAGTCACCAGTGCGCTCGACTCGGTATCCGGCGCAACTGTGTTGCCCGCAGCCACATCCACAATCGTGCTCTCTGCGCCAACGCTCAACGGCACATCGATCGTGGCAACCTTCGTCACCTGCACATCAATGTCAGATACCTTGCGCGTGGCAAAACCCGGAGCGCTTACCGTCAACTCATATTTGCCCGGCGCAATTTCCGGAAAGCTATAGTTGCCAGCGCCATTTGTCTTGCTCTGAATCGCTGCGCCTGTCGCAGGATTCTTCAACTCCACGGCGGCATTCGCAACAATCGCCCCCGTGCTGTCTGTAACGGTGCCACTCACCGTTCCGCGAAATGTCTGAGCCCCTGCAACAGCACTGCCGATGAGGACAGCCGAAGCTGCCAATGCAAAGCTGCCGCGCCTTACGTACGAAAAGCTGCTGCGCTTGGAATACATGGTCATCTGAGTCTCCCTGAGGTCCTGCAAAAGTCGGCCCAATGGCGTCTATGCAAACTGCGCCTGTGGGCAGATACAAGAGTGCGTTTACGCCGCGTGAAACAGGGCGAAGCGCAAGCCCGGAACGTCATTCCGGTGAAAAAGGTTGTACGATAGGCCCACAGTAACCGTTAAAGCGCCACGACGCAAGAGATAAAGTTAAGTAACTTTCATATTTTTCTTACACTCCCGTCGCATTGCACCGCATCTGCAACACAACATCGCGAAGCATTCCCGAATCAGGACAGAGCGACAAAAGAAAAAGCCCGCACGGCTTGAAAGCCATGCGGGCTTGATTTGTTTCGGTACGCCGAAGTTAGAAGATGATCTTTCCGGCGAACTGAACGTTGAACGGAGCACCCGAAGAGATACCAGTGGGCGCACTCGTAATGCGACCGAACTGTGAGCTGGTGGGGCTCGTCGTCGGCGTGCTGGGATTCAGGATGTTGAACAGGTTGAACAGATCCGCGCGGAACTGGAACTTGACGTTCTCATAGATCGTCGTGTTCTTCGCCAGTGCTGCATCGATGACGTAGAAGCCAGGTCCACGGAAGTAGTCGCGGCCCACGTTACCGTGCGATCCGTAGGTGGGAACGCTGATAACCGTATTCGCTGCAGCAGCCGCCCAGTACTGGATGTACTTGCTGCCGTCTGAGTTGGTCTGGATGCTACGGCTGCCCGTCTTGTACACACCGCCGTTGTAGTTAACGCGGTCCTTGTTGTTCATACCAAGACCGGTGTTATCGCCAACGGTGATGTTGATGGGTGCCGAGGTATGCAGCTGGGCATTCAGAGTCGTCTGCCAACCTGCAGTCAGCGGAGCAAGATGCTGCGTGAACTGCGGAACTTCCCACACAAGGTATCCGTTCAGCGTGTGGCGGATATCGAAGGTGGCATTTCCGTAGTCCAGACCCAGGTTGTTGGAATCGATCGGGCCAGTGCTGCGGAAGCCCGAACCATTATCCAGCGAGTGGCCATACGTCCAGGAGAGCTGGCTCGTCAGATGATGCCAGTTGTTGGACTTGATGGTTGCCTGCAGGGAGTTGTAGTTCGATGCTCCCCAGCTTGCAACTTCTTGCACCGGACCGATCGAAGCGTAGTTCGCAACGCACTTGTTGATGTAGCAAGGGCGACGCGGAATCAGCGCAGTAGCGGAGGTGCCTACACCGGGTGCAGCCTGGTTGGCATCACGAAGACCATACAGGTGTGTTCCCGTAGAGCCTACGTATCCCAGCGTAACAACCGTGTTGCGGCTGAGCTGATATTCCGTGCCCAGGTTGAAGTTCTGAGAATAAGCCGTCTTCAGATTCGGGTTGACGGAGAACAAGCCATAGTTGGAGGCGCCAGCGGCACTCGCCCAAACGTACTGGTTCGTCTGCCATGTGCCCACGCCAAGCGACACGTTCTGCACACCACCGAACGGATTCGCCTGCAGGCCGGTCGCCGTGCTGCCAGTAGCAATGCTGCCGTTGTTGCCGAAACCGTTGAACGGCGGCGCATCGAAGTAGATGCCATAGCTGGCGCGAAGCACCAGCTTGTCGGTAGGCGTAAACGCAACACCAACACGCGGAGAGAAGTTCACCTTGCTCGGGCTATAGGTGGAGGGATTTCCGGGTGTACCCACCTTGATCAGGCCGTTCGCGTCAGCACCCGTAGCGCCGGGACGCCAGATCGACAGCGGACCCGTTGAAGATAGGGCACCGAAGTAGTCATAACGAACACCGTAGTTCAACACCAGCTTCGAGCTCGCCTTGAACTGATCCTGGAGGAAGAACGTGAGGTCCGTACGATACAGATCGCGACGCAGGGTGCCCTGAACAAATGACCCCGAGAAGTAGGTGCCGTTCAGGAAGTCTGCCAAGGCCAGCACTTCCGTATGCGTGCCGATGTATTGCGCATCATTGACGCCGCCGCAATCCGCGTTGACGGTTCCGGGGCCTCCGCACACCTGGGCTACGTTCTTGTTGGAAGACCAACCACTTACACCGGGACCAAGCGTTGTGTTCTGCGAAGCATATCCGTTGAAGGTGAAGTTGCCGCGCACACCGCTCTGATACTGCAGATCGATGTAGCTGCGACGGAACTCACCACCGAAGCGGATCTGGTGCGCGCCCTTTACCCATGTCGCTGTATCCGTGATGTGACCGGTGTAGTCCTTACGTCCGAGAGGCTGCGTGACACCTACCGTGTCAAAGGTGCTGCCCAACGTGATGGACGGAGCACCGAACAGCGCCGGGTTCGTCACACCCGTATTCAGGCCAAGGCCCGGCATGTTGAAGTCGTGACGGAGATCGTTGAACGTCTGGTTGAAGATACCGGTTGCAATGATCACCTGATTAGACAAACGATCCGTCGGTGCCCAGTTGTCAGACAGAGAGAAGCTCTGCGTGATGTCCGGAGCCACCTGGTAATACCAGTACGTGCTTGTGGTGTTCGCAGGTTCTGCCTGACGTCCCGTACCCACGAAAGCCTGCAGACGAATGGTCTGCTTCGGCGACAGAATGTAGTTCAGGTTGCCCACAAAGTTGTCGCTGTAACCGTGGCGCTGGTGGGTTTCCACATAGTTGCTGACGTTCGCAGCAAGGCCGGGAGCATTACCGCCTGCCCACAGAGCCTGCAGCAAGTTCACCGACAGCGGATTGACCGTGTTAATGCCGTGACGAGCCAGCAACTGAGTGGCCTGCGTTACATAAGCTGCACCGGGCTCCGTGAGCGAGTTGCTGGAGAGCTGAATGCCGTACGCCTGGCGTTCATAGTTCGTGAAGAAGAACAGCTTGTCCTTGAACACCGGACCGCCGATGGAGCCACCGAACTGCTGGTTACGAGTCTTCGTCTTGCGAGCGCCAGTCTTCGCAAAGAAGTCATTCGCTGCGAAGAATTCGCTACGGCCATAGAAGTAAGCCGAACCATGGAAGCTGTTCGTACCAGTCTTCAGGCCCAGTGACACAAGACCACCGGCACTGTGGCCCGATTCCGCACTACCCGAGGACTGAATCGAGAACTGATCAATCGCTTCGATCGGCAGCGTGACACCAGCGATAGGACCAACGCCGCCCTGGTTAGCAGCCGTGCCGCCCTGCCAGATGTCGTTGTTGTCTGTACCGTCGATCTGATAGTTGATCTGGTTGCTACGGGAGCCATTCAGCGAGCCATTCGCGTTATAACCAGGAGCCAGCGTCAGAAGGGAGATAAAGCTACGGCCATTCAGAGGAATTTCCGCGACGGCCTTGCTTCCGATAACCGCATTATTCGCCGTCGACAGCGTCTGGATCTCTGAAGTGGTATCCGCAGCAACATCAACTACAACTTCCGAGCTGCCCACAGACAGCTTGCCATTCGCCGGGGTCACAGCACCCGGGTTTACATCAATCTTGTTCAGTGTCAGATCGCCAAAGCCAGCAGCGGAGATCGTCACCGCATACGTGCCAAGCTGAAGATCCTGGAACACATACGTACCAGCCTGCGTGCTGTTCGTCGTACGTGTTTCGCCAGTTTCCGTGTTCTTCAGAACAATCTTCGCCTGCGGGATCGCTGCCCCGGACGCATCCACCACCGTACCGCCGATACCGCCGCGATACGTCTGTGCACCTGCCGTTACGCTACTTACCAATACTGCTGACGCAAACAGCGCCAGGTGAGGCCTCTTAGTGAACATACTCATGGTGCTCTTCTCTCCTGCTGCCTGGGGGTCGTCCCGAACCTATGGGTCTGCGACGAGATACACGTATCCCATGGCGGACCAAAACCTCCTGTAACGCTGACTGCCAGCGCTGCGGGGGCGGTTAGGAACGACAGAACATCTGAATTGACAAGGTAGATATCACCCTATTCAAACAACGTTCACAATGCAACCACTCATTTCGCAAAAAATTTATCTTTTCGATTGCTTGCACTGAATACGTTGCAATCTCGAACGCTGAAGGCAAAATTCGTTCGCAAAACGAACCATTTCAGTTAAGGAATGTAATGACAAACAAAGAGGGAGACGCCGAAGCGCCTCCCTCTTGCTATGTCCATTTTGGAACAGTTGTTAGAACACCAGCTTCGCGCCCAGCTGCAGAATGCGCTTATCGCGATAGCCCGTGATATTACCCGCGGTGCTGCTATAGCCACTCGCAGTAATCAGGCCACTCGTGCTGATGGTGTCCGGGTTCGTGTGGTTGAAGATGTTGAACGCTTCCCCGCGAAGCTGCAGGTTCACGTTCTCCCAGATGCGGATGTTCCGGAACACACCCGGATCAACACGCCACCATCCCGGCCCGTTCACGCCATTGCGCTGCGAGTTGCCGCCGCGATACTGCCCCAACGGAACCGCCTGGTACGCATTGATGTTGAACCAGTGCTGACGCGTGTGGATCGGACCGCTCGTTGCGCTGGCAACGTTCGGGTTCGCCACCTGGTCCGGACGTCCGCTCGCCGCGCTGGACGAAACGATCACGCCCACGCCCGCCGGATCAAGACCGCTGGTGGTCACGTTCAGCGGCAGACCGCTGTTGAAGTAGCCCAGCGCCGAAACCTCCCATCCACCCAGCAGGTGTCCCACAAAACCCTTCTGCTCATAGAAGAAGGGCAGTGCGTACACCGCGTTGAAGTTGAAGATGTGCGTACGATCCGCAGCGCTGCGGCCGTACTCCAGGTCCGGACGCGACGAGATCTGCGGCGCACCCGTACGGTCAGCATTCGCATTCGTCAGCGCACGCGACCACGTATAGTTCACGCTCACCAGCGAATCATGCTTCCACGACTTCCGCCCGCCAATCTGCAGCGAGTTGTAGTTGCCGTCGAAGATCGGCAGCACGCTATTGATTACGCCATAGCCGCGATACGGACGAATCTGGTTAATCTTGTTAATCGTCGTCGTGTTGATTGTGTAATAACCACCGCTCGCCGTACCCACACCTGGCGTAGCAAACGCACCGGGTGCAGGCTGGTTGATATCCACCAGTCCAATCAAATGAACCTGATGGCTACCCACGTAGCTGACGTCCGTCGTCACACCCCAGCCCAGCGACTGCTGCACACCCAGCGAAAACTGCTGGTTGTACGGCGTGCGGAACTTCGGCGATGTCGCGCGCAACACCGGAGCCGCGTAGCTCACATTCGCTGCCACAGCCGCCGGATTATCGAAGCTTGTGTTCGAAATCGTCGGCGACTGCACATACGGAATGTTCTGGAAGATGTTCTGTTCGTAGATGCCGAACAGAGCCGAGTCATACGCAATGCCGTAGCCGCCGCGCACGCTCGTCTTGCCATTGCCAAACACGTCGTACGCAAAGCCAAGGCGAGGGGCGAAGTTCAGGTTGTCGCTCTTGCCCACCTTGTCGCCATAAGGAGAGGTGGCCGCCTGGCTCGATCCGCTGTTGATGCTGATGCCGTTCAACCGATTCGCATTCGGATTCGGCGTCGTGCCAGTACATGGCGCACCGACAACGCACAGGTTACCGGCATTCGTCGTATCGATTGTGGGAGCATTCGCCGCCACATACAACGAAGGATCAAACGTCGTCAGTTGATGGTTCGCATCAATTGGCTGCGCAAACTTCGAGTAGCGAATGCCCAGGTTTACCGTTAGACGCGGCGTCGCCTTCCAGTCATCCTGGAAGTAGCCTTCGAACTGGTTCACCTTGATGTCCGGCGTCACGTCATAGCTGGCCTGCGAGAACGTCGTCACAAAGCCAGTCAGGAAATTCGCCCAGCTCTGCCGATAGGACAACTGACCCGTAGGCACACCCGCATCGGTAAAGGTGAATGAACCCGCATTCGCGCTGGCGTTGTTCTCCTTCTTCTCGTAGTGGTTGTAGTTCACGCCAAAGCGCAGCGTGTGCGGCCCCAGCGTCTTCGTCACGTTCAGGAAGATGTTGTGATTGCGGCTGTAATCGCGGTACGGGCCATACGTCGCCAGCGCTGTTCCACCCGTGAACGTCAGGCCCGGCACGCGCGCCAGTGTCGATTGGTAAGGAAGCTTAACCAAAGCCGCCACATCCGGCGACGCCGAGTTACGCATCGACCCAATCGGATCGCTCAGTAGCGCGCCCTGCGAGAACGCATAGCCGCCATCCATCAGCCACGTCGGCGACATCACCCACGTTGCATGTCCCAGATAAATGCGCCCTGGAGCATTCGTCGCGGTCGTGCCAACACCCGGATAACCCGAACCCTGGAACAAACCGCCCGGTTCCACTGTCGGAATGCTGTCGTTGATGATGCGGAAGAACACCTGCACCTTGTCGCCAAAGCTCTGATCAACGCGGCCAATCTGCTGGTTCGCATTGAAGATGTTCTGCAACGGCGGCGTCACCAGCGTGCCCGTGTTATCCGGAGCCGGAACGCCGGCATAAATGTCTTTGACATACGCCAGGGCCAACGGACTGAAGTTCGTCACCTTCGTGTTCTGTGTGGTGCAGGTACCAGTGGGACTCACAGCCACGCAGACAGGTGCTGCAAACGTGCCGCCACGCTCTGCAATCGTCGGCACACCGGTCAGCGTCACCGGCTTATACGTGATCACGCGACGAATCTCCTGCGAGAAGAACAGGTACGTCTTGTGCTTGCGGCCGTCATACACCTTCGGAATAAACAGCGGTCCGCCAATGGTGTAACCAAAGTCGTTGTAGCGCAGCTTGCTGCGTGGACTCGTCGTCTTCGTCGCACCAGCAGGTGTCGTCGTCAACTTGTTCAGCACATCGTTCGCGTTGAACACATCGTTGCGAACAAACTCATACGCGCTGCCGTGCAGGCTGTTCGTGCCGCTCTTGGTCACCACGTTGATCTGGCCGCTGGCGCTGCGTCCAAACTCTGCGGAGTACTGTCCACGCAGCGTCTTGAACTCAGCAATCGCATCGACCGAGGGATAGGTCAGCAGCGTATAGTTCGATCCGCGATCCACGTTATCCGCGCCATCCACCGTCCATGCGTTGCCGCTGGTACGTGAACCGTTCACGCTGAAGTTCACAACGTTCGTCGCGCCGTTCGGGCTGCTGTTGCCAATGTAGATCTGGTCGCCGCCGCTGTAAGAAACACCGGGCTGCAATCCAACAAGCTGCTCATAGTTACGCGTTCCCAGCACCAACTCACGCACCTGCGTGCCGTTGATCAAACCGGCCTGCGTCGCGTTCTCCAGGTTGATGGACTGCTGTTCGCTGGTCACGGTCACGGCTTCATTGCCGCCGCCTGCCTTCAGATCGGCATTGATGGTCAGGGCATCGTTTACATGCACCACAATGCCGTTTACCGTCTGCGTGCCGAAGCTCGGCGCAGAAACCTCAACCGTGTAGTTGCCCAGGGGAAGGGAACGGGCGCTGTACGTTCCGGAGCTGCCGGTGGTCAGCGTACGCACCACCAGGTTGCGATCCGTATTCGTGAGTTTCACCGTGGCATTGGGAATAACGGCGCCGCTGGCATCACGCACGGTACCGGAAATAGAACCACTCACATCTTGCGCAACGAGCGTGGCGGAAAGGGCAAGCGGCGCAATCAGGGCTAAGCCCCAACAGGCACCTTGCGTCCTGCGATTCATCATGGGTACTGCCTCCAGAAATGTTGCTGCTAAGGGGACCGTCAAACGCAGCTGAAACCATCGGGGGTTCCGTGGAACAGTCAGCGCAAGTGGGGGGCTGGCTATCTTCCTCGCTTATCGGGGGGAGGTAAGACGCCGGCGGGGCCGTTATATGAACATCCCGTGAATACACTACGGGATAGCAAAAAGCGTAGTCGTTCACCATCTCTCGTGCAACGGTCAAATTGCACTATTTTTTCGTCGCTTGAACCAGCGAAAACAATGCCCGGATGAAGTGTGTCGAGCGAAATTCCAGGAATCAGCCTCAATCGGCTAAGGAGTCTCCACCACCAGGGATCGCTTGCAGAAAAGCTGCGTGCAGTTGAAGACCGTTTCTTGTAGAGGCGTGCGGAATTGCCGCATGAGTGGGCCGTCGGACGGATATCTCCATGCCCCCATCTTTAGTTTAAAAGAGGCGGGTGGGCTTGCCGCAAGATGCGGGTCTTGCGGCATCATCGTCATTCTGCGTGCAGAAATTGCGTCGCAGGAGAGACGTTCGTCGAACCTGCAAACGATCTCGAAAAATGCGATTGGATCTGGCTCGACGTTCTCATTTCAAGGAGTGCTCGATATATGTCGGAAGTGGATAGCAGGTTTCGTCGGCAATTCTTTCATGGCACCCGCGCAGATCTTCAGCATGGAGATCTGATCACAACTGGCTATACATCCAACTACGGTGAAGGCAAAGTCCTGTCCTGGGTGTATTGCACCGGAACACTGGACGCAGCCATATGGGGTGCTGAACTGTCCGTTGGCAATGGGCCGGAAAGAATCTACGTGGTAGAGCCAACCGGACCAGTAGTGGATGATCCGAACTTGACGGACAAGAAGTTCCCTGGAAACCCAACTTTGTCCTACCGCTCCCGCGAACCGCTTCGCGTTGTTGCAGAGGTGACGAAGTGGCAGGGGCACTCAGCCGAACAAATTCAAAACATGAAGGGAGGCCTTGAACGTCTGAAAAGGGAACGCGCTGAGATCATCGACTAGGGTGTATCGTTCGGTACGTACCATCATCCAGTCGTTAGCTGTTCATAATTCTCTGGATGCAAGACGTTAAGGTTTCGTCGATAACGTTACATTCTGAAAGCTGGTGACCTTTCCTGTGTCTGGGTCCAGTTCGCAGGTAAAGGTAAAATCCCGCCAGCCTTTCGGAGTTCGGAACTGGCCACTCCCAGTGAGTCGTCGATTGCTCTCAAGATTCAGGGTGTGCGGATCGGCGGTTCCAAGAAACACTCGGTCGACGCCTGTAGTCTGCTTTTTCAATACAGACAGTGCGACTGGTCGGCAAAGAACCTCTGCAACTTTCTTGGCGTTGCTCCAGTCTTCCGCAACACGACGATCGCCGGGAGACTTCAACCCAGCGATCTTACGATTCACAATCGCTTGTTGCTTTGGGGACAGTTCAGGTTCCTTTGAAGATGAGGCCTGAGCGACGTCCCCAACGCACATCACGAGTAGCACGCAAAAACCGATCGATCTACCCAGCATTTCGCATCCCACGCACTTCAGGACTTTAGAAGTCATTCACGATTGCACTGAAACCGAACACATAGATCGTAATTCAACCAGGAATTTCGCTCAGTTGGGGGTTGGCCGATCCATCTTATCGATGGTCCAGATTGTGGAATGTATCTTGATATTCTCCACCGTCATGCCGATGGCGCGGAGGTCGAAAGGGACGGGTCTATCTGCCTGAGTCCCTTCGCCGTCCTGCGATATTGCGTCGGGCGCATGCAGTACGAGCTTGTACCTGCCATGCAAGCCGGTTCGATCTTCCACGAGACGCTTTGAAGGGATTCCGATGAATGTTGCGAGCACGGACATGGGTGTGTTGTAGAAGGTGTAGATGCGCTCGCCCTCTCGCTTTTCGAAAACAGCCTTGGCACCGTCGGGGAGCTCCATGATCGTCCCTGCCGTGGGAAGCTCGGTGCTTTCGGTCAGCGGCGGTGCGCTCGGGCGACGTACCAACGCGTAGGCATCAGTCATGCCTTCTGCGCTGTGTATCTGCAGGTTGCAGCGTTCGGCGAGGGCGGCACGAAGCATGGATTGCAGTTCCACGGATGTCTGCCAGTTATTCACTTTCATGTTGCGCCAACGTTCTGCGTCTTCCGGTGCGATCTTGGCAATCAGGTCATACTTCTCGGTTGTGGCCCATGAAGGAAAGCCTTTCACCTCCTCGAGGTGCTTGTAGAACGGAGCTGGAACGTAAGCGGTGTAGAGAGCGGTTTCCAATGGCGCCGCGATCGCCTCGTAACCGTCGGGCAGAATGCCCACTGCCATTTTGCTGGACTCGCCACTTGGACGAATAGACACGACATCGAAGTGCGGACGCTTTTCAGTGGCGACTTTGGGAGACGACTGCGCAGATGCGCGAATGCTGAGGGCGAGAGTGATCGTGGCCAACAGGACTGCGCGGACGCGTGATCGTCGAAGATTTCTCATTATGTATCCCCACCCACCAACGTAGACCACCGTAAGCGGAAGGAGCATACCATCCGGTAGGCATTTTGCCGAGCCCTTAAATCGGGGAGGCGAGGCCCTGCTCAGCAAATGCGTCGCGATAAACGCGGTTCGCGGAATCAATACACCCCTCAAGAACACCACGAACCGCGCGAAGCGTCGACAACAGTACGAACTACTCGAAGGGCAGCGCTCCAGCCCTGCCATAAGAATCCGGGTGCCCCACATCTCAATTCTGAGATGTGGGCCATCGCGCAAAGCGCGACCAAGCGAAGCATCGAGAGCAGTACGAAGTACTCGGAAGAGCAGGGTTCCAGCCCTGCCACAAAAACTCGCAATCAAGGACAGCACGAAGTGCCGTCGAAGGCGTCGAAACCAAAGCTCAGGCAAGACGCAGAACTTTCTGTATTCGCGAAGCGGTGTGCGTGGATCGCGGAGAGCATCAAAGCCGCTTTCAAGGGAAAGCGTGTCAAGCCCCCAAACCACCCAACTATCGGAAAACAAAAGAAATAGAGCTGGCATGCTATTTCCCACAAATCACTAAAATAGAAATAGCCACCAAGTCCGCCGACTTTCTACCCGCTGACTCGCTGCCTCTAACTCGTTTAGAAAGACGATTTTGCCTCTAAACCCAATAGAAAGACGATTTTAGAGGTAGGTCAAACCGTAACTCCCACAGAAAGACGATTTTGCGAAATGATAGGGAGGGGGGAGGGGGATCCCCACGCTATGCCGCAGACCATTGCTGAACTGAACCAGAAATTCGCCATCCGCGACCACATCACCTTTACTGAAGACGAGCCCGGCCTGCCGAAGATGCGCATCGCCACAGCCGCTTCCGATGCCACTCTTTATCTCTACGGCGCACACCTCACGCAGTGGACACCGCGTGGCGGCAATCCTGTGCTGTATCTGTCGCCCAAGTCTGCTCTCGCTCCGGGCAAGGCTATTCGCGGCGGCATTCCCGTCCTCTTCCCATGGTTCGGACCGCGCTGGAACGCCGCCGAATACGACGCCGCACACGGCACCACCTCGCCCATGCACGGCTTCGCCCGCACCACCGTCTGGACAGTGGATCGCGTCCACCTCGACCCCACAGGCGAAGTAGAGGTCACCCTCTCACTGCCCGTTGATGAGCAGGCAAAGGCATTCGGCTATCCCGACTTCCACGCCACGCTGGAGTTCCGCATCGGCAAGGAACTGCACATGACGCTCACCGTCACCAACCGCGGCAAGGAAGCCGTGGCGTTTGAGGAGGGCTTCCATACCTACTTCGCCATCGGCAACATCCACGCCGTACGCGTACTCGGCCTGCGCGGCAGCACATACATCGACAAGCGCGACAATCTGACCCGCAAGGTGCAGCGCGAGACGGAACTGGCATTCAGCCGCGATGTGGATCAGCTCCACGTCAACACCAGTGAGCCCCTCGTCCTGCAGGATCCCGCCAACCACCGCTCCATCCACATCCTCAAGACCGGCTCGCAGAGCACGGTAGTGTGGAATCCCTGGACGGTGCTCACGCCCAACTTCCCGGATCTGGCAGAGGATAGCTGGGAGCACTTCGCCTGCGTGGAGGTAGTCAACGCCGCAGACGACCGCATCACCCTGCAGCCCGGTGCCACCCACGGCATGGCAATGGCCGTCTCCGTCACTCCGCTGTAAATTTCATCTTCCGCACAGATAACAAACACCGCACAGGCGAAGTCTCTTCTCACACCAAGGGAGACTTCGCCTGATGAGTTTTGCGCTGACTGCCGCACTGTTCTGCATCGCCGGAATCACAGCCGCTGCACAGACCGTTCCCATGCCGGAAGTCACGCTGGAACCGCACGACGGCAAAACCCACTTCTACCTCGGCGAACCAATCCGTCTCGATCTGGTCTTCCGTAACACCAGCGGAACGCCCATGATGCTCAACGGCACCGACTATGGCGACCTGTCGGACAAGGTAAGCATCATGCCCGCCGAAGGCTGGATACAGTGGCGAGGACAAAGCGGCCATGACTACGCCGCCGTGCAGACACTCACCAGCCACGCCGAGCGCGTCGCCGTCCGGCTGAACGACGGCTACGTATTCCGCAAGCCCGGCCATTACACCATTCGCGTCACGGCGGCCCGCGTCAGCGGTGGCACCATGGCCAAGTCCACCGTCATTCCACCTACGCTGACCAACGGCGTGGAGATCGACCTGGAAGAAATGCCGGAAGGCATGGAAGCCGACATCGTCCGTCAGGTACAGAACGAGGTCACCAACGCCCCCGCTGGCGTACCGGGACAACGCATCCGCGAAGCCGCCTTCGCCCGTCTCGCCGCGCTGCAAGGCGAAGACGCCCTCGCAGAGAAGGTGCGCCGGATCGTGGAAGAAGACGAGGACTTCCGCAGCTTCATGCCGGTCGCCATGGCCACCACGCGTAACCTGCCGCGCCAACTGGAACTGCTCCAGGCCGCATGGCGCAACCCCGCCAATACGCCACGGTGGGACGAACCCTCAGCCATCGACGAGACACGCCGCCTGATGGCAAACCTGCCGCTGCAGGGGTCCAAGTTGACTTGGCAGGCGGGTGTGGTGCCGACAAAGCCGACCGACGCGGAGGCACAGCTCATCGTCGCCCATAACCGCGACATGGAAGACCTGCTTGCCTCCATGCCGCAACGCACCGGCGAAAGCCGCACTGTAGGAGCCTATTACCTGCTGGAGTTCCCCGGTCTGACGGAGGCGGAGAAGCAGCAGGCGCACGAATACGCCGTGGAAGAGTTCCCGCACATGGACAACATCATGCAGGGCATGCTCCTTCAGACAGCGCACCCACCTTTGCGCGATCCACGCCTCCTCCCGGCGCTGAAGGCCACACTGGACAAGACACCCGCAGATCGCGAGCCACTCATCGCCGCACTGGAACTCACCTCCGACGACGACCAGAAGCAGATACTCATACACGCCATCTGCGCACCGGGTTATCCCATTCAGCTAACCACCCTCGCGGCATGGCACGGTGACCGCCTGCCGGAAGTAGACACCTGTCTCGCCAACCGCCTGAAGTCGCCACCGGGGGACCGCGCCTTCCTCTGGAATAGTGAAGCCATCCTCGCAGCTCGGTACGCGACCCCGGCCATCCTGCCGCAGATCAAAGCCGGATGGAACGCCAATGCGCAGGACGACGCCATGCTGGCCGTGCTGATGCGCATGGCCCCCACCGAAGCCGTCGCCCTGCTGGACCGCACCGCCAGCCAGAACAACCTCCCCTTCTATCCGGCAGATACCATCTACGAGTCGCTCCACCAGCCTTTCCCACCCGAGGTACTTACATGGATACGGCATCACCTCACCACCGGGTCCGGGCTGGCCGAACAACGTAGTCTCGCGTATCAGTTGGCAGGTCACGGCGAAGCGACAGATGAAATGCTGATCGAGAGGCGCCTCACTGATCTCCGCAAGACATGGGCGCCACGCGCCTCAGAAGTGAGCTCCACCACCGACTGGCGCACCGAAACTGGTGAAGCCCGCGCCACCGAGCGCGATCTGATGAGCAGCTTGCACAATGCCACTGCATGGAAGCTATCGCCAGACAAACTGCAGGCACTCGCCGCTGGATGCATGAGCGACGAATGCCGTGGCGCTGCGAGTGTGCACATCATCAACCACTAAGGCCGCGATACGATATCCGTTGAGGACTCGCATGCCCGACGCTCAAGCACAACAGGCCGCCAAACTTGCCGCCGCCAAGGCCGCTCTCCGCTTCATCGAACCCGGTAAGGTCGTCGGCCTGGGTTCCGGTTCCACCGCAACACTCTTCATCCAGTTGCTGGGTGAGAAGGTGCAGCAGGGCCTCGACATCAAAGGCATCGCCTCTTCGGAAGACAGCGAGATACTCGGCCGCAAACTCGGCATTCCCATCACCGACTTCGATCACCACAGCACGATCGATGTCGCCGTGGACGGCGCCGACGAAGTGGCCCCCGGCCTTGCACTGATCAAAGGCGGCGGCGGCAAACTGCTACGCGAGAAGATCGTCGCCAGCGCCTGCAAGCGCTTCATCATCGTCGCCGACGACAGCAAACTCGTGAAGGAGCTCGGCGCGTTTCCGCTACCCGTGGAAGTTATCCCTATGGCTGTTCCATTGGTCACGGAGAAGCTGCGCGACCTCGGCTTCACGCCGAAGATCCGACAGGACAAGTCTGGCAGCGGCCCCTACATCACCGACGAAGGCAACATCCTACTCGACTGCTCCTCCAGCGGCATCGCTGATCCCGAAGTGACCGCTGCTGAGATTCGCAGCATCGTCGGCGTGGTGGAACATGGTCTGTTCCTGAACATGGCAGAGCGTGTTCTGTTGGCCGGTGCGGACGGCAGTGTCCGCGAGATCACCGTGGCGGACTACCCCGCCGTATGAGTCAGGCAAAGCCAATCATCCTTGCGAGCGCATCACCGCGCCGCCGCGAACTGCTCACCCAGATCGGTGTCGACTTCACCGTGGTCACTGCCGATATCGACGAGACCCCGCTGCCCGGCGAGGACCACCGTACTTACACGCTGCGATTGGCCGAGGAAAAGGCACGCGCTGTGCTTGCCAAACACCCGGGCAGCATCGTGATAGGCGCAGATACAACGGTCACTCTGAATGGCGAACTCCTCGGTAAGCCGCAGGACGCAGCCGACGCCCAACGCATGCTGACCATGCTGCAGGGCAACACACACGAAGTCACCACCAGCATAGCCGTGCTGACCGCCGGGGAAACGCTAACGGCAGCCGAGACGACACGTGTCACCTTTGCCGCGGTCACACCGGGGCAGATCATCGAATATATCGCGAGCGGAGAACCAACGGACAAGGCTGGCGCGTATGCGATCCAAGGCATCGCCGCACAATGGATACCTCGCATTGAAGGCGACTATTTCAATGTCGTCGGCCTGCCACTTGCAACGCTCAGCCGTCTCCTCGCAAAAGTGCAGTAATAATTCCGCCAGAATGCAGCCCTTTACCTCACGCGCAAGCCGCTTCATGGAGGTTTGAATCGGCATGAGGCCGCTATCAGAACTCGGCGAACGCATCTGCATCCTCGGACCGTCGAACAGTGGCAAATCCACGCTCGCTGACGCAATTGCGCGTAAATCCAGCGTGCAAGCGATCCATCTGGATCAGCTTCACCATCTTCCCAACACGAACTGGGTGCCGCGCCCCGCGAACAAATTCCGCGTTTTGCATGACGAAGCCATCGCGGGCGAACGCTGGGTCATCGACGGCAATTATTCCATCCACTTTCCGCAACGCTTCCAACGCGCGACCGGCGTCATCCTTCTCGATGTCTCCACGCTGACAAGCCTGTTTCGATATGTGCGCCGATCCATCTTCGAGCGCAACCGAATCGGCGCACTAGTGGGTGGGCAGGACAGCATTAAGTTCGCCATGCTGCACCACATTGCAGTCGTGACACGTGGAAACCGAAAGCGTTACGCCGACATCTACCGGCAACTCCTCTTACCGAAGATCTATCTGCCATCCAG
Source organism: Terriglobus sp. ADX1 (assembly GCF_036877645.1). NCBI lineage: Bacteria > Pseudomonadati > Acidobacteriota > Terriglobia > Terriglobales > Acidobacteriaceae > Terriglobus > Terriglobus sp. ADX1. Next base: position 36,545 of record NZ_JAEDXV010000024.1, read on the forward strand.
TCGCGATCTCAATAGGTGCTATCAAGAATGGGGGCTAGAACGTTAGCCGAATGAAGTCCTCTGATAAAGCATCCTTTCCATAGCGACCAGCTTTTAACGCGGTGCATTAGCCCCAAATGCAAAAGAGCCTCCGTTTCCGGAGGCTCTTAGCTTGTTTCGGTGGTGCGATTAGTTCATCGTCACGCCGCCGCGGAGCTTCTCTTCTTTCTTCTGCTCGTTGATCTTGCGTGCGCCCATCGCGTCCTGGCTGGCCTTCTCGGCATTTGCTACAGCTGCCTTGACCGCAGCAGGATCGCCGCAGAGGATGTCCGCCTGACGGCGATACACCAGGTTCAGGTACTGGAAGGCGTCATCATAGGTTGGGTTGATTGCAATCGCCTGCTTCAGGTGATCCAGACCATCGTTCACAAGATCGGTGTTCTTTTCCTTGATCTTGGCGCAGGTGGCCTTGCTCATCTTCGCGTTGCCTGCACCATCGTCGGTCAGACCATCGGCGGCCAGCAGCTGGCGAGCGTTGTCATAGGCTTCAACCCAGTCCACGAAACCGATGGTGTAGTGAGCCTCAGCGTCTTTCGGATCTACCTGGATGACTTCCTTCTCATACTGCTTTGCTTCCGGATACTTCTTGATGTTGCGGTAGATGGAAGCAAGCTGCTGCAGAGAAACCTTGTCGCCGGGATGATCAGCGAGGTAATCCTGGAAACCTTTAATCGCCTTGTTGGCGATCTTCATGTTGTTGTCGTCCAACAGATTCGGCACAACCTGGTACGAATACGCAGTCGCCAGGTACAGCTTAGCGGTGTCGTACGTCGGATCGTACTCAATGGCCTTTTCAAAAGCGTTGGTCGCCTGCTCATACTGCGCATTCTTGAACGCCGCGACGCCCTTGGTAAGTTGGTCGCGAGCCTTCAGCTTGGCGCAGCCAGTCAGCATTCCAAGCGACAGCAGAAGAGCGGCCGTGGCGGATACACGTGCGTTAGCTTTCATTGAGCGAATGATCTCCTTCAAATGCCGCATACGAGCAAAGTGAGTCGGTAAAGACGCAGGAGCCGAAGGGGCAACGCGTGGAGTGATTGTACCCGCAGAGAAAGACTACTGGCCAGATGGAAGCGAGGAATTTCGGTCACAAGAAAACGCCATGACACGCGACGAATACCTTTTACTTCTGACACAGACTTGCGGAGCCAAAGGGAGCAAGAAACAACTTAAAACCGATTGACCAGGCCGGGAGACTTACTTCCGTGAAGTAAAGCATTCCCTGTCCGGAGGACAAACGAAAACACAGGCGGTACTCAGGTATATATCAGAAAACGGACAGAGGGCGATGAAAGTCTCATCGCCCTCTATGGAATTTCCCACTACTTACCGGATTCAACCGCCGGGGTGATGATACCAATGTTGTCAACGCCGGCAGCATGGCCGTCGTTGATCACCGGAAGCACCTGGCCGAAGTCGAGGTCCTTGTCACCCTTCACGAACATCACCTTGTCGTTACGAGCCGAGAAGATGTCCGTCAGACGTGCGGTGAGCTGATCGAGCGCCACCTGGTCCTCGTTGATCTTGTAGGAAGGCTGGCCGCCTGAGGCCTGGACCTGCACCACAATGGTGCGCTGATCCACTTCCTTATTCATGTCTTCCTTCTTCGGCGGCTGGGGCACCAGAGTGTCCAGGCCGCGTACCGTGTTGGGCTGGATGACCATGAAGATGATCAGCAGCACCAGAAGAACGTCGATCAGCGGCGTCACGTTGATATCAGAACGTGCGCCCGAACCGCCTCCGCCTCCCATGCCCATGGTGAATCTCCTGTGTGGCCGCCGAAGCGACCGGTTGATTTACGGTTCCCGTTCGACTCCCGGAGTGATGATACCGATGTTGTCGACGCCTGCCTTATGGCCACCGTCGATCACCGGGAAAATCGCCCCGAAATCGAGATCTTTATCACCCTTCACGAACATGACCCTGTCGTTACGGGCTTTGAAGATACCAGTCAGCTTCGGCTCAAGATCCGGAAGCTGTACCGTATCCTCATTAATGCTGTACGCCGTTCCGCCCTTACCGTCGGGAAGCACTTGCACCACGACGGTCCTGGGGTTTGGCTCTTCACCGGGATCTTTCGGCGGTTGCGGTGCAAGCGCTTCAAGACCTCGCTGAAGGTTGGGCTGAATCACCATAAAGATGATCAGCAGAACCAGAAGAACATCGATCAACGGAGTCACATTGATCGCGGAACGTGCTCCCTTGCCTTCGCCCGATGCCATTGCCATATCACTACCCTCGCTCGCCGCGATTGTGCGGCCGGTGTACTTCGTTCGGTGCCGTGCGAGAGGCGGATGTGGGTGTTACGAGCCGGTCACGAAGGCCGGGTTGAAAGTCGTTGTGATTAGATCAGCGGCTTTTCAGCGATCATGCCAAGCTGGCTCACGCCAGCCGCACGGATGCCGTCGATCGCTTCCATGACCTTGCCGTAGTTCGCGCGGATATCGCCGCGGAAGTAGACGCGCTTGTCGGTCTTGTTTTCGATCTTTTCCGTAATCTTGGGTCCAAGGTCAGCGGACTGTACCTGGTCGCCGCCCAGGAAGGTCTTGCCGTCGCGGGTGACCGCAACCACAATTGAGTCTTCCTTGTTAGCGTCTTCCATGACCACTGCGGCCGTTGATGGCGGCAGTTCCACGTTGACCTTGTTGTTCAGCATGGGCGTGACGACCATGAAGATGATCAGGAGCACCAGCATAACGTCCACCATGGGAGTTACGTTGATGTCTGAATTTACCTTCTTGCCCTCATCCCGCGTTGCCATTGCCATAGCAGCAACTCCGTCCTATCGGCTGAAGAAAATCGTTGTAGAGCGACCGAGATCCCGGAGTCGCCGGTGGAGGATTTCAGGCCCTCCACCGGTCTCGTATCGATCTCGCGTCGACGCTCCGGACTAGCGCTGCGACTGCTTGATGAAGTAGTCGACGAGCTCGGAGGAGCTGTTGTCCATCTCCACGTCAAAGGACTCAACCTTGTTCGTGAAGTAGTTGAAGGCCATAACGGCAGGGATAGCTACGAGCAGACCGAAAGCGGTCGTAACCAGAGCTTCCGAGATACCGCCGGCAACTGCGCCGATACCCGAGGTCTTCTGCGTAGCGATCTGCTGGAAGGCGTGGAGAATGCCGACGACGGTGCCGAACAGGCCGATGAACGGTGCGGTGGAACCGATGGTTGCCAGCGAACCCAGACCGCGCTTCAGCTTGGCGTGAACGATTGCTTCCGAACGCTCAAGGGCGCGCTTGGAGGACTCGATCTGCTCGTCGGAAATTGCGCCACCCGAACCGTAGGAGCGGAACTCCTGCAGGCCAGCCGTTACAACTTCAGCAAGGTGCGACTTCTTCGAACGGTCAGCAACCTTGATTGCCTCGTCCAGACGTCCGTCCTTCAGAGCGCCGGCGACCTTCGGAGCGAATTCGCGCGACTGGCTCTTAGCAGCCGAGAAGTAGAGGGCGCGGTCGATCATAACGGCCAGCGACCAGATGGACATGATGAAGAGCAGGCCGACCACAACAAGATCGATCCAACCCATGCTCTTAAGCATGGAGAGAACGGAGAAGCCGCCGGCTGCTGCGCCGCCTTCTTCCTGGAAGAACATGCCGAGGGTGGCGGGTACATGAGCGAATGCTGCTGCTGCGTGAGCGAGAATCACGAGATTCAGTCCTCCTGGTTCGTACTGCGTAAAAAGGTTTGGCAGAGCCCACAGGGGCACCGCGAATCAAAGGTTCCCTCGTAGGACGCAGCCAACCATTCCGCTGGCTACGTCCGCCGGATAATTTATCCGCCGAAGGTGAAGTTCACAGTGATCGTCGTGTCCACTTCCGTGGGCTCGCCGTTCAGAAGATAGGGCTTGTACTTCCACTGCTGCACTGCGGCAATGGCGTTTGCACGAAGCATTTCCGGGCCGGATACAACCGAGAGCTGCTGGATGCTGCCGGTCTTCGAGATGATGGCGTGAAGCACCACCGAGCCGGAAACGTGGGCAGCCTTGGCGATCGGCGGATAAACCGGCGTGGTCTTGGTAAGGATCTGACCAGCCATAACACCGCTGGAGATCTTCGCAGGGCCTGTCGGCTTCGGCGGAGCAGCCTTCACCACCGGGGTGGGAGCAGCGCCCAGACCGAGGCCGCCCATGATGCCACCAGCGGAACCCGAACCGGAACCCATGCCTGCGCCAGCCACACCGGCAACGTTGGCCGGCGGCGGCGGATCTTCATGGGTCATGTCGATCTTCTTAGGAATCTTGGTGGGCGCGGTGAACGCGTCCAGGGCCTGTACGACCTTGGTCACCTTTACCACCTGTGCCGGCGGCGGTGGTGGTGGTGGCGGTGGCGGCGGAGGAGGTGCCGTCAGCATCGCCGTCATGGCGGTCTTCGGCAGCGCTTCCGGGTAGAGGAGCGGGATCAGAATCATCACCAGGACAATGGCCAGGTTGAAGCCTGCCGTTACCCACATCCAACGGCCAGACTTCGACTTCAGCTTGCCGGATGACTCCACCAAAGAATCTTCAAACATATGCAACCCCGATCTACGAGAGGTAAAGCTGCGACTGTAGACACCGCGTGTTTCTGTTTTGTTCCCGATGTCTAAAAACTTTTTTCAGACGCAGACCAAGCCACCACTTCCAAAGAAAACAGTGCGATCTGCCAGCGAGAATTGGATACTAACCCGCTGGAATTACATCTGGCAAATCCACAGGCCGGCACTGCTCCAGGAACGGTGCAGCCGGTGAATCGTTTCAATGCTGTTGTTTCGCGCTATCGACATTTCTGCGGTATCTTCTGAGGCATCGTTTCCCAAATTTCCGAGCTTTTCAGGGCCTTCCATTCCAATGCATCTCCGTCTCGCCGTCGCTGCAGTCTCACTGCTAGGTCTTCCCCTTACTGCACAAACACGTCCCGCAGCAGGAGTTGATTTCGAACAACATGGCAAGCCTTTGGTGAAGCAGCCGAGCGATCCGCAGATTGCAGAGGCGCTGCGCGATGTTTCGCCCGCGGAAATGCGTAAGACGATTGAGGCTTTGGTCAGCTTCCACAATCGCAACACCGCTGGCGGCGGCGACACCACATTGCCACCGCATACTGGCGTGGATGCCGCAGCAGCATGGATTCGCGATCGCTTTGAAGCGATCAGCAAGGACTGCGGAAATTGTCTGGAAATTCACGAGGACGTCTACATACAGCCTGCTCAACCCGGCCCGCGAGCGCGCATTATTAAGCCGACACCGCTAAAGAGCATTTACGCGGTGATGAAGGGCACCAGCGATCCTGACCGGCGCGTTCTGGTCACGGGCCATTACGACAGCTTCTTCACTCGCGACATGCAGAACGTACGCGATGAAGCGCCCGGCGCCAACGACGATGCCAGCGGTACTGCCGTGTCATTGGAATGTGCGCGCGTGCTCACAAAGCATCGCTTCCCGGCCACGATTGTCTTCGCCACTGTCACCGGGGAGGAGCAAGGTCTACTTGGTAGTCGTCATCTTGCACAGACAGCCAAGAAAGAAGGCTGGAATCTTGAGGCCGTTCTGAACAACGACATTGTGGGCGGCGACACCACGCCCGCCGATCTGGCGAATGAAGACAAGCACCGCGTTCGTGTCTTCTCCGAAGGAATTTCGCTGGCGGCAACGCCAGAGGAGACGCAGAAGATTCTCACCGCGGGTTATGAGAGTGATTCGTCATCACGTCAGCTTGCACGTGCCGTGGCCGATGTTGCACGCACATACACCGCATCCCCTTTTCCGAAGGCAACCGATACGCTGAAGCCCACACTCGTCTTCCGGTTAGATCGCTACGGTCGCGGAGGCGATCACTCCTCCTTCAATCGAGAAGGTTTCACTGGCGTTCGCTTCACCGAATGGCGCGAAAACTTCGATCATCAACATCAGGTCGTTCGCGTAGAAAACGGAACGCAGTTTGGCGACCTGATCCAGTTCGACGATTTCCCCTACATGGCACGCGTCGCTCGTCTGAATGCAGCGACACTCGCCACGCTGGCTTCCGCGCCGCCTATCCCGCAGAACGTGGCATTCAAAGCAGGTGGCCTGAACAACGACACGACCATCACGTGGACCTCTTCCACAGACGCGCACGACGAAGTACTGTGGCGCGAAACCAGTGCTCCCGATTGGCAGTTCAGCGCGCCCGTTGCTTCGTTTCAAGTCACTGCAGACGGCAACGCGAAGACAATGACACTGCCCGTATCCAAGGACAACGTGATCCTCGCCATCCGAAGCTGCGATGGCAAAGGGCACTGCAGCCCGGCCGCTGCGCCATTGCCAAAATAGGAGGCACACGCCGATCGTGCCTCCTAACGATTTAGGAGTTCATTCATGCGTTTCTTTTTGGGGGCGATGGCGATATGCCTGACAACAACATTCGCGTCGAACGCGCAGGATCGGCAGACCTCTGCCCCCAGCACGATGCGCTTTGAAGTAGCTTCCGTCCGCCCCGACGATGGCCCGTTCAAACCGCCATCCTTCGCACTCAGCGCAGACAACTCCTTCCGCGATCCGCAGGGCCGCTTTCACGCCGACTTCTCCCCTGAGGTCTACATTCAGTTCGCATACAAACTCTGGCTGACCGACGAAGAGCGGAAAGACATGCTGGCGAACGTGCCGGAATGGGTAGCCCACCAGCGCTTTGACATTGAGGCAACTGCCCCAGTAACGGCCACCAAGGACGACTATCGCGCCATGATGAAGACACTTCTTGCAGAGCGCTTCGGCTTGAAGCTTCACTTTGAAGACAAGGACAAACCCGTACTGGCAATGGTGCTGGTAAAGGACGGCACGCCCGGCCCGAAACTGATCCCGCATGAGAAGGGCCAACCGTGCAACGAAAAGCCGCTGCCCGGCAGCTTTGATTGCTACGTGTATGGGGCTCATCCGGATAAGGACGGGATGTGGATGGCAGGCTCTCGCGCCACTACCATGGATCTCATCGCAAACTTTGTCGGTTCTGTCGCCGGCAATTACGGCGAAATAAGCCGTCGCGTCGTAGACCGGACCGGTCTTACAGGCCTGTGGGACTTCACGGTGGTGGCGCCTCCTCCCGCAAGAGGACCAGACGCACCAGTTCCCGCATTCACCGCACTCGAAGCAATCCGCGACCAGCTCGGCATCAGGCTCAAATCGACCCGCGCAATGGTGTCATTGCCAATGATCGATCACATTACGAAGCCGGAAGAAAACTGACAGACGTACGCTGCTCCTCATCCAGCGGCGTGGCCTCAGTGGCTGGTGTGTAGCCGGAACGACGCCGTGAAATCCAGCGCAACGCTGGAGCCTTCCGGTTCGCCATCCCATCCGGGCAGGTCAAACACCTCGTCCGAATGTACGTTGCCCCCGGTCGCTACCTGGGCCTGCTCGTGTTGTGCGGCCAGTGCGCGACGCGCATGGCGGCGCATCGAGCCGCGCTGCAGACTGAGGGTGGGCTCCGTCAACAGAAGAAATCCGCGTCCGCAAACGGGGCATTGGACATCAAAGGCGGTCTCTGTAGCAATGCAGGGAATATGCATTTTTTGACTCTTTCTGTTTGGTTCACTCATTCGTGGTGAACCTGTTGCGTGGGCGGCGTGGATATGATCCCGTGAAACAACGCGGGTATCACTCCGGCCGACGAACAGCGTCTGTTTTGCCCTGCTGTCTCCGTGATTCTGCAACCCAGTCAAAATCAAACCCCTCAGCGGTATGTTGCGAGCCCTCGTGCTGACGACGCAGCATCTATTGAACCGACTCACGAACCGCCACTCGCTCCTGCGAGATTCGGTGGTTCCCGTAAAGGAGAAATCCTTGACCGCAAACCGTGCAGCGTACATCGCTGCTGAGGTTCGACGGGCGACATGCAATCGGCATGGTCGTAGTGCTCCGAAACAAAAATTCAGAGACAGCCTGGGAGAAGTGCCAATAGTGGCTGCCTGAAATTCAGGCTAGGCCTCACTCAACCCCATGCCCATGCCCCATACGGAACGGAGCGTCTACAACCTTCGCGCAGCCCCCCTGCAACATTCGCGGACAAACGTGACTGATATCGCGACAGGTGCTGATATAAACCTGCGCCAAATCACGCCATACAATTATCTGGGCAACCCTTAACTGCGTTTTTGCTGATGATCAGCCCTTCAGGTTGGGTCCAACCGCCATGACGAAATACTTTGCCGGAGCCGTGCCAACATTCTTCAGGCCGTGCAGTTTCATGCTGCTCGCATACAGGATGTCGCCTGCCTCCGCCGGTTCCCATTTACCGTCGATCAACCACTCCACTTTGCCTTCCCGCAGGAACAGCCACTCAGAGTGCATGTGCTGATGCGGCGGGTGCGGGGCCATTCCCGGCAGCAACACCGTGTTATGCATCTCCACACCTTCGCCTGTTGGCAGCACGCCCTGGCAAACCGCTTGTGACGATCCCGTCTTGCCGCTGTGAATGGGAAGCTCGCGAGCGTTGAAGATGTGGTTGTCCGAAAAGATCTTCGTCCCGGCAGCAATCTTCGCAGGATCCGGCTTGGATTCCGTAGCTGCGGGCGCCGCCGCTTGTTGTGCAATACCAGACATTTCGGCAAAGAAAGCAAGGGCGGGCAGGCTCAGACACAGATCGCGGCGTGTGGAATTCATGCGCGAAAGCATACGCCGTTGTAAGGGATACAAGGAAGTTTGAAACCGGTGTTACAGAGCGGTTGCTGTTTTCCGTGCCTCGAAATAGTGGTTTTCGCCAGAGTCCTCAAACTCCGCCATCACGGCGAGCCCCACGGACGCGAGTTGCTTCCGATATTCTTCCGCGCCGAGTGAAACAGAACGAAGCCCGGTCATCTGATCGATCCATGTGCAGGGAGGCGATGGCGAAGTGAACAGCAGACGTCCGCCGGGAGACAAAATCTCTGCAAACTTTCGTAGCAGGCGCACCTGGTCATCTGCCGTCATCAGAAAAATCAGGCCAACGGCCAGTACCGCATCGAACTCACGTCCAAAACAATCCGACTGTAGCGCGGATGCACATGTGACTGGGATTCCGGGCAAGTTCCTCTCAAAGGCTGCAACAAACGACGGTGCCGCATCCAGACCATAGACCTGGAGTCCCTCTTCGACCAGCACTACGGTAAGTGGAATGCCAGGGCCACACCCTATGTCAATCACACTGCTGCCGGGCGGGAGGGTCCGCGCCCACCGGCGCACTTCGTCCACGCCAATCGCCGGGGAGCGCTCCGCACTGTTGCCACGATGCGCAAGCCACTCGGCCGAAATCGCTTCGTATCCGTTGGACTGGTCCATTTGTGCCGAAGTATAGCGTTCGTACAGACGCAGCCGGAAACCGGTGGCAGTATCCTGTTTATTGTGAGCGACCAGATCAGAGTCACCCTTCCCGATGGCAGCGTGCGCGAAGTTCCGCGCGGCACCACGCCTTTCGCCATTGCCCATAGCATCTCTCCGCGCCTTGCCGACGCAGTTGTTGTTGCGAAGATTCGCACCACTACCGGCAACACCACCGACGGCGCTGAAGACCAGTCAGACGCAGCCCACGGTGGCGCGCAGACCGAAGAGAGCATGTACAGTGACGTCGCCACAGCAGAACGTATCGTCGATCTCGCTGAGCCCTTGAATGAGGACGTCGCCCTGTGGCTATTGAAGGAGAACGATCCCGAATCCCTGCGCGTTGTGCGCCACTCGGCTGCACACGTCATGGCTACGGCCATCACGGAGTTGTATCCGGAAGTGAAGCTCGGCCACGGCCCCGCCACCGACAGCGGCTTCTTCTACGACATCCTCCGCGAGCAACCATTCACGCCGGAAGACCTTGCCGCCATTGAAGCGAAGATGGCGGAAGTCGTCGCGCGCAACGAGCCATTCCGCCACGAATACATCGCGCGCGATGAAGCTCTCGTCGGCTATCTGCAGCAGGGCGACTTCATGAAGGTCCACTTCATTGAGAAGTTCACCAAGAGTGGTGAGGGCGTCAGCTTCTATCGCAACGGCGAATTCCTCGACTTCTGCCGCGGACCACACGTTCCCTCAACAGGCCGTGTAAAAGCGTTCAAGGTGATGTCCATCGCCGGCGCGTACTGGCTCGGCGACGAAAAGAACCCGCAGCTCCAGCGCATCTACGGAACTGCCTTCTACACGCAGAAGGAACTTGACGCGCACTTCAAACATCTGGAAGAGATCAAAGCACGCGATCACCGCGTCCTCGGCAAACAGCTCGACCTCTTCTCCATCCAGGAGATCGCCGGTCCCGGCCTGATTTTCTGGCACCCCAAGGGTGCGCTCATCCGCAAGGAGATGGAGAACTGGATGCGCGACGAGTGCCTGCGTCGCGGCTACTCGCTGGTCTACACGCCGCACATCATGAAGCGCGATCTCTGGAAGGTCAGCGGCCACGATGGCGTGTACAGCAAGGACATGTTCCCCGCCATGGAACTGGACGACGCGGAGTATCGCGCCAAGCCCATGAACTGCCCGGGCCACATCCTCATCTACAAGAACTCGCCCAAGAGCTACCGCGACCTGCCGCAGCGCTACGCCGAATTTGGCAATGTCTATCGCTACGAACGCAGCGGCACCATGCACGGCCTGCTGCGCGTGCGTGGCTTTACGCAGGACGACGCACACATCTTCTGCACGCCCGAACAGATCAGCGGCGAAGTAGAGGCCTGTCTCGACTTCGCAGAAGCTGTACTGAAGAACTTCGGATTCTCCGAGTACCGAGTGGAACTCTCCACGCGTGACCCCAAGAAGGAAGGCGAATTCTTCGGCACCGCCGAGGACTGGGCCTACTCCGAAGGCGCACTGCGTGACGTGCTCACCAATCGCGGCCTCAAGTTCCAGGAGTTTCCCGGCGAAGCTGCCTTCTACGGCCCCAAGATCGACGTGAAACTCGTCGACGTGCTGGGTCGTCTATGGCAACTCTCCACCGTGCAGTTCGACTTCAACCTGCCGCGTCGCTTCGAACTGGAATACACCGGTGAAGATGGTGAGAAGCACCAGCCCGTCATGGTGCATCGCGCACTCTTCGGTTCCGTGGAACGCTTCTTCGGCGTGCTGATCGAGCACTACGCCGGAGCTTTCCCGCTATGGCTCGCGCCAGTGCAGGTAGGCCTCGTGCCCATCAGCGAAAAGCACCTTGACTACGCCCGCACCGTAAAGGCAGAACTCGAGAAGATCGGCCTGCGCGTAGAGCTCGACGAGCGCAACGAAATGATGAAGGCCAAGATCCGCGACTTTGCCAACGAGAAAATCCCGTTCGTGCTCATCATGGGCGATAAGGAAGCCGCGAACAACGCCGTCAGTGTCCGCACCCGAGGCAAAGGCGACGAAGGCAGCACCCCGCTCGCCGACTTCATAGCGCGTGCGAAGGACCTGCTCACAACGCGCAGTGCAACGCTGTAAACAAACCGCATCTACGAAAGCAAAGGCCCCGATAGGGGCCTTTGTTGTTAGAAGCGATAGACAAAGCTTGCGCTGGGTTCAGAGCTCACACGCCAGCTTCGCGTGCTGATCTGCGAGTTGTTGAAATTGGGAGCGCGATAGAACAGACCGCGTCCTTGAATACGCAATGCCAACTTGCGTGACGTATAGGGCATTGCAAACTCGAAGCCTGTCTCGACCAGGCCCGTGCCACGCCACTGGCTTGACGCCTCGCCTACGTCCGTCCTGAAGTTGATGGCACCGCCGCCGACGTTTACGAACGGCTGAAATGGAATGTGTTTCGGATGGAACGAGTATGCCGCGGTGGCCTCGTGCGCGCTGGTCGGAATATTGGCAGTGCCCCTAACGGTCTGACCTGTCAGGTAGGAACTGAACCGTTCAGAGTAATGCTGGTATCCGTAATTCAGTTCAACACCTGCCCACGGCACCGGGTGGAATTGAAACGATGTAAGAAACCCAGGTGACGACGTAATGTACTGTTGCTGTCCGTAGATAATTTTCGTTTGCCCTCCAGATGGAAAGGGCTGAGGGCTGGGATCGGTTGTCAACGGTGTAACAAAGTTACCGGTCGCACCCACTGAGACACTCACGCCGTGAGTCTTCGCATAGTGTGCCATCTGAGCGGGTGCAGCAGATCCAGCAAGCAAGGCAAGTGCAGGGAGAAGAGTACCAATTCGAAACATGCTTCGAGTTACCTCCATAAGTGATTCAGCAAAAGGACGCGCGTTCTCTCTCGCGCTACGACGGCGCGCTACACACCCGTTTTGCAAAATGCGTAGGAACTACGCGGTTAGTACCGTATGCCGATACCGTCGGATGGCGCGGGAACAAATCAACGCGTCCTGCAGACGACGGTGGCATCCAGTAGGAAACATGCCGCTGGTTCCTGCGGCTTGCTTCTTCTTCAGGTTGACGGCAAGTTGCGTTGTAACTCACCAAGCTATGTACGATCCGCTGCTGACTTACAAGCAAGCAATCAATAAAGATTAAGAGTTAGTTAATAAACAAAACGTTGTAAGCATGAACACGGTAAAGGGCGCATATCGAACAAAACTATAAAGTTCGCATAAAACCATAAAATGCACCCGCGCTTTGTTGATCCCATTGCAAAATAGCTTTCACCGCGAAAGCGGATAGCTCATCAGGCGATTCTCAATGCTCCTCGAACGGATCATGCGATGCGCTCTGCTCAAGCAGCGAACATACCCGCCTCTTAATAGCAAGACCAATCAAAAACGCGGATTGTTAGTGAACCCAGGGCCGTCATTCAAACCCTTCGGGGCAACCTGGCGTCGAAGTCAACGAATGTTTGGCATGCCACAATCCGTGCGTGAATTTTTACGCTGCCGGGTACTACGGCCATTACTGCGTCTGCTTCGTGGAGGCGTCACACCGCGACGCCTTGCATGGAGCCTTGCACTGGGCATGGTGATTGGCATCAACCCCACAGTGGGAATCACTACGGTCATTCTCATACTGATCGCGTGGTTCTTTCATCTCAGCCAGACCGCTTCGCAGATTGGTTCGCACATTGTTGCGCCGCTGCATGTGTTGTTGTTCCTGCCGTTCATTCAGGCAGGGGTGCATCTCTTTCGCACACGCCGCCTTCCATTCACACGGCAACAACTTCACCACCTGAGCCATCATCCGGTTCAGATGGTGCGTAACATCTGGCAGTGGGAATGGCATGCACTTGTGGTGTGGGGTGCCATAGCGGTTATTCTCACACCGCTGCTAGCCATCTATTTACGGCGCGCACTGGTACTACTGATGCGCCGCCATCCCACGCTGATGCACACGCGCCCCGCAACGCAATAAGCCTCTACCGATTCAGATAGACCGGATTCCCCAGCAATTTCAGCTTTCCTCCAGCGTCACGAATCTCCACGCGAACAGTGTGCTGCTTACCATCACCGTCGATGGTGAAGTTCCTTATCTGTTTGCCGGGAGCGAATATGGTGCCTTCCAGCATGCTGCGTTTGCCGTCTTTAATGACTTCGCCGTGCATGCCTGCAACGTCGTTCGCCTCCACGGTGAACGTCACCGTTGCTCCATTCGCAACATGCATCGCGTCACCCATCAATGCATGTGCATCACCAGACGTTGCAGACAGGATCAGTGAACGATTCTTCGTGCCATCGGTATCGACGAACACATGGCCTGCGCGAATGCCCGCAAGAATGGCGCTCTCAGACAACGACGTTGCATACACCACCGTTGTTGGCGAACCAATCGCATTGTTCTGCCCGGGTTTCAGCAACGCGTTGTGATTGTCGCTGCCGCCGATTGCCGTAATACGTAGACCGCGATCCAGTTGCTGCTGCCACACAGGCACGCCGGATTTCTCGCCATCTGCATCCGCTCCATTCACTGCTTCCATCAAGTGAATGCGCGCAAAGTCCGTATCTGGAGCAGTCCATCCGCACCCCATGCACTGCTCGCCCGATGGAACGCCCGGATGATTCAACGCAATCAATCCGTGAGCAGCATCCACTTCGTTCAACAGGTCGTTCATGGTGGGAACGCTCTTTGTTCCTAACCGAAAGTCGATGAACTGCGTGGTGCCGAATACGTTCGCGTGGCCATAAAACGTAGTGATTTCGCGCCCCGGGATCAGCAGTAATTTGTCAAAGTACGGCTGCAGTTCACGCATGGCATCGTAGTGCGATGTCGTGTTGTGATCGGTGATGGCAATAAAGTCCAGCCCACGCGCCACTGCGGCTTGGGCCGTCAGAAACACAGGACAGGGCACCTTCGCACCACTCTCGCTTGCGCAGGAACCGTCACTATGTCCTGTATGCATGTGGAGGTCGCCGCGATACCACGCTGCACCTTCGCGTATTGGCTTCTGCGAAAACGTGGATACAGACGCAGCATCCGTACTGACCTTCTGCCACCACACCTTCACTGTGTATCGCGCAACAGAAGCTTCGCGGATGGCAGGTACACCCATCAGCAAACGCCAACGCCCAGCCACCACAGGCCCCGGCAGATACGAAGGGGTAGCATCCGATTCGCTCACGGTAAATGTGTGCTTGTTGCCGCCGCTCCATCCGCGAAAACGCTGCGGATCGATCACGCCCATATCCAGGTTCGTGCCGTGATCATGCCCCGTGTACGTGAACTCCACGGTCAGCCGCGACACGCCTTCCGGTACATCAAATGGCACTTCCTGATACGACATGAACTGTGCGCGACGCACCTCGCCATGCAGCGTTAACTGTGGCTCCTGCGCACATGCCACACCCACAACCAACGCCAGCCACACAGCCAGCAACTTCCGCAATCCTGAAACCGTCATCCCATCCCTTCTATCAGGAGGGAAGCGATGCCTGCATGACGCCTGCGCGAAACTGCGGCTTACTTTCCAGCAAGCGCGCCTTCGCGCAGCCGCCCGATGCGTCCCTTTGGCCCTACAACAAATGGCAGCGACAGTGCATTCCAGTTGCGATCCGCATCCGCAGAATCACCAGCCTTCGCATCCGGCAGCAATGGTTTCCAGTTGCGGCCATCGTCTGTCGAGATGTCGGTTCCCGTAGGCCCCGTTGCAATCCACGTTGTTGTTGCAGCGTCATACGCCACCGTGCTGCGATAGCCACGCGGCATCGTCTCCGCGGGTTGCCATCCCATGCCACCATTCACGCTGAACGCAGCGGTGTGTGTTGCCAGTTCCGGGTGCATGTAATCGCCGCCAACTGCGACCATCGCCTTGCCGTTGGCGGCGATAGCAAAGATGCCGGACGACGAACCGGCTCCGCCCACATCTGTCAACATTCTGCGAAACCCTACATGCGTCGCGCAGGCATTGGGATCGTTGTACTGCACAGGATCGGGGCAGCGATCCTGCTCACCGCGATACAGCAAACCGCCGCCACCGCCGAAGACGGGCCCTGCCACGCCCATTGCAAGAGACTGGTTGCTCGCCGCGAACGCTCCGCCCTTTTCTGTCTCCGGTTGAATGGGCACGGGAACCTTCGCCCACGACTGGCCTCCGTCACGCGTTACCGCCACATAGAAGCCGCCCTTGACCGGATCGCCCAGCAGCCATCCCTCTCCATGTCGTGGGACGTACAACGCGTCAAAGAACCCACCCGGAGCATCCGGATTGGTGAAGACCAGCTTCCACGTGCTGCATCCATCCGTGGTGCGATAAAGGCGGCTGGCGTCGCCTGCACCGGCACTCATCACTATGGCCGTCTGCCCGTCAAAAGCCTGCACCGCGCGGAAATCGAGTTTCTCTGCACCTTCCGGTACAGCGCACTTCTGCCATGTTCCGCCGCCGTCCAGCGTCCGCAAAACCGTGCCGGAAGTGCCACTGGCCCAAGCCACCCGGCTATCCACATTGGCCACACCGCGCAGACTGACGGACGACGGGTTCTTTTGCAGGACAAACTGCGCGGGCGCTGTAACAGTAAGCAAAAGCAGTGGGATAAGGGAGCGCATGGTGCCTCTGAGTGTACCGGGCTTACCGCGCATCCGGGCACCTATGTCAATGGCTGTTGCGGAAGATTCTCAACAAAGGCTTTCCCTCCTGTGGGAAATGCGGTAACATAAGCGATGTTGTCCGCAGTGCGCCGCCCTAGCGTTGCGCGTTCGTGCTGGCAGGGTGCTTGCATTAGGCTCGCCGGACAGGACAAAACACTTTTCAAGCTCAGCGCTGCTGCTTTTCTCCCCTGACGGAGAGCTCTGCACGCTTAGCGCAGGAGACGTAACAGCATGCCGAAGCGCACTTTTCAGCCGAACCGCCGCCGCCGCGCCAAGACGCACGGCTTCCTCACCCGCATGAAGACCAAGGCCGGACAGACCGTCCTCAGCCGTCGTCGTGCCAAGGGCCGTCATAAGATTGCCGTCTCCGCCGGCTTCCGCGACTAGTTTCCTGTCGCATTCCGTTTCTGCAAGGGGCGCGCCAGTCGCGCCCCTTCGCGTTGCAGGCAATGACCCTTCCCATCCCCAAACCGAAGATCTCGTTTGCTGAGCTGCGCCTGCGGAAACACGCGGACTACCAGCGTGCCTACGCCGCATCCCGCAAGCAGCACTCCCGCGAGATGACGTGGTTCTGCGCCCGCCGCGACACCATGCCGGAACGCCGCCTGCATCCCTCCGAACTGCTATATGGTGAGCCGCACACCGGCCCTCGCATTGGCCTGACCGTCGGCAAAGTCATGGGCAAGGCGCATGACCGCAATCGCATCAAGCGCCGCATGCGCGCCGCCGTCGCTATGCACGCAGCGTTGTTGGCCGATCTGCCCATAGACGTGATTCTGCATCCGCGCCGAACGGTCCTCCTGCTGGAATGGGACAAGCTCCAGCGCGAAGTAGCCAACGTTTTCCGTGCAGTACGCAAGCAGTACACCGCACAACCAGAGCGATAATCCAGTCAGCGGCATGCTTGCCGCGCCTCCGTTCCATGAACATTGCGCTCGCAGCACTCCGCGTGTACCGCCGCTTGCTCTCGCCCATGCTGCACAGCACCGGCATCAGCGGATGTCGCTACACGCCCACCTGCTCAGAGTATGCAGAGGTGGCCATCGCCCGCTTTGGCCCCTGGCGCGGTTCGTGGCTCGCCCTGCGGCGTATCGCGCGCTGCCATCCTTTCAGCAAGGGTGGCCTGGACAACGTACCGCTGAGGTGATGTCATTCTCGGCGAGTCAAGCCGCACAGATACGATGGCTGTAGAAGTAACCGATGGATATGACAGTGGATACCAGATCCTCCTTGCTCACCGTGCGCCCTCTCGTCATCGAGGACGCAGAGGCCGTAAGCTCTCTCAGCACGCAACTCGGCTATCCCTGTGACGCTGCTACGATGCGTAAAAGAATCCATCAACTCACGCAGTCACCCGACCGCATCGCTTTCGTAGCGGTTCTGGAAGACGTCGTTGTGGGATGGGCGGACGCAAGCATTGAACGACATCTGCAGTCCCCAGACGTAGTGGAGCTGGGCGGCCTGGTCGTGAAAGAGGGCCATCGCGGATTGGGTATCGGTCGACGGTTGTGCGAAGCAGTGGAGCAGTGGGCTGTGCGCCAGGAAATACCGCGGGTGCGCGTGCGTTCTCAAATCAAACGGCAGGATGCACATCGCTTTTATCTGCGCGATGGCTATGAACATGTAAAGACCTCTGAGGTCTTTGAGAAGAGGTTGGATTAATCATCGTGGAAGCCTGCCGAAAGATCGACCTCACGACCTGGCCGCGCACGGCCCTGTTCCACTTCTTTCACAGTTTCAGCGAACCATTCCACGGCGTCTGCATCCGGATGGACTGCACGGAAGCCTTCGCCTATGCCAAGGCAAAAAACCTGTCCATCTTCCTCACGCAGGTCCACTGCGCTCTCACAGCAGCGCAACACGTGCAGAACTTCCGCACACGCATCCTGGACGGAGAGCCGTGGGAGTTCGAGCGGATCAACGCCGGTTGCGCCATTGGCCGCCCGAACGGCACCATCGGTTTTGCCCACTATCCGTATCACGACGACCTGCATGAATTCGTGCGCGTGGGTTCGCTCGCCATAGAGCAAAGCCGGATCAGCAACGACCTGGAGCGTCCGCCAGCACAGAATCTCATCCGCTTCTCCTCGCTGCCGTGGCTGGACTTCACATCGATATCCCATGCCCGCAACTACGGGGCGGATGACTCCGCACCTCGCATCACCTTCGGCAAAATCACGGACAACGAAGACCGCAAAACTCTACCCGTGTCCATCCACGTACACCACGGACTGGTAGATGGATCGCATGTTGGTGAGTTCGTAGACCTGTTGCAACTGCGCTTCAACTCTTTTGGAGCAGCTTAAAAAACAAAAATTCTGAACCGCACGGAAAATCAATCGCATCCTAACAGTGCCGAAAAACGCGGAGCCGGCTTGGTAAGCCCGGTTCGCTGCAGCGCACCCGCGTTGCAGTAATGTCACCCCTGGGAGAAAACGGGGAAGGGACCCACGGCGACAAACAGCAGTGCACGCATGCACTTGCTTTTCTGTCGCATGTGTCCCAGTAACGCTTCTTCGGATCCATGCGACAACCCACCCCTAAACGGAGGTTTCGCACGATGCACACTCTCAATCACGCCAACCTGACCACGTATGACGTTCCCGCTCTGCAGGCGTTTCTGGAACGCATCTTCGGCTTGCGCACGCTGGAAACACGCGCCGGGAAATTTGCCATTCTGCAGGATGGGAAGGGCTTTCTGCTGGCGTTGATGTTCGACAAGAACATGACACCAGAGCAGGGATATCCCGGCTTCTTTCACGTGGGTTTTCTGCAGGACACACCTCGTGCAGTGGACGAGCGACATGCCGCAATCGCGCAGTCAGGCTTCACCGCACCGGAACCCACCATACTGCAACGCGGCGGTCCACCCACCTATGGCTTCTACGTCAATGCTCCCGGCGGAGTCACTGTGGAGGTAAGCACCATGAACCTGAGCAATGCAATCTAGAGTCGGCGAACGCAGAACGGGTGAGCAGAGTATGTCTGCTCACCCGTTTTGTTCTGCGGATTGCGTTACTGCTTGCCTGCGTCCTGAACTGCTGTGGGATACAGGTTCTTCAGCGGTGCGTTGCGGTCCGCGTCCTCTTCAGGATGCGGGTACGGCTTACGCGGCATCATCGCCTCGCGCTCGCTGGTGTTGTAGAGGAAGATGGCTTCCACAACGGCGGCCTGCTTCAGGTCGTCTTCGTGGATGCGCTCCACCGTGTCCATGTTGGAGTGGTGGCTGCGCGTCTCGTAATCCATGTCGTCCTGGATGAACTGGAAGCCGGGCAGGCCGAGCGAGTCAAATGACAGGTGATCCGTTCCACCGGTGTTGCGGTTGGTGATGGTGGTAACGCCCAGATCCTTCAGCGGTGCGATCCACTGCGCAAAGATGGGGCCAATGGCAAAGTTCTGCTGCGTGTACACGCCGCGCACCTTGCCGGTGCCGTTGTCCAGGTTGTAGTAGGCGTCCAGCGTCTCCCACTCCTTGGTGGTCTTCAGCGGTCCTCGGCGAGCGTTGCGTCCGCCCATTCCGAGAGCAGCCATCATCGCAGCATCCGATCCCGGTGCAGGCCCACCCGGAGCCGGCAGGATTTCGCCAAAGTGCTGCTTCACGTAGCCGCGCGAACCATACAGGCCCTGCTCCTCACCGCTCCACAGAGCAATGCGGATGGTGCGGCGCGGCTTGATGTTCAGCGCCTTCAGGATGCGAACAGCTTCCATCGCAACAACCGAACCCGCAGCGTTATCCGTGGCGCCCGTGCCGGAGATCCAGCTATCCAGGTGGCCGCCAACCATCACGACCTGTTCCTTCAGCTTGGGATCGGTACCAGCGATTTCAGCAACGGTGTTGAAGCCATGCTCGTGATCGCCAGTGAACTCCGTCTGAATGTTCACTTCCATCTGCACCGGAACGTGGTGCTGCAGCAAGCGGAAGATGCGACCGTAGTTCTCAACCGTGGTCACAGCGTTCGGAATGGTGACAGCCGTTTCCTTGACCTGTGCGCCACGAACCAGGTTCGCGCCGTTGTCGTCAAAGATAATGCCGGTACCGCCGCCCTTGCCTCCATCACGCGACGGAGTAATGATGGCGGCAACGCCTTCTTCCGTCATCATCTTCAATGCAGCACCGCGAAGCTGCGCCAGACGCGCACGGTCTGCCAGTGCCTGCTGGATGTTCACGCCACCACGTCCACGCGGTGTCTCCGGGCCTTCCATCTCCTTCAGCTCAGCATCGGTATAACGCGAGAAGAGAGGCTCCGTCAGATCAACGATCGCGTGCGGCGCGCCCAGCAGAACAATCTTGCCTGCCAGCTTGCCCTTGTACTTCGCCAGATCAGCCTGGGTGTTGAACTCCACCAGCACAGCATCGGCAGTCACAGAGCCCTTGGTTGCAGGCGACCACGGCGTTGCCTGAATCCATACCGGCTCGGTGTCCGGCGCAATCATGCGGGCCCAGCTGTTGATCTGCTTCCAGCCCATGCCAAACTCGCCCCAGTCTTCCAGGTGCGCATTGACGAGACCAGCATCGGTGAGACGATCACGCGTCCACTCGTTTGCTTTCTTCATGTTGGGCGAACCGGTAAGGCGCGGACCAATACCGTCGGACAGGCCTTCCATGTACTCCATCACATGCGAGTGCAGCAGACCTTCGTTGCGAATCTGCGCATAGATGCCCAGGTCAATGTTCTCTGTCGCGGGCTGCGCGCCGTAGTAGCTGGCCGTCTTCTTCTCTTCCGCGGCGGGTGCGGCAGATTTGTTCTTCTGCGCAAAAGCTGCAGGCATGGACGAAACAGCAACAGTGGACAGCAGCGTGGCGGTACAGATGCCGCGACGCAGTGCTGAAAAGGTACGGGACATAAAGGTGGAGCCTCCAAAACAGGGTGAAAACAATTTGTCGTGAAAAAGGTGCTATTACACGGTATCAGCGGTGCCTTTTCGAGGGGTATTCGTAATACGAACCAGCTATGCTGGCGGACGCACGCCCCCTGCTCAAAAATGTGTGGCGAATTTTCTGCTGAGGTCCTTGTGATGCGTTCCGCTCTCCGGCTGCTTTTTCTTGTCCTGCTCACTACATCCGTGCCCTTCCTGCGGGCTCAAACCGCTTCTGTAGGAACACCAATTCGCGTAGCCATCGTGGGTCTGGTACACGGTCATGTTGGCGGCACACTGAGCAACCTTGCACGCCACGCAAACCCGAACGTTCAGCTCGTTGCCATCGAAGAGCCGAACACAGCACTCACGAAGAAATACGTGGACAGCCTTCATCTGGAATCGATCCCGACATATACCGATCTGGAGACGATGCTGAACAAGGAAAAACTGGATGCGGTGATGATCTACACACCAAACAAAGATCATCCCAGGGTGGCGATTGCGGCCGCGAAACATCACGTAAGCAGCATCATGGAAAAGCCGATGGCCATCTCCGTACCCGAAGCGCTGGCCATGCGCAAGGCTGCGCAGCAGTACAACGTGCACATCCTGACCAACTACGACACCAGCTATTTCCCCAGCAACAATGCGGCGATCGCATTGGCACAGGAAGGCAAGCTGGGAACGCTGCACAAGATGGTGTTTTATGCAGGACATGCCGGTCCGGTCGCGCTGCATACGGGACCGGAGTTTGTGGCATGGCTCACAGACCCGGAGCAAAACGGCGCTGGTGCGCTCTATGATTTCGGCTGCTATGGCGCGGATCTCGTCACGTTTCTGCTGAAAGGCAAGCTGCCCATCAGCGTAACGGCCGTTGCCCAGACCGATGATTCGAAGGACTATCCCAAGACGGACGACGATGCGACCATCATCATCCGCTACCCCACATTCCAGGCTGTTCTGCTGCCTAGCTGGCAATGGCCTTTCAATTCCACGCGCAAGGATTTGGAACTGTTCGGTGAAGAGGGCCAGGCGAAAACCGTCGGCACGAAGGATCTCTCCGTGCAGTTGAAGGGAGAGAAGACGGCAACGCAATCTCCTGCACCGGCAGTCGATGCCAAACGCGATAACGAGTGGGACTACCTTGTTGCCGTACTACGCAATCAGGTGGACGACCACTGGCTGCCTGGCTCGCTCGACACAAACATGGTTGCCGTGCAGATCATGGACGCCGCACGCGAAAGCGTGAAGAGCGGCAAGACCGTGACGCTGAAGCCTTTGCCATAAACACATCCGACTCCCCAGATAAAGAGGCGCGGGCATCGCGCCTCTTTTTTGTTTTGTCGCTTCTTCGTCATGACGATCTGGCTGTCGCCGGACTAACATTCTCTCGTCTCCGATTCTGCCAAACCTGCGTTCTGAAAGGTCTATCTATGTTTCGCTTCGTGCGTCTTGCGTGTGTGCTGGCTGCTCTATTCTTGTTGCTCCCTGCTGTTCAGGGGCAACAGGCGGGTACGCCCATCCGGGTCGCCATCGTGGGGCTGACTCACGGCCACGTGAAGGGCTTTCTACACAACCTGCCAACCAGCCAGAGCGCGAAGCTCGTCGCGATTGTCGAACCCAATGCGGCTCTCGCAAAGCAATACCGCGATCAGTACAAGCTGGACCCCGCACTCTTCTACACCGACGAAGAGGCCATGATTGAGAAGACGCATCCCGATGCAGTGCTGGGCTATGGCACGATCCTGGAGCATCGCAAGGTGATTGAAATTGCCGCGAAGCACCACGTAAACAGCATGGTGGAAAAGCCGCTGACCACCACCGTGGAAGACGCGTTGGCCATCCGCGAGGCCGCACGCAAGTACAACGTACAGGTGCTGGTGAACTACGAAACCACCTGGTACAACAGCAACGCAGAGGCGCTGAAGGAGATCAAGGACGGCAAGCTGGGAACCGTGCGCAAGGTGTTGGTGCGCGATGGCCACGAAGGCCCGAAGGAGATTGGAGTAGGTCCGGAGTGGCTGCCGTGGATCACTGATCCCAAGCAGAACGGCGCAGGCGCATTGTTTGATTTCGGCTGCTACGGCGCTGATCTTGCCATTGTCATCAACAACGGCGCAACGCCGCAATCAGTGACCGCCTTCGCTCAAACACATAAACCAGACATCTACACGCGCACCGAAGACGATGCCACCGTGATCGTTGCCTATCCCGGTATGCAAGCCATCCTGATGCCAAGCTGGGACTGGAGCTTTGCCGTGAAGAACATGGAAGTCTACGGCAACGGCGGCACCATGTTCACCGTGGGACCAGGCAACATCATCTCGCGCTACAAGGGCCAGAAGGTGGAATCCGCCATCTATCCCGCACCGAGTCTTCCGCAGAACCAAAGCAATTCACTCGACTATCTTGCCGCCGTACTGCATCACCAGATCGACCCGAAGGGCGACCTGTCGTCGCTGGAAACAAACATGGTTGTTGTGCAGATTCTGGATGCAGCCCGCACGTCCATCAAGGAAGGCAAGACGATCGAGCTGAAGCCGTTGCCGCAGTAACCAATCAATGGAAATAAATGACGCAGCGCTTGCGGTAAATCCCGAAGGCGCTGCGTTCGTGTTTTGGATACCTTCCGCAGTAAGCTAATCGGCGAGGGTTTTGCGATGAAAGCGCTGTTGCTGGAAGAGTATTCAAAGCTGCAGGTAAAAGACGTTCCCGAGCCAACCGTTGGACCGGATGAAGTACTGATTCGTGTGGGTGCATGCGGCATCTGCGGCAGCGATGTGCACGGTTACGACGGCAGCAGCGGACGCCGCATTCCTCCCATCATCATGGGCCATGAAGCCGCAGGTGTGATCGAGAAGGTTGGCACTGATGTATCGGAGTGGAAGCCCGGCGATCGCGTCACCTTTGACTCCACCGTCTACTGCGGCAAGTGCGATTACTGCCTGCGCGGCGAGGTGAATCTCTGCAACAACCGCCAGGTCGTCGGCGTGTCATGCAACGAGTTTCGTCGCCATGGTGCGTTCGCCGAATACGTAAGCGTACCTGCGCGCATTCTTTATCGCCTGCCTGAAGACTTCCCCATGGAAGAAGCGGCAATGCTGGAAGCCGTTTCCATCGCGCTGCATGGCGTGAACGTGACGAAGATGAAGGGCGGCGAATCCGCACTCGTCATCGGTGCAGGCATGATCGGTCTGCTCACCGCACAGGCTGCACGCGCCAAGGGATGCAGGTCCGTGATGATTGCAGACGTCGATGCCGCGCGCTTGAAGATGGCGGAAGAAGTGGGCATTCCCGACACGCTGCACATGAGTGGCAAAGAGCTGATCGACGAAGTATTGAAGCGCACTGGTGGCGAAGGTGTTGACGTCGTGCTAGAAGCAGTGGGTCGCGGCGAAACTGTCGTTGCATCCATCGAATGTGTACGCCGCGGAGGCACAGTCACACTCATCGGCAACATTCAGCCGGAAGTGCCGCTGCCCTTGCAGCGTGTCGTCACACGCGAAGTCCGACTGCAGGGATCATGCGCCTCCGCTGGAGAATATCCGGAAGCAATCCGTCTGATGGCAAACGGCGCAATTACAGTGAAGCCGCTCATCTCCGCCGTTTCGTCACTCGAAGATGCTGCGAATTACTTTGATCGGCTGCACGCACGTGAAGCAGGATTACTCAAGGTCGTGGTGGCTCCAAACGAATAGGTGGAATGCGCAGGTCCATAAATCCTGTCAAGCCCCTAAACCACTCAACCCCAACAAACCAAACGAAATAGAGTTGGCATGCTATTTCCACCAGATCACTAAAATAGAAATAGCGAACGGACCGCTGACTAGCTGACCTGCTCACTCGCTGCTCCTAACCCCTTTAGAAAGACGATTTTGCCTCTAACGTCAATAGATAGACGATTTTACAACCACTAAATCCGTAAACCTTTTAGAAAGACGATTTTGCAAAACAGGGGGGAGGGGGTACCCCCGCCCGGTACTTGCAGGCGAGAGAGAAAAGATGGCAGAAAACTTGTTTGATCTAACCGGTCAGGTAGCCGTTGTGACTGGCGCATCCCGAGGTTTAGGACAGTACTTCTCACGCGCTCTCGGTCGTGCAGGAGCGAAGCTGATCGTCACGTCGCGCAAGGCCGGCGATTGCGATGCATTCATCGCAGAGCTTGCGGCGATGAACATCGAAGCAAAGGCACTCGTGCTTGATGTGCGCGATGAAGCCAGCATCAAGGCCTTTGCGGAAGCTGCGCCACAGCAGTTTGGAAAAGTGGACATCCTTGTGAACAACGCGGGCATGAACATCCGCAAGCGCGCACTGGAAGTCACATGGGATGACTGGAACGCGATCCTCGATACCAATCTGCGTGGTGCGTTCTTTGTGGCACAGGGCGTTGCGCGACACATGATCACACAGGGTTACGGTCGCATCATCAACGTAGGTTCTGTGACCAGTGTGCGTGGCTCTGCCGGACTTGGTCCGTATGGCGCAAGCCGTGGCGGCATCAAGCAACTCACCATGTCGCTCGCGGATGATTGGGGTGAACACGGCATCACTGTCAACGTCCTTGCGCCGGGTTGGTTCAAGACCAATCAGAACAAGGCAATGTATGAGGACGAGGGCTGGGTCGAATATCTCGTCGAACGCATCCCAATGAAGCGCCCCGGCGCGCCAAACGATCTGGATGGAGCGGTTGTCTTCCTTGCCAGCGAAGCGTCGCGCTATGTCACCGGACAGACAATCCTGATTGACGGCGGCATTTCTGTAGGCGCAACACGCGCGCTGGTGAAGAAGTAAGAAGGTTTGCTCGATCAATGCAACGTCCGCAAGAGTGAACCTTGCGGACGTTCCTAGTTTTGCAGAGCTTCGCGCACATCAATGGGTTCAATGCGTCCCAACAGCACGAAGTATGACGCAATTCCTATGACGATATAAATCGCAGGAATAGCGAAGGCCAACGTGTAGCTGTGAGTTGCACCCACGGTATAGCCCGTGACGATAGGCGCAAGAATAGCGGAGATTTGGTTCGCAAAGTTAACGATCCCGCCCACCTTGCCGGTGCTGGTATTGGGCACCAGCAGCGATGGAAGACTCCAGATAACCGGCGATGCTGCGGACAATCCACCAATGGACAGCGTGATGCACACCAGGGCTGCGGTTACAGTATGCGCAAAGGCCGCGCCAAGAATCCCCAGGCCGCAGATGGTTCCACCAATCAACACCGTGCGCCGTACCGTGCTGGCGTTGTAGCCGTTCCGGATAAGCACATCGACTAACACGCCACCGATGAGGAATCCGCATGCTGCGGCCACCAGCCATGGCACCCCCGTGTACAGGAAAGACTGTTGCAGGGTGACGTGTTGTGTCTGCGCAAGATACGTTGGCAGCCACGTGATCAGAAGGTAGAAGACGTAGTTATACGAACCGGACCCAATCGCCAGACCGATGATCTTCTTCTGGCGCAGCAACTGCCCAAGCGGAATAGGAGGCGCGATGATCTGCGCGGCATCGCCGCCGGGAATACGCGATGGTGTGCGTATGACGTTGCGCATGGAGAAGCGGCCCGGCTCACGATAGAGCAGAGCGAACACCGCCATGTATGCGAACGACAGAACTGCAGTAAAGCCGAAGGACCAACGCCAGCCAACTTCCAGCAGCAGCAATCCCAGCAGAGGAACACCAATGGCATTCGCCAGCTTTGCCGATCCATCAAACAGTGCGGTTGCGAGGGAGCGTTCATGCGCAGGGAACCACGCTCCCACAGCCTTTGCATTAGCAGGGAATGTTGGGGCTTCACCAATACCCAACAACAGCCGTGCGGCGAAGAAGAATATGATTCCCGGCGCGAACGCTGCGGCGAGAGATGCGATGCCCCAGATCAGTACCGACCATAGGGTGACTTTGCGGACGCCGAAGAGGTCGAGGACTACGCCTGTGGGGAGCTGGCAGGCGGCATAGGTCCAGGAATAGGCTGCGGAGAGTTGGCCGAAGACCTGCGGTGTAATGCCGAAGCTGTCTACCAGTGCGTCGTGCGAGACGGACAGGTTGACGCGGTCGAAGTAGTTGACCAGCACGCCGACGCCAAGGAGCACGCCGATGGTCCAGCGGTAGCGTTCCGCGGGCGCGTAAGTGTCTGCGTAGAAGGTTTCGCCAGCCATGGGGTGAGGCCAGTGTAAGTTATCGGGGGGTGTGCGCCGAACGGCGGATGCGGGAGACTAGTGCCGAGGTGAGGAAGACGCTGGCGATCACGAGGACGGTGAGGCCCAGCGGCACGCCCACCCAGCGGTAGGCGATGGAGAAGTCCGGCTTGTGGCCGAACATGGTCATCACCAGCATGGACATGATGGCGAGGAACGTACCCGCGAAGAAGGCCACAGCGCCGCTGGCCAGCGACAGCAGAATCGTCTGGAAGACGGTGAAGTCGCCTACGGGCGCGCCCAGGAAACGGGGGCCGGTGTAGCCGGGTGCAATCTGTGGGCGGGATGCGGATGTATCTGCCATGTGAATTAGGGCTGCCTCAGCCATTAGAATACCGCTTGGAATGGCTGAGGCTCTGATAACCGATCTACTGACACCGGAAGAGGCCACGCAACAGGCGCAGGCAACAACCGCACCGAATGGCCTGCAGTACGCCACGCTGGGGCGGCTTGATCTGCCGTCGCTGACGGCGGAGGAGATTGCGCGTCTGGTGGGAACGGTTCCAACTGGTCTCAGCAATGGGCTGAACGCCTTTCGGTATGTCTTTGTACCGTTGGCGCTGAGCGGCGCTCGGCTGGAGGGCGGCGACACCGCACCCTTTCCTCTGGTTGACCGCACACTGATTGCGCCTGCATACAGCCCGGCGCTGGTCGATCGCGCTATCTGCCACCGCAATGCTCAGGTGGACGGCAAGGAAGTGGTCTTCCTGAGCAGCCGTCTCCATAATGACCGCTTTGCGCTGGCATTCGAGTTCTTCATCAACATTGCCCATAACTTCACGGACACGATTGGTGTTCCGCCGACCTTCAACGAACTGCTTTGGAAGCAGGTGATCGCGAATGTGCGCGGGGAAACGTCCATTGACGCGTGGGAGGACCGGGCGGCGGCACTGGGTGTCTCCGTGGCGGAGATGGATGCGCGTGCTCGCGGGTCTGCACCGCGCGGCACCGTGGATGAGAAGGCGCGCACCAACTACTATGCCGCGGCCTTTGCCGACTCGCTGGCGATCTACCTGCTGAGCGTATTCATGGACTTTGACTACAGCGACCTGCGTGAGCGCGAGTATCCGCTGCTGGCTGCCCCGGCGCTGGCGGAACGGCTGCGCACCATCAGCAAGCTCTTCCCACCGAACGATGGCTACCAGTTCCAGATCCTGTATCGGCGGCGCGGCTAGACGATGATTGCTCACCTGCGCGGACGTTTGCTCTCCAAGTCGCCCAACGCTGTCATTGTTGACTGCGGTGGTGTTGGCTATGACGTGGCCATCAGTGTGACCACGTTTACCTCACTGCCGGATGAAGGCGCTGAGGTATCGCTGCACATCAACACGCAGGTGCGTGAGGATGCGATTGCGCTGTTCGGCTTTACCGACCGCGACGAGAAGCGGCTGTTTGAGCGGCTGATCACTGTCAGCGGCATTGGGCCGAAGCTGGGGATTACCGTACTCAGCGGGCTTTCCGCGGATCGTCTTGTGGCGGCGATTCGTGGTGGTGACAGCGCGCTGCTGGTGAAGATTCCGGGCATTGGCAAGAAGACTGCCGAACGCGTGGTGCTGGAACTGAAGGACAAGCTGGACGATCTGCAGGCCGCTTCGCCGGCGCAGGCAAGTGGCGGTTTCCAAGGTGGACCTGTGGTGGATGACGTGCTGTCTGCGCTGGTGAACCTGGGCTACAAGCGCGATAGCGCGCAGCGCGCCGTGGAGACGGCGATTGCAAAACATGAAAGCTCAGAACTGACGATTCGGACGGACTTTGATGTTCTATTCCGGTACAGTATGCAGGCCATCCGGTAAGGGGTACCCCCTCCCCCTGTTTTTCTAAAATCTTCTTTCTATTGGGGTTATGGCGCTGGTGCCGCTAAAATCGTCTGCCCATTAGAGTTAGAGGCAAAATCGTCTTTCTAAAGGCTTTAGCAGTTGGCCTTTCGCTCTTAGCTTTCCCTTGTTTCTATTTTCTATTCTAGAGAGTTTGGGGAAATAGCATGCCAACTCTATTTCTTTTGATTTGTTTGGGTTGGGTGGATTTAGGGCTTGACAGCACTTCGTGCGGTTCTCGGCGCCTTCGGCGTGTGCCAGCCATGAGCTTCTGTGGACGCGCGGAGTTGAAGTTATGCTCCTGTTTGTTTCTGTGACCGCGCGGTTGTCGTGATCCGTGTTTCACGGCAGGGCTGAAGTCCGCTTCCAAAGAAGAGCCGAAACAGAACGCCAGAGCACTCTGACGTTCTGCTGGGCGATGTCGTTTCTATTGCACCGACAACGTGAAACTGGTGTTCGCGGTGACCGAGGCACTCGCTGCACTGACCGCAGTAACCCTGACTGTGTAAGTGCCTGCGTGGCTCGACGAAGTTGTGCCAGTGGAAGTGGAAGTAGAACTCGATCCGCCTCCGCTGCATCCTCCCAGCCCGACAGCAAGCGCGGTGACAGCAAAGAAAAGAAGAAGGCGAGACGAGAGAATGCGACGGCGTAAACCCATGAAGCTGAATACGCCCGCCGCCATAATTGCCAGAGCAACTCGCGAACTGCCCGTGGAACCCAGAACGCGCGCGATGCTCCCAGCAGAGCCATTCGACCCTATGCTCCTGCTGGATGCTGTTGAACAGGGGTTAGAGGTCGGGGTAATGGTGAGCGTTGCGGATGCAGTTGCATTTGCTGATGGATTGATGGGACCGGAGATTCGATAGCAGCCAGCAAAAGTTGCTCCACTCGAGGCGGTAACGGCTAAACCGCTAATTGTTACAGGGCCGGTGTAGCCATTGAGGGAGGTCACGGTGAGAGTGATCTGTCCGGAACTCCCGTAGGCAACGCTCAGGGATGAGGGTGAGCTCGCGATGCCGATGCCTCCTAGAACAGGTGTGACGGCGGAGATGGTGGCCGAGCCGGTGGCCGGAGAATAGACAGGATCGCCACTGTAGGTCGCGATGACTGTGTGCGCTCCACCGGTTGTGAATGTGTATGAAATTGTGGCAGTACTTGAAGGTTGAGTCTGGCTGCTATCAGCCGTCAACGTCACGGCCGAACCCACAGTTACTCCGTCCACGCTGAACATAATTGTTCCAGTGGGGGTGAGGTTGGTGCCGCTCACGGTCGCGGTCAGGCTGGTTGCAACCCCAATTGCCGGAGTTAAAGTTGCAGCTCCGACATAAACCGCCGGCTGGGTCAGAACGGACGTAATGTTAATCGTCACTGTTGTCGTAGTTGGAGCGTACGTCGCATCGCCGGAATAGCTCGCAGACAGTGCGTGTACTCCGCTCACGGTGAATCCGCTATAGACATAGTTGACAGCGGGAATCAGGTCGCCAAGCGTAATCGGAGAGCTGATTGGCTTACCGTCGAGGCTGAAGGTCACCGTTCCAGTGGGTGTTACGCCACCAAACAATCGGTTGGCATCCTGATTCCCGACATTCGCTGAGAGTCGAACGATGGCGTTGGTGGTGATAGCGTTTGGCACGGTCAAAAACACCGGGGCAGTCAGCTTACCCGTGCCAACGGTGAACGCTGTGCTGCTGCTTGAACCGCTGAATGTTGCGTCGCCGGAGTACGTGGCCGTCACAGTATGAGCGCCCGTGGAAGCGAAACCTGCAAAGGTGTAGCTTGCGCCGGCGGAGGTCAATGCGACTGGTGATCCCACTGGGGTTCCGTCAACACTGAAGAGGATCGTGCCAGTGGCACCTACGGATCCGACCTGTGCGGTGAGAGTGACCGGCGTATTCACTGCCAGGGCAGCCGTAGGGACGGTAATCGTTACAGAGGAGGGTGTCTTTCCTGTTCTGGCAACCACTGTGGTCGAGCCTGTTGATCCAGCGTAGGCTGCGTCGCCAGAATAAGCCGCTGAAACCGTATGCGAGGCAGTGTCGTAAAAGCCAGCAGAGGAATAGGTGGCTGTGCCGACAGAAAGAGGTATTGCCGAACCTACCACGGTGCCGTCAACACTGAACACTACTGACCCAGTTGGCGTTCCGGTGCTTCCGGTGACCTTCGCGGTAAAAGTAATTGGAGTAGATACGGCAGGGTTTGGGTCGGACAAAGTAACCGTTACGGTCGAAGCCAGCCGCGAAGGATTCAGGCCGACCTGAAGGGTTGGTACGGATACCGATCCCAAGCCGGTCACTTGGTCGTAACCAGCAACCGCACTGTATCCCATAATGCCATTCGTGCCTGCCACGGTTGAGGAACAGCCTTTGGTTCCTCCCGCACAGGGGACGATGTTGTCGCCGTTGACGATGTCGTGGAAGGGGGTACCCGAACCTCCGGCTGCCAGCGTGTAAAGGCTTGGGTTGATATTCCCCAACGCACCGCCCCCGTTAGCCTGCTCAATGATTGCCAAAATAGCCGCGAAGTTGGGTGCTGAAGCCGATGTGCCGCCGTAGACGCCACCGTCGTTGGTCTGGAATGTCTGTGAGGTGGTTGAGCAGGGGAAATCGGCTGTACAAGTCAGATAGCCATTCACATAGGCGCTGGCAGGTAAGGAGACGTCAGGGACATCGCGATGAGAATCCGCCGGCACACCCCGTCCGACCTGCCACGAGGGTTTTGGGAAGAGGCTACTGGCGCCTCCGCCGCTTGCAGAGATTCCGCCGCCGTTCTTTACGCTGACAACGGTGTCGTTCCATGCGATCTCGGGGATATAACCGATCGCTGAGCCGCCGTAGCTATTGTTTGCAGTTGACCAGTACGTACTGGTGTCGCCACTTAATTGCGTTCCGCCGACCGCCGTCGCATATGCGGAAGAGGCTGGATACGAGACACTCAATCCACCGGTCGCCAGCGTCACGTCGTGCGAGACTTCACAAGAGGACGCTCCTGTATCGCCTGATGAGGCGAAGAATGTTTGTCCCTGTGCGTTTGCCTGTTTGAGCAACGGTTCAACAACAGTGTTGCTATACGAGGCGAACTGCGGTTCGCAACCACCGTAGCTGAGTGTCAAAATCGGAGCAACGTTATTGGTGACTGCATATGCCAACGCGTCGAACACCCCGTTGTTCGCGCAGCTATCAGTGTTCGGCAAGGTTGTCGGTGACGTCGTTGTACCGCAGCCCGTATAGACAAAGAGTACTGTCGCTCCTGGCGCGCTCCCGCTTACATACTCCAGGTCAAGCTCAGACTCACCCTCGTCGCCGCTGATGAGGTTCGACGATCCAGTATTCGGCACCAGCATCATCGTGGGCAGCTTCACTGTCTGGCCTGTCTTCTGCTGAAAATATGTCAACTGCGTTGACGACACAGCCGACTGGCCCAGAACGCCTATCTTGATGCCTGTGGCATCGAAGCCCGAAGAGATGAGTGTGTTCGTGCCAAAAATCTGCCGCACATCCCAAGGAACCATGTAGTGGGATATGCCTGATGACGTCGTATACAGTGGCGCTGCCTGACTAGCGGGCAGGGGCAAACGCTTCGCTAAGGGTGCTGACAAGTGGAAGCTACTAAGACCACTGACGCCACCGATGACGTCGGCTAGTGCTGCCGGAATCTGAATTTCGCTGCCGTTTTCGAAGAAGCTTTGTTCGCCGCGCTTATAGCGCTGCATGGTGGTGCCGAATGCAATTTCGACCGCTGAGGCGGTGCCCGTGAACATGATCCGGTTCCGGCTCGGCGCAACCGAGTCCACCGTGAAGCCCCGCGCCTGAAGCCAGTCCTCCAGGACGGCGAGGTCGTCGTCGCCAAGGCCGAATCGCGTCCCATATTGCTGTGGGGTTAGCCACTGGTGAAAGCTGACTGACGCCGGGTTCTGCTGGTCCGCCAATAGCTGATCCAGTGCTACGCTCTGTGCCGCAGTCGGCTTCAGCATGAGAGCCATACCCGTCAACTGCGTTTCGCCTGAGAGATGTCCCAATAGGGTGGAACTGGCGACACGTCCCGAGAGACTCTCAGCAAGGGGGACACGCGCAGCGGAAGCAGATGGCGCTACTGAGAGTCGGCGAGCTGTTGTCTGAGCGTGGACAGAGGAAAAAGCAAATGTGGTGGAGATCGCAGTAACAGCGAGCAGGCGCAAGGTGACGTGGAGGCAGAGAAGCTTCTTGAACAAAGGAAACCTTTCGGCAGTGCGTATTCATGCCAAGATCAGCTTGAACGCATAGTTCTGCCTGGAGTGTTGATTCCAAATTAGATACAGATAATACGTTTTAGAATACGGCAGAAAGTGGCGACGAAGGCTGATTCCGGGATGGAGCGTCATGCAGCGCGCTACTCGCCAGTCAGGTTTCCTCGTTGAACGCTATCCCTCGGCGGGATAGGAGCTTCTAGCGGCGTTTGCGCTTGCTTTCGATGGTGGGCCAGTAGGCGAAGGGCTTTTCGTAGAGGTCGCCGGTGAGGTCGGTGACTACCGAGCTTAGGCGCGCTTGCGCGTCGCTGATGGCCTGGTTGTATACGAGTGGGCCGATCTCCTGGAGGATGTAGTCGAGCAGCATGCCTGCGGGCAGGTCGCCGATGGGCTCGGGCAAGTTCTCTTCGAAGTAACGCTGGAGGGATGCGATGGCGTCGGCGCGGGTTTGGCGTGGGAGTTCGATGGGCATGGCTTCGCTTTCCAGTGGAATCGTAGTTCGATGAAACGAATGCAGGTCCTTCGGCTTCGCTCAGGATGACGGTCTTCGACCGTATGAGCTTCGCGAAGCGAAGCTGGTTGGGTTTGTGGCTGGAAGAGTTGTGAACGCATTGCTACGGGAAGATGTGTTGGGATTCTTCGCTGCGCTCAGAATGACGGCGCTTTAATTTGCTTGGGTTCCTCGGACGCCTATGGCCGTTGGAGCTTCGCGGTTCGTGCTGTGGGTTTGCGTTATGCCAGACCGGCGCGTTGCTGATGGTCGGAGATGGCGGCGTTTATTTCCAGCGCTAGCGCGAGGGCGTTGCGGCCGTCGTGGCCGGTGACGCGAGGTTCCTGGCGGGTGCGGATGGCGTTGAGGAAGTCTTCGATTTCGAGACGGAGGGGTTCGCCGGGTTCTGTGGGGATTTTGCGTAACGATAAGCCTGCCGACGGATGAGGCTGTGCCGGAATGGCGGCGCTGGAGGCTTCGGACGACAGGCCGCTTTGGGCGGCCAGGTCGCGGGCGATGGGTTCGTCGGAAAAGCTCTGTGCGGCAGCGGCTTGTTGCGCGGTTCGCAGGGAAGCCAAGTGGGCTTCTATTTCTTCTGCGGTGTGCGATTCGTCGCGACCGGTGGATGCGGCGAAGAGCGCCTGCATCTGCGCGGGGGTGAGGGAGGCTGCTGCCGTGACGTCGATCATGAGCAGGTCCTGGCGCGCGAAGTCGAGTGAGAGGTATTGGTGCGGCTGGAAGAAGCGCAGCTTGCGGACGCGCTCGGTGGAGATGCGCGAGGCGGTGAAGTTGGCGACGGCTCCGCTTTCAAACTCGACGCGGACGTTGGCGATGTCAGTCTTCCTGGATAAGACAGGCAGGCCTACGGCGCGGACTTCGCGGACGGGGGAATCGGCGAGGGTGAGCACGATGTCGAGGTCGTGGATCATGAGGTCGAGCACCACGTCGACGTCGAGTGAGCGCGGCGTAAAGATGCTGAGCCGGTGCGACTCAAAGAACATGGGCTGGTGGACTAGCGAGGTTGCTGCCGTAACCGCCGGGTTGAAGCGTTCGAGGTGGCCCACCTGCACGATGCAGCCATGTTCGCGTGCGGCGGCGAGGATGCTATCCGCTTCTGCGAGCGATGATGCGATGGGCTTTTCAATAAGCACGTCAATGCCGGCCTCAAGCAGCGCGATGGCGGCGGAGGCGTGGTGGACAGTGGGCGTGCAGACGCTGGCGGCGGCGATGCCAAGGCCTGCGGCGAGCAGATCGTCGACCGAGGCGAAGACGGGGATGCCGTATTCGGCG